>CAZZCN010000090.1:0-10637 GCA_964652975.1 uncultured Oscillospiraceae bacterium | reverse complement strand
GTTGATAATGGTGAGGACTATCTTCATCTTGACTGCGATTTCTGTGAATTGCAAAGTGACATTAACACGGCCGAAGTAGGCAAAGCTATCAGCAGTGAGCAAGCATGGTATTTAAGAGAAAAATATTTACGAATAAACCAGGAGAAATGACATGATAAATTTTACAGACCTACCGATGAGGAAAAAGGCTTATGCCGGAGCAAACGGCAGCAAGATTTCTGTTGTTTATGAAGGAGAACAGTATATGCTCAAGTTTCCTCCGCATCCAACAAAGAATAACGAAATGAGTTATAGCAACAGTTGTATCTGTGAACATATCGGTTGTAAGATTTTTGAAAGTGTGGGTATCCCTGTTCAGAATACTATTCTCGGAATCTATACAACTGCAAAAGGTGACCGCAAGGTAGTTGTTGCCTGCAAGGACTTCACTACTGATTGCAAAACATTGCAAGATTTTGCATCGTTAAAGAACCAGATCATCGACTCTGAAAGGAACGGATACGGAACAGAACTAAGCGATATTCTTCTCGCATTTGGTGAGCAAAATGCTGTAGATCCGCAAGTTCTTTCCAACCGATTTTGGGATATGTTTATTGTGGATGCTTTTATCGGCAACTGGGACCGTCATAACGGTAACTGGGGATTTCTCTATGATACAAAAGCGGATGAAATGACTTTAGCCCCTGTATTTGATTGTGGCAGCAGCCTATATCCACAGGCAGACGAGAGTTTAATAGAAAAAATTCTGAGAGACGAAAAGGAAATTAATTACCGTATATTTGAGATTCCAACCTCCGCAATTAAGCACAACGACAGTCGAATTAATTATTTTAAATTCATTTCATCCTTGAAATTCAAGGACTGTAACCGTGCATTAAAGAGCATTACGGCAAGAATTGATATGAGTAAAATCAACGCTATTATTGATGAAACACCGTTCATCAGCGATTTGTATAAGAATTTTTACAAAACCATGCTAGCAGAACGCAAAGAACACATACTCGACCATTCATTGACACTGCTGCATAAAAAGGAGCGTCAGAAAGAACAGGAACGCTAATAACCGCACGTATTAATCCTGCATTTATGCCGATGGGAGTTTTACTCATCGGTTTTTTCTCAAAAAATAGCAAGCAAATTTTCTCAGCTGGTAAAATATAGGATTTATATAATGTAAGTTGAACATAAAACTCATATTTTATATAATTTCCTAAAAAGTGAAAGTACTATAGGCTCGGTTCGGTCGAGTCTTTTGACTCAAATCCGGTCTATTGTAAGAATATTTAACAAACTGCCGGGTTATGACATACTGCTTTACTATATGCCAATTGTGACATATAGTCTCAAACCCCTATATACAGTGTATTTGTAAAACTCATCAATGCCATTAAATGTCAAATATTCCATTGTTTTTCAACGAAGTAGGGGTGTTTTTTATGTGTGTAAATTTGCGATTATCGTCCGATTGAAGGAAGTTTTGGATGACATTTTCAAAATAGTACACTTCAATATTACTATTTACACTTTTCAATTTAACTAATATCAGCATGGTCCAATTGAAATACTATATTAATCACTCGCTTGCTTCGTTAAGTGACCATAACAATGTTTGTTCAGCAGCACCCTCAGTATCCTCAGCATATCTCAATATCACATAGTTATTACATAGTGTAATGCCATACCCTGAAAATTTACTAACTTTTAAGTTATCTATATATATAATTTTGTCTTTAATAAGATCATAAAACATAGGAGCACCTATAGATGATCCATACCATCCAATTATACTGCCGTTGGTAACAACATTCGTTGCAAATCCATTTTCTACTACCATAATTGGTATAACTTGTTTGCCTATATATAATTTAATCCCATACGATGATATTGATGGATCATTGGTTGTATCCTTGAAATTAACAGATTTTTTATTGCCAGATTTAAAATTGTTCATAATTCTATCGAATAATGTTTTTGACAGAAAATCGTTCGTCACTATCACATCCCTACAGGAGGAATAAACAGTCCCCAAACGGGTTGCAGATTTTACAATTCCTATTTCTTTGACTGCATTCGAGCAAAATATACTGTTCTTTTTATCAGCAGACATTGATAACCAGGCTAATTTCCCTTTGTATTCCATAGGGATTTTTGCCTGATCATATGCTTTTGAAATCTTTTGTCGTCTGATATCATAAGTTAAGAGTTGTATTTTATAAATATCATTAGCATCTTTTGTTACTACATCATCAAAATAGACCTTGTCTCCAATCACGACAGGGTTATTAAACAATGAAGTATAGGTAAGCTTTGTTTTGGGGTCTAAAGTGTACTTATAAAATTCGATATCTACTTTTGTCTGTAGATCGAATATGTGAATGCTTGTTTTCTGCCAGTTAGCGTTTTCGTCCTCCACCCAAATTAAATATCTGTCGTTAACTGAAACAACTGTGCAGTTATTCATATTATCAGGCTTAATTAAAGAAATTAGTTTTTGAGATTTTAAATTGTAAGACATAATTTCAGCAATTGTATCAACACTGTCATTTCCATCAACACAATAATAAATATTACCGTTGTTATCTACAGCTTGAATATATGCATTTTCCGGCTTTTTAATATGGCTGATGTCTTTAAGTTTTACTCCCTTATATTCTTCAGAAAACTTCGCTGTTTTTTTATAGAACATCATATACTCATCTGCTGAAACAACATCGGTATTCAGATAATCATATTCATTTAAGACAGGCAAAGTTGATTCATCGACAGTATTATTATTCGAACAAGAAGTGAATAATAGCATTACCACCAAAGCTACTAATATACTTGAGTTTCTAAATATCATCTCATAAATCCTCCTGTAATTAGATCATGCTAAATTATGAGAAGTGCTAAATTAATTACAACAAATAATTATTCACTTATAATATCAATCACCAAATAATACCTCTTGGCTGTATAAAATTTCTAAATAAACTTGCTGAGATATTATAATATGCTGAAATACTTCCCGACCAACTAACGACACTTGACTTTGCTGGATCGACAATCCAAATCGTATTTCCGCTATTCATATAACCATCACTTACAATCCAATGCCCGATTGTCTGAGCAGGATAACCAGGTAATCTATACCCAGAAACATTTTTAGATTGACCGCACGCTGCTACACCGTAGCCATCATCAAAAGCACTGGTTGTAGACATAACATATGATTTACATTGATCTACTGTCAATGGATTCGATCCGGCAGCTCCCAAAGGTGAAGGAACATATCCGAAAGCTGAATTACCAACTTCGTACTGAATATTCATAAGTGTAGTTGCCATTGGAAATTGAGAAAACTCGTTACCATTTGAAATATACCAAGGTGTGCTACCATATGTTTCAGTCTTCAAATAGCTGCTACTAGCTAATGCAGTTTGTGTTTTGATTATTCCGATATTATCTAGAATGCTTTTTGCTGCACCACATCCACAATAGTAAGTTTTTTCTTGTGGTACTTGATACAAGTCCATAATTCTCCATGAAGATAACAAAGTATAAGTTGTCATTCTATTTGCGTTTTCATTTGTTTTTGCCAAATATTGCTGTGGATTTGAGAATTTTTCAAATTGTGATTTATACTGTTGAGCCAATTCTTGATTGCCAGATATTGTGGCTTTATAAAAATTTTCTGCAATTTTCTGTTTAGCCTCCACATTAGCAACATAACCTTTATCTACTTTAAATGTAGAGGAAACATATTGCTGGCTTGGTATACTACCTGTTTCTGGCTCCATATCGATGGCATGAGCAAAATTAGGTTGTAATATTGTACAAATTATTACAAAAGTAAACATAATACCTGACAAATTTATTCTTTTCATTTTTATAACCCTCCCATATATTTATTTTTTTAACATACGAAACATTGGTCATATTAATAGTGGTGACTTTTATTGAATTTTAATTGGATCTTTACTTTTTATAAAAGACTCTATTTTAGAATTTTTCATACATTAATTCTCCATTTGAAATTAACAAGCCGTTGTTACAGAAGCATTTAATTTTATATTGAAAAAAGCACATATATTTTGAAAATTAAAACATATAAAGAATAATTACTTAATATTGTAAGTATTGCACTAATTTAATTTGTTGTCAATATGTTTTTTCTTAATGTTAAGTTTAATGATTGATTTGTATAAATTGCAATATAATTTCCGACTTTATCAAGAAAATATGTTCAGCAGCCAGTATCTCTATTACTATTGTTTTGGCGGAAAATAACCAGTTTATTTTCTTTAGTATCTGCTAATCAACTTTAGCGTTGTGCGAAAGAAATTTGAGAATTACAGTAAGAATAGAAACTTATTTTTCGATATATTTTAAAATGTTTAACAGTCCACTTCCTGCTTCCACAACATTAACAACTATTATCATTTAACCTTTTATATATTACTTTTATCCTTTTTACCCTTGTCCGCATCCAGGCATGACTCCAATTCCTGAAGAGTAATCCTGCCTTCTTTGCACTGATTGCGTTTCAATCCGCCGGTAAGCTTTCAAATAAAGCTTATTGGCAGGTTCTGAAACAACTGACTTGTTGTAATTCCTAATAGCACCGATTTCATTGCAGGGTCTGGTCTCATCGTATGCATTATTTATACAGTATTCAATGTCAGTGAGTCTGAGGGAGACGAAATGCAGGTTGCAATATTTGCAGCTCTTGATCTGCATGTAGTTTTCAACTATTTCCATAATCTCTTGTCTTATTAGAGCAAAATATGGATTTTTTATTTTTTCCCGACTAGTAATAAAATCGTATTTATTGAACGTAACTTTGAACGTAACTTTGAACGTAAAGCAAATTTCAATTATATTCTTCTTCAGGAGCTTTGTACCATGTTTTATGAGCTGAATGTACCAACTTTTTGCAATGTACCTACTATAAGCAATATCCATTTTTCAATCTAATAAGCGTCATTTATTTTCAGATGATTTGTGACTATAAGGTATAATAAACAAGTAATTTTCGATTATTGTTGACAGTATGTGCACTATGACATATAATGCAATAAATATTACTATATTATACATTAATGAAAGGATTAGGTGGTTGAAATGTTTTATTAATTCTGCACACTCAATTGTTATTATGTAATTTGTTCTCATGTTTTTTAATCTGAGTGTGTATAAGCGCAAAACGATCAAAAAATTAAAAGGAGGAAAAATTATGAAAAAAATATTTTTATTTTTATTAGCGTTTGTTTTGATTTTAAGCATTACTCCTGTATCTCAAGTTTTTGCTGCAGTTCCAAGAGCTCCCAAATTAAATATTGGAAGTGTATATTACATTAGAAATGAATCTCACGCGAGATATATGGACGTTTATACAACTAGCGGAAACGGTGCAAATGTTGAGGGAATTTGGTTCGGCAATTATTCTAGTCAAAGATGGAAACTTTTAGATGCAGGTGATGGATATTATTATTTACAGCCAGAATCCGACACATATTGTTATTTAGACAGATGGAGTGTAGGAGATAACCCTAGTAATGTATGTTTATATACTGCAAGTGGTTCGGATACTTCAAAATGGAAAATATGGCCAACAAATGATGGTTTATATATTATTGAAAATAAGGCCTATCCTAATCAGGTCATTAATATTGCCAATACAAGTGACAGTAGAACAAACATATTTACATCAACTTATTCCGGAGCTTGGTACGAAAAGTGGCAATTTGAACAAGTATTAAACACTTCTAAGGATAATTATGCGCCACCAATAGCTTTAAATACAACTGTCATTACGAGTCCATACGGAATGAGAAACGGTTCAATGCATCATGGAGTAGATATCGGAACGACAGGCGGGTTAGTTACTAAACCTTTGTATGCTACTGCTAATGGGCTTGCTACTTATAAAAGATATATTAGAAATAATCAATATACTGTTCAGTATGGTAATTATGTTGAATTACCGCATGATACAGGAGGAACAGGCTCCAGATATGCTCATCTTTCGTTTTTTGCATTTGGATTCTCAGCATCTACTTTACCAAAATTAATAGGTAATTATAGTGGAACCATTTCAACTGTAGGTACGAAAACAGTAGAAAGAGGCTATTTTCTCGGAAGAAGTGGAGATACTGGCAATTCTACAGGAACACATCTGCATTATGAGCATTTAACTAATTTTAGCTCAAATACTCGTGATAATCCTGCTAGCTATGTAAAATTACCGTAAAGGTTGAGGTGATGTTATGAAAAAAGTTGTAGCGATTATTATTATGTTATTAGTGTTTCTTTCAGGCTGTAATATTGAAAAAAACGCAAATGAAAGTTCTGCAAATAACAACACTTCAAATAATAATTCATCTACTCCTAATAAATCGATTGATGAAAGAATAAAAGGCATAACTGATTTTAAAATTGAAAATATAGTTTCATCAGATTTGATTTCTATGTTTTTACTTGAAAATGGTATTTTAATTTTATCTGGAAACAACATGAATGGTGAATTAGGTCAAGGTAATACTGTTAGCTATCAAAAACCTAGGATCGTAGATTTTGAGGAGAAAATCAAATTAATAGATGCAGGACAATCAACATGTATTGCTGTTGGAGAGAGTAACTCGATTTATTCATGGGGTGCTTCTCTTGAAATGGGGCAGGAAATGTTAATAAACAAAATCTTCGATAAGCCTCAAAAAATTAATTTTACTGAAAACATTGTTGATGTGTCTCTGTCGTTAGATCACGTCCTCATCCTTACTGAAAAAGGTGATGTATATTCATTCGGTAACAATCGAGGCGCATTGGGTTATACTATTAATAATGATTTTGTTCCTACACCACAAAAAATTAACTTATCCAATGTTCAAAGTATAAAAACCACAAGTAGCGGTTCGGTATTTCTAACAAATAATAATGAAGTATACGTATGTGGTAAAAATGAATATGGCGAATTCGGAGATATCAACACAAGTGAAAAAATTAGAAAATTGAATTTAGATTTTAAAGTAAAACAAATAGCAACAGCGAATTCATCTATCTATCTTCTGTCGATTGATGGTAATATTTATAGTTCAGGACTAAATGCATATGGTGAACTCGGCTTAGGTATAACAGATGAAACTTCAAAATCTTTTAAAAAGATCAACTCAAACTTTAAAGTCAAAGAAATTTATTCCAGCGTTTTCTCTGTTTTTCATTTTATGTCTGAAAACAATGAGCTATATGCGTGTGGAATGAATTTAAATGATGAGCTTTTGTTAGGGGAACAGGGTAGCATAAACAAGCCCCGAAAAGTTAATCTGACTAAAAAAATAAGCAAATTCTTTGGAAAGGGAACCGGAAAATTTTTTGTTGACAATGAAAATTCATTTTGGGCTTATGGTCAGAGTAATAATGGGCAGATAATCTATTCATCTAAAGAAATAAATACGAAAGAGATATATTTCGAAAAAAAGCCAATTTTAATCACCAAAGAACTGTTTATACAATAAAATAATTTAAGGATTTATTATGTTGAAAAACAGAAAAATATTAATGTTTATCGTTATTATAGCATTATTAATAACATCTTCATTTGCAGTTTTTGCTACCAACGGTATATTTGGCAAATACACCATAGAAGATTTTCAACGAGCTGGTTTAGCTCAAGAAGATGTGGCTAATTTAACTGATCAGCAAAGATTATCTGTAGAAAATAGAATTGCTTTCGAAAAAGAATATGAACACGAATTACAGAGAAGAAAAGATAATAATGAAGATTGTTCTTATGAGGCTATGAAAGATTTTGAAACTGAGTTAGTAAAAAAATATTTTGATAATGATCTAAAACTATCGCCAGATGATCCATTCTATAAAGATAAGATGAACAGTACAAAAAATCAGATCATTACTGTAGATAATCAAAAATCATCAGAAGTTAAAACACAAATTGGTAAGCTTAAAAACCAGTTAAGGGAAACATATGAAAAGTCTCAACGTGAAAAGTTGAGTTTGCAAATAAATGAATTGGAAAAAGAATTGAAATAAAAAAGTCGAATCAAAGCCCCTGCTTAAGTTGTTAAGAAGGGGCTTTTCCTTGATTTCGCTTTGGGTGTATAATTTTGTTTTATAAAGTTCCAACCTCATTTATTCTCCAATATTTACTTTATTTCTCTATACGTGTTTATTGTAAGATAGAAATCCCCTTTTTGGAAAAAGTACTTGCAAAAAACATTTCAGGCAGAATTCTGTCTGTAATCCTTGATATCAAAGATGCTGACGCTTCAACGCCGTACAGATTCCGCAGAAACTCTTCAATATACCTGTTTGATATACCTTTCGTGTACATAACAATAATCTGTTGCTCAATACCTCCAAGCTCAGTCTGATTCTTCTTCACAATCTGTGACTCGAATTCGCCTTTGCGATCCATTGGCACCTTTGTTTCAAAATTCCCAAACTTTGAACGCAGCTTTTTGGAGCTGTATCCGTTTCTTGAATTGTCGGTCTCCTTGCTTGCATAATCATGCTTCACGTAACCCAATTCATTTTCAAGTTCACCTTCAAGCATTTGTTGAATAGTGCCTCTCATAAGGTCTTTGAGCATGTCTTGAATGTCATCAGTTGTTTTTAAATCAAACTCACTGATTAAATTCGTGATTAGTTCTCTTATTTTTTTGTCCATAAAAAACCTCCAGATATATTATATATATTTCTGAAGGTTTACACAAAATTATTTATACTCTCCGATTACCTTTTGTGTTACTCTTTTTTCTTTATATCCTTATCCGCATCCAGCCACTTCCCGAATTTATCAATAGAAATCTTGCCTTCTTTACATAGATTGCGTTTCGATCTGGCCTCATCGGACCATTCCAGAAAATGCAGTTGTGTAATTCTTTTAGTGCGCACCTTGGAGTTCATCCGCCGGTATGCTTTCAAGTAAAGCTTATTGGCGGGTTCTGAAACAACTGATTTGTTGTAGTTCCTTATAGCACCGATTTCATTGCAGGGTCTAGTCTCATCATATTTAGTATTTGTGCAATATTCAATGTCAGTGCGACCGATGGGTACAAAGTATTCATCGCAGTATTTGCATTTCTTAATGGTCAATTCATTTTCGATAATACTGATTAATTCAAGGTGGATTAATTCATCAATTGAGGAAATAGAATGCATTTTCACAACATCTATATTCCCCTTTACTATTTCTTCCTTTATTTTTTTCAAATTGTTCAGCCCATTCAATACATCAGTATTAGGAGTGAGTCGGGATGTTAATTTGGGGTACCTGTATAATAATGACCTGCCGTATGTATTTTGGTGAAAATCCATAAGGTATAGTTTTTGAATAAAAGTAAATTCTTTTGTGTTTATATTCTTATCTATGATAAATTCAATTTCCTCTCTCAATCTGTAGCGTTTGATTGTGATATCATGCATCAGCACTGATATGGCAAGTTCAATAGCCTCTTCCATCTTAAGAGCATCAATCATATTTGCGTATTCAGATCCAGGAGTCCATCTGGGATATCTGACAAAGCATTTTTCCACAAACTCATGTGTCATTTCATAATTATCGAATCTGTAATCATTAGCAAATAAAACCAGCAAGCAGCTGGCATCTCTTGAGTGTTTGCGAAAACCAAGACAGAATTTTCTAAGCGCCTGCGTGTAGAAATGAAGGTACGGACAAAATCTGTCCATCTCATTTGAGCAGGCAAAAAGTCTATTTATTGAAACACCGGGAGTGCTAAAAAGTTTTGAAATCTTTCGGTATTGATCCCTGACACATTCAATATCCATTGCTAAAAACTGCATAAGATGCTTGCCGATATCGTAACATATTTCGGAATTTCCCCCGAAATTAGCTTTTTCGTAGTGTAGATAAATCTTGCTGTTTTTGACATAAACGTTTGCCAGTAGCATTTCTTATTCCTCCAAAATAACGATAATAGATAATAGACAATTTAACGATAAGTGATAAATGTAATACTTATTCTAGTTTTCCGTTGACTGCCTGTCAAGCATTAGATATAATCAGTACAGATGTAATAGTTAGTTCAATTTTGAACTCATTAGTACATCCGGCAATAGCAACTTGTAATTTGATAATTTAATACTGGATGGTTCGAAACGTTAATAAGGTTTCGAATCCCTTGGCAATTGACCGTTACAAAAAATGAAGCACACAAATTAATACTGGTAGAAATTTCATTTTGTAACGGTTTTTTTATTTTCAAATTATAAAGCTAACGAATATTGAAAATTATTTAAGGGGGGGATTCATTTGATTGTTTGGTAGATGGCTCGATAGCAAAGTAGAAAGCAGGAAAATTAGCAAAGTTTAACAGTAATAATAACAACTCTATGAAAAACAAGTAAAAACTGAAAGGAATATTTTTAATGAGAACAAGATACAAAACAACTAATGAACTCCCCTTTTCTCTTTGTGCGGAGGATGTCGCCGGCGCTCTTGGAATATCCAGGGCCGGGGCATACACGCTCATAAAGTCCAAGGGATTCCCCAGGCTCAAAATCGGAGGCCGGTATATCATACCCAAGGACAAGTTTCTTGAATGGATCAACCAGAACAGCACAGGAGACAGTGAGAAATGGATAATGTAACGGATAATATATCGGATAATGTAAAGGAT
>CAZZCN010000089.1:0-10746 GCA_964652975.1 uncultured Oscillospiraceae bacterium | reverse complement strand
AACTGGGCTATTATCAGCAACGGATATGTTTCAACACCTGTAAACACATGGGTTCAGTATAAAGGCAGCGTTACAGTTACTGCTGCAGACATAGCTGGCACTACAGGTAACTTTACTCTTATGATTGATCAGCTGGTTGGTGATTTCAATGTTCAGAATCTTTATATTGATGATTTTACAATCACCGGTTGTCCCACTATGCAGTATCTTACAGCTGCTGGAGCTGACGGGACATTTGAAGGACCCAGCACAACAGGATGGACGGCATTGCTTGGCGGTGTAATAAGTGCATCATCAACTGTTGCCCACAGCGGAAACTATTCATTGAAACTTTCATCTAGAGCGCAAACCACTTGGTTTTCACCTACTAACAACATATACAACCTAATTAAGACAAACGGTGCGGGAACATACAAGGTGAGCATGTGGGTATATGCAAGCGATCTATCACCAAGCACAACAACCGGAAGTTTGATTGTCCGCTCAGACACGGCAGGTCAATATTCATTCCTGCTGCCAGGATTAAGCTATGGATATTTAAGTGACGGCATTTCTATAACAGCAGGCCAGTGGACGCAGTTTAACGGAAGCTTGACTGTCACAACAGGAGACATCGCTAACCCGACAGGAAATTTTAATTTGATGTTCGATGGCATGCCGGGTTCATCAAATCAAAACATATATATCGATGATGTAAAAATCTATAAGGAATACAGTGATCCATTTATGGATGTAACACTTGATGTAGCATTTGCAGGACCTGACAATACAACTATTGTACTGCCGGCTTTCTGGGATGGCGGCAATGTCTGGAAGGTTCGTTTTGCGCCGACCGCAAAAGGCATCTGGAATTATACCACTTCCTGCTCAAATTCATCAGATACGGGATTACACGGCCAAAAAGGAATTGTGGGATGTGTTCCATATAGCGGAAGTCTGCCAATTTATCAGAAGGGGTTTGTTAAAGCTGCAGGCAATTCCCGTTATTTAACTTACAACGATGGAACGCCCTTCTTTTATATCGGTGACACTCATTGGACCATGCCTAAGGAACCATATGACACAATGTTTAAACCGCTGGTGGACAAGCGGGTGACCCAGGGCTTTACGGTTTATCAGTCCGAACCTCTTGAAACTGCCTATTACTTAAGAGACGGATTGACAGGAGCCGACCTGGAGGCGTTTGCCGATATGGACAACAGATTCAGGTATATTGCCGACAAAGGTCTCGTGCATGCAAACTCTCAGCTTTTCTTCACTCAAGAACTAAAAGATGCCACCTATTCAACTGAATATTTAGAAAAACTATCCAGATACTGGGTGGCGAGATATGCGGCATTCCCGGTCCTATGGACAACAGCACAGGAAGTTGACAAGGATTTCCATGGTACATTTACTGCTGCCACCAATCCCTGGAAAACAGTATTCAACACCGTTCACACTTATGATCCGTATATTCATCCTCAAACGGGACATCAGGACGGTACGAATCTGGTCAGGGCCAGCGACTCTGAATTCAAAAACCTGGCTGGATACAGCTGGTTTGCTTCTCAATGGAATCCTGCAAAAAACCAGATTCTGGACTTTAATGTTCCTAAGAACTACTGGAACAACAGTGGAATGAAACCGGCGATAAATTATGAGGGTGTGTACCAAAACCTTGGCACAAATGAATTCGGTGCAAGAATGCAAGGCTGGACGGCTTATCTTAATGGAATGTTCGGCCATGGATACGGTGCCCAGGACATATGGTATTACGATACAAATCTCTGGGAGGATACAGATGGAACAGACTGGGGCATTACCGTAACATCTGCCGAGAAACAGGTCTTATGGACCACAAGCCAGGATTTTGCTGCCGCTACTCAACTTGGAACCCATATGAAGAATTTCTTTAACAGTATGAACTGGTGGCAACTTACACCGCGGTTTGATGATGCCGGTTATTTTGCAAATAATGGATCATACTATTCTGTAGCAAGTATTTTAAACGACCGTTATGTGGCATATTTCTACAATGCAACTACAAATACCGGAACACTAAAAGGCATGGATAATGTATCACACACAGCAAAGTGGTTCAATCCACGTACCGGAGCATACACCACGATAGGCACAAATCTTATTCCTTCAAGCGGCCAGTGGCTTATTCCTGCAAAGCCTGACAGCAATGACTGGGTGCTTTATATGTATCAGAATTAATTAATAGTTACTATTATGTGAAGTGTGATTTTTCATACAAAAACAATGGATTTGTTAATTAAAGTACTCATTAAGAGGTCTGTGAACTCTTTGAAGGCGACCATTAGGTCGCCTTCAAAGGATTGCATCCTGATACACAATTAATTTATTTAGATACACTTGGCATATGGGATAAATATCATTAACACAAGAAACTAATTCTGTAGTATAGTTGTAGTTATAGAAAACAATAATAAAAAGAAAAAGAAAAGGAGTTTATGATATAGCAGCTAACTATATCATGCAAAAAATATGAGAAGACCAAATATTATTTATTTTTTTAGTGATGAACAGATATACTCGGCATTTAACATGGTAAACAAGGATGTTTATACACCCAATTTGAAACGACTGGCATCAATGGGAATGACTTTCAATCAATGTGTTTCCAATTGTCCCGTTTGTGTTCCATACAGGAATATCCTTGTTAATGGAAGAATGGTCCGAGATGACCTGGTTGTATCCAATTACCCGAATCAAGCATACACAAACAAATATGAAAGCTATGCCAGTATACTTAAAAGAAATGGCTACAAGACGGCATATGTTGGAAAATTACATCTAAACGATAACGGATACAATGGGGCCGATGCTATCAAAAACAATCTTACATACGGTTATGATTACTGGCAGCAAACAACCGGAGAAGATTGTATAAATGTCTCATATTATGATTTTAATTCAGCTCAAGACAAGATATACGAAGGGTATGCTCCTACTGGCCAGATGAATGATGCATTAGGGTATATAAGACAAAACAGCAAGGAAGCGAGACCTTTTTTGCTCACCTTATCAATTTTTCCACCTCACGCAGTAGAAAGAAACGGGCGTTATTTAAACACCGATGCACCTGAAAAATGGGTGGATTATTACAAAGATAAAGAAATTACATTTAGAGCAGGGGTAAGTAAAGAGTTTCAAACACCAGAAGCTGCAGATGACATCAGACAATATTATGCTCATTGTTCGGCGATAGATGAAGAACTGGGTAGGCTGATTGATACTTTAGAGCAAGAAGGCATACTTGACAATACTTCAATAATCTATTCAAGCGATCATGGAGATATGCTTTGGACACATGGAAGATCTAGCGGCAAGGGTATGCCTTACGAAGAGGCGATTCGTGTTCCTTTAATTGTCGCGTATAAAAACGAGGTGAAAGAATCTGCAGTAAGTAATGCATTAATATCTGCCATTGATATGGCACCTAGTATTTTGGGCTTGGCAGGAATAGAAAAACCTGATTATATGGATGGGATTGATTTTTCTGATTTATTTAGAGGAGAAGAGATTAACACACCCGATGCGGTATACATTTTAGCGGCAGAAGGCGGCGTGCAGAATAAATGGAACGGATTAAGAACGAATCAATATACATACTCCGAAGGATATTATGAATTCCTTTTTGATAATCTGGAGGACCCTTCTCAACTAAAAAATTTATTCTATGATTCTTCGTATTCTGATTTAAAGTCAAAACTTCATTTAAAACTACAGGAATTTAAAGAAAAATATGGGGCTTGATGCTATTCTAAAAGTAGACACAAAAAGGTAGAAAAAAATCATCTTTAGTATAGAATAAAGATGACGATACTACGTATAGAAAATGAGCGGCTAAAAAAATTATACAGTCCAGGCGAACCTAAGCGGGGAGACAATCTTTAAATGTAATCAAGTTTTGATTTTACATAACAAGCAAAATGGTTTTCTAGATATATTATAATTCTGGAAAAAGCATTTACAACCACTATAACAACGAGTAATATTAATAATAAAAATAGAAACAACAATATTTTTGTAATAAGCAATTCATGACAATAAGCGCGTGGCAATCAACAAACTGAAAAAAACGAAACGTTATACCTATTGAGCATGAAATAATACAAAATAATCATGTAATTAATGAATATTTTATGAAATTATTATAAATACAATTGAAATATCCAGAATATTATGATATTATTACAGCATATGAGCGAAACGATACGCTTTTCATTATTACTAAAAGCAGAGTATATCCGTTTAAGTATGAATAGAATTTAATTTTAATAGGCAGGAAAATTGAATGAATTATGGTTTTTTCGATGATATAAATAGAGAATACGTAATAGAGACCCCCCAAACGCCTTTTCCATGGATCAATTATTTTGGCAATGATGATTTCTTTTCACTTATGTCGAATACGTCAGGAGGATATTGCTTTTACCGCGACGCAAAGCTACGCAGAATAACAAGGTATCGGTATAACAACATTCCTATCGACTGTGGTGGAAGATATTTTTATATCAACGATGGCGGGGACTGCTGGTCGAATGCATGGATGCCAATAAAGAAGGAACTGGATTTTTATGAGTGCCGGCATGGACTTGGATATTCGCAGATAACCAGTGAAAGGGGCGGGCTGAGAATTAAACAGCTTTCATTCGTTCCGCTTGGATTCAATGGCGAGGTTCATCAGATAAAAGTGCAAAATACATCGAAACAGACCAAAGCATTTACATTATTCTCATTTGTCGAGTTCTGCCTGTGGAATGCAAATGATGATATGACCAATTTTCAACGTAACCTCAGTATCGGTGAGGTTGAAGTTGAAGGATCTGTCATCTATCATAAAACCGAGTACAGAGAGAGAAGAGACCATTATTCTTTTTATTCTGTAAATTCTTCTATAGATGGTTTTGATACGGACAGGGATTCATTCCTGGGACAATTCAACGGACTTGACGCCCCTCAGGTTGTCTTTGGCAACAAGTCAAATAATTCTATGGCGAGTGGCTGGTATCCAATTGCGTCTCATGAGCTGAAAGTCATACTGGAGCCCGGCAGTGAAAAATCATTTAACTTCGTGCTCGGGTACGTGGAAAACAAGCAGGAGGAAAAATGGGAGTCACATGGTGTAATCAACAAGACCAGGGCGAAGGAAATGACAAGTCAGTTCTCGAGCAAATCTGCTGTAGATGAGGCATTATCGGAACTGAAAGCCTATTGGGATAACTTATTGCAAAAATATTACCTTGAAAGCCAGGACGAAAAACTCAACCGGATGGTAAATATCTGGAATCCTTACCAGTGCATGGTTACATTCAACATGTCAAGAAGCGCATCGTATTTTGAATCCGGTATTGGCAGAGGAATGGGATTTCGGGATTCCAACCAGGACATTCTTGGATTTGTCCATTTGATTCCGGACAAGGCCAAGGAACGGATAATAGATATTGCATCTACACAGTTTGAAGACGGCGGAGCGTACCATCAATACCAGCCACTGACAAAGATGGGTAACAATGATATAGGCGGCGGTTTTAACGACGACCCTTTATGGCTTATATTAAGCACGGCTGCATATATCAAGGAAACCGGAGACTTCTCAATACTTGACGTTCAAGTACCGTTTGATAATGATGAAAATAACAAAGCCTCTCTCTTTGAACATTTAAAAAGGTCATTTTACCATGTTATCAATAATCTCGGACCACATAACCTTCCGCTCATCGGACGCGCTGACTGGAACGACTGCCTGAATCTCAATTGCTTTTCAACAACACCGGATGAATCCTATCAGACTTGTGGAATAAAAGACGGCAGAGTAGCCGAATCGGTATTCATCGCCGGGTTGTTTGTACTTGCAGGTTCGGATTTTGTAAAGATATGCAACAGCCGTAATCAACAAGACGAGGCAAAAAAAGCAGTCGGACACATCGATGAAATGATTGCTACAGTTTTAAAAGACGGATACGACGAAAGCTGGTTCCTGCGTGCATATGACAATTTAGGCGCAAAAATCGGAAGTGAGGAATGCGAGGAAGGAAAGATTTTCATCGAACCGCAGGGCATGTGCATTATGGCGGGAATAGGAGTGGACAATGGACTTGCAATTAAGGCGCTTGACAGCGTAAAAGAAAAACTCGATACAAAGTACGGAATCGTACTGCAGTCACCACCCTATAGCAAATACTATCCAAATCTTGGAGAAATCTCCTCCTATCCGGAAGGGTACAAAGAAAATGCAGGAATATTCTGCCACAACAACCCATGGATTGCCATGGCGGAAACAGAGCTTGGAAGGGGAGACCGGGCTTTTGAGATTTACTCGAAAATCGCTCCCGCATACCTTGAAGAAATCAGTGAAATCCACAAAATGGAGCCTTATGTATACTCGCAAATGATTGCAGGACGAGATGCAATCCGCCACGGAGAAGCCAAAAACTCATGGCTTACAGGCACCGCTTCCTGGAACTATATCGCCATTTCACAATCGATACTTGGAATAAAACCGGATTTCAACGGACTGAAGATCGATCCATGCATACCAAAGGAATGGGATGAATATAAAATTTCCAGAAATTTCAGAGGAGCTATCTATAATATTACTATTATAAATCATGTTCATGTAAGCAAGGGCATAAAATATATAACTGTTAACAGAGAAGAAATTGAAGGAAACATATTACCGGTATTACCCGAAAAAAGCATCTGTGATGTAACAGTGATTTTAGGATAATATGAAGACCGGTCAACTGAGAAAGGATTTAACAAATTTTATGAAATGTACATTAAAAATCGGTATTAGCCTAATTCTAAGTTTTTCATTACTTTTTTCAGGAATGATTTTTTACAAAACAGAGGTTAACGCATTAAATACCACATATTATGTTGATTCTGTAAATGGAAATGATGGTAATATTGGTACCAATATCAATTATCCTGTCAAAACGATAGCCAAGGTAAATTCCATCCAATTGTTGCCAGGAGATCAGGTTTTGTTCAAGGCAGGTTGCTACTGGGAAGGGGTTATAGTATTAAATGCCAGCGGCAATTCTACAGCGCAGATTGTTTTTGGCAGATATGGCACCGGTTCCGACCCGATTATTGATGCTAAAAGAGTTCAAACCCATACATTTATCGCCACAGATAAAGACTATTTTACTGTAGAAAATCTGCAACTTAGAAATACCTCAACGTTATATGGAACTGGAAATGTTATCAGGGTTGAATTAAAAACACAAAGAAATCTTAATCATATACGCGTTAGCAATATTACGATTACCGGGCCTGATGGCACAGAAGACAGTTTTTATTGTCATAGTATATACTTTATCCTGTATGAATCCGCCTATCCTTACCATTTTAACGATGTGGTGGTTTCAGGCTGTAATATTACAGACATATGGGGAAATGGCATAGTATTTGAAAAAGTGCCAGAAGCAACTGTTCCTAATACGCAATACAAGGATAGTCCTACTTCATGGTCCACTAATGTTATCATCGAAAACAACTATATCAACAATACCGGTGTAAACGGCATTACAATTGCATGTTGCAACGGACCCATAGTTCAATATAACACGGTCGGAAATGTAGGTCAGATGCAGGTCGGCCATCCACACGAGTTTGATCAGTGGTTTTGTGGGGTTTGGGGGTATTGGTGCAAGGATTCAATATATCAATATAATGAAGTATATAACACTGCAATAGGTGCCGGTGACGGGTCTGCATTTGATACCGACTGGGGAAATGCAGGTACCATTATCCATCAATATAATTATTCACATGACAACGCCGGAGGGTTTAAGATCGGTCCTGCTACACAGGACTCACCTTATCTAATTGCTGACATCATTCGTTATAACATAAGCGAAAACGATGGAAGTAGAAGAACCATTTTGATAGACGACGGGGTTACAAAAATTTACAATAACGTTTTTTATAACGAATTTGATCCGATAAAATTAATAAGAACCGGTGCGGATGTTGCAGGCAGCGAAGTTATCAACAATATATTTGTCGGAAACGCCAGTTCAAGCTACACTCCAAACAAAAACGTCTATTATCAAAACAATCTTTATTATGGAAATGCCGGAGCAAACGATTCAGGCAAATTAATTGCCGACCCGAAATTTATCAACCCGGGAGGATACGGTGCAGAAGGATATAGGTTAAAGCCTGATTCTCCCTGCATAGATTCAGGAATAACAATAAGCAGCAGCGAATATGACTATTTTGGAACCACTATCAATCAATCCGATTTTACAGATAGGGGAATACACGAATTCATCGACAATAAAGATGTTGCAACGTTTTATGACGATTCATATTCAGGGAATCCAATATCACTTGATATTGGTACATATTCAACTTCTCAGCTAGTAAGCAGCGGAATCAATAATAACTCATTGTCATCTCTGATATTACAACCAGGCATACAGGTTACGGCTTATGACGGTGATTTAAATGGAACATCATGGACATATACTTCAAATACAAGCCTATTTGCAAGTGGTAATGATATGATAAGCTCAATGGTCATATCTAAAACGGCTTCATATCCTGGAACTTTAGGTAAATCGGCGATCTTCTATTCGGATTATTTTTCAGGAAATGCTGTGAATTTAATACCGGGTCAGTATAATTTATCACAATTACAGGCTAAGGGTATAAATGATAATGTAATATCATCAATAAGAGTGTTACCAGGCATAAAAGTGAAAATTTACGTTGGTGATAATTTCACAGGAGAATCAGGAATCATTACAGCTGACACGATTTTGAATAATACAATATTTAATAATACGATTACATCGATTATAGTGGTGTATGAGTCACAGGCGATAAATCTGGCGCTGAATGCGACAGCAACTGCAGATACTTATGCTTCAACCCAAACAACACCATCTGCAGCAATAGACAATATTGTTAATACAAAATGGTGTTCAGGCGGAGGGACAATTCATTATCTAACACTTGATCTTAACAGCGTATATTATATCAACAGGTGGGTGGTTCTTCACTGTGGTAACGCAGAGTCAGATGTATATAATACAAGAGATTTTAAATTACAGGTCAGCGTGAACGGGACTATATGGACAGACGTTGATACAGTTACAGGAAACACTCAAAATACTACAGATCGGACATTTACGACAACTGCGGCCAGGTATGTACGGTTGTACATAACAGTACCGGCACAGAATTCTGATACACAGGCACGAATTGATGAATTTCAAATTTATGGTCCGACAGATTTATCTCAAAATTCCAGTATCTCGTCAAGTTCATCACAAGACGGAGCATATTCCCCATCCTTTGCAATTGATAACACTCTTACCACAAAATGGCAATCCGCAGCCGGTTCAGAACAATACATAACTGTTGATATGCAGTCACATTATTATATCAACAGCTATGTTGTATGCCATGCAGGCGTCAATGAAAGTACCACATATAATACAAAGGATTTTAAACTTCAGATAAGCCAGGATAATATTAGTTGGACCGATATCGATAACATAACTTCTAATACATCCAACATTACTGAAAGGCAAATCAATCCAACGATTGGAAGATATGTAAGATTATATATTACAGTTCCAACAAATACCACCGATACCAAAGCTCGTATCTATGAGCTTAAGCTATTCGCAGACAGTCATACCAACATTGGTGTCTTACCGGACTATTTTGTAGAAACAAGTACTATAAGCACAAATGCTGAACTGTCGGCACTTGGCACTAGTCTTCTTGCAGGCAGAAATCCAGTAGCTGAAACAAGTTATTATGGCATCAATCAGTTAAATAACCCGGCATATGGTAGTCCTTCATACATAACAGATGGCGATGTAGAAACACGTGATAACTGCTGTATCTACAATGCACTTTGTTATTACGCCCCTGACCCAACAGGCTATCCGCAAAGAGGCACTCTTGTATTTGATTGCTTACAGCCCAGTATTATTGATAAGATATTTATTTCTTTTAGGGTGCCATCAGGAAACGTAATGCAAAGATATCAAATATTTGTAGGCAATGACCTTGAAAGTATTTATACCTCAACACCGGTCCTTGAATATGATAATACTGCTCTATCAGGAAATCAATTGTTTACCTTTACCGATAAACCTGTAGGACGTTATATCATGTTTAAAGCATTGACTGATGATTCCCCTTACTGGTGGGAGGTTGCTGCTTACGGAAATGCATTCGACAGTATAGTAACCGGATTATCTC
Source organism: uncultured Oscillospiraceae bacterium (assembly GCA_964652975.1). GTDB lineage: Bacteria > Bacillota > Clostridia > Saccharofermentanales > UBA5734 > CAZZCN01. The sequence continues at coordinate 501 of CAZZCN010000089.1, read as the reverse complement.
AGACAACGGTTAATAATCTGGGAACTAGTTTGATTGCGGGAAAATCGCCTTCAAAGGTCATAAACTGGTATGAACATATTGACCCTGCGGCCGGTGATAATGTTCTAAATATGACCGATGGTAATATTTCCACAAGAGCATATTATGCTGCGATGTATTATAATGGCACAAGAGTTGATTCCGGAACCATAACCTATTTAGTCGCCCCCGGTGCCAATATAAATAAGATTCTAATTTCAAGTGACCCGGGCGGTAATGCTTTTAAGGAATATGAGCTTTATGTTGCCGATGCTTCAGGTGCTGATTTATACGCCCCTGCTAACAAAGTTGCTTCTTATGTTAATAACAATTCAAGCTCTGTTCAACTTTTTTACTTTGCTCAGTCAAAATACGGAAGGTATTTCGGAATAAAATTTATAGCACCTTCACTTTATCTTGAAGATAAAATGGCACGTATTCATGAATTAGCGGTTTATGGCACCATAGGAACCCCCACAATGG
>CAZZCN010000088.1:0-10820 GCA_964652975.1 uncultured Oscillospiraceae bacterium | reverse complement strand
CCAGAACGATTGACGTCATGGCGACGGACATAATAATAATGAGGCATCCACAGTCAGGCGCACCGCATATGATAGCACCACTTCTGAACGCTTCGATTATCAACGCAGGTGACGGAATGAATGAACATCCAACGCAGGCACTGCTAGACATTTTTACAATTAAAGAGAAGAAAGGATCACTTGAGGGACTGAAGATTGCCATAGTAGGCGACATTCTTCACAGCAGAGTTGCCAGAAGCAACATCTGGGGAATGCAAAAACTCGGAGCAAATGTATATCTGGCAGGACCAAGTACGCTTATCCCCAAGGACATAGCATTGTCTGGTGCCAAATTATGCAAGAATGTTGCAGAGGCGTGCGAAGGTGCGGATGTCATAATGGGTCTAAGACTACAGCTCGAAAGGCAGAAGAAATGCCTTTTCCCGTCGATTACAGAGTACGCAACGTTTTTTGCGGTAAACGATAAGATGATCTCACTAGCAAAGCCGGATGTTATTATCATGCACCCTGGCCCTTGTAATCATGGGGTTGAGATGCCCACAAGCATCTACGAATCAGACAAGTCGGTCATCAACGAACAGGTTACCAACGGAGTCGCTATAAGAATGGCTGTCCTTTACCTGTTGTCTTCGAGGAGGAACGCACTATGAGAATACTTGTTAGAAACGGATTTGTCGTAGACCCGATGAACTCGGTCAGCACGAAAAAGGACTTATACATAAATGACGGCAAGATTTCAAAAGCATTTGACGGCCCTTATGACAGGGAGATCGATGCTAAGAACTGCTATGTTTTTCCAGGACTTATTGATGCACACTGCCACTTGAGAGACCCGGGATATGAATACAGGGAGGATATAGAGACAGGCACGGCAAGCGCTGCCAAAGGCGGATTCACATCTATTGCCTGCATGCCTAATACCAAGCCTGTGTGTGACAGCCCGACCATAGTTGAATACATTAAAAGCAAGGCGAAACGTGTAGGTAAAGTCAATGTATATCCGATAGGCTCAATAAGCAAAGGCCTTGAGGGCAAGGAACTTTCTGAGATCGGTCTGATGGCGAGGGAAGGAATCGTTGCGATTTCTGATGACGGAAGGCCCGTTGAAAATGCTGATTTGATGATCAAGGCAATGCGTTATGCAGCCGACTTCGAAATCACATGCATTTCACACTGCGAGGACAGCTCTCTGGCGGCCGATGGCCATATGAATGAAAGCTACCTATCGACAACGATGGGAATAAGAGGCATACCTTCGATAGCTGAAGACCTTATGGTAGCGCGTGAGATTATTTTATCAAAGTACACAGGGCTGCCGATTCACATAGCGCACGTTAGCACGAAAGGCTCTGTCGACCTGATCAGACAAGCCAAGAAAGACGGTGTTTCGATAACCTGTGAGACATGCCCGCATTATTTTACAATGACCGAAGACGATTGCATCGATTTCAACACGCTTGCTAAAGTCAATCCGCCATTAAAGCCTCAAGAAGATGTAGATGCAATAATACAGGGACTTGCAGACGGAACAATCGACATGATAGCAACTGACCATGCACCGCACCACAATGACGAGAAAAACATAGAATTCTCGCTGGCCAACAATGGTCTCGTCGGCTTTGAAACAGCTCTCGGACTTGCCTTTACATACCTTGTAAAAGAAGAGATTATTACTGTCGAGCAGCTGGTCAGGTTGATGTCGGTAAACCCTTCGAACTTCCTGAAGCTTGGCCGTGGCAATCTTAACATATCAAGTCCCGCAGACCTTATAATTGTCGATTTAGAGAACGAATACGAATTCGACCGCAGCAAAATGCTGTCAAAATCAAGCAACACACCATACGACGGCTGGAAACTTTACGGCAAGGCCTTGTACACAATAGTGGGCGGCAAAATAGTTTACGAAGAGAAATAAAAACCGGGGGTAAAATACAACATGAATAATTTCGCTGACAGACTACTAGATAAAATCGAAGATACCGGTAACCCGACAGTCATGGGACTTGACCCGCTGATCGAATATGTTCCGGAATGTATTACGAAAAAATATACCGGCACAGGCAAATCCTATACCGCCGAAGAGGCCACCGCACTTGCAATAATAGAATTCAACAAACGTCTTATGGATTGCGTAAAAGGTGTAATACCTGCCGTCAAGCCACAATCAGCATATTACGAAATGCTTGGAGTCGCCGGCATAAAGGCTTTTGCAGAGACTGTCAAATATGCAAAGGAGCAAGGATTCATAGTAATAGCCGATGCCAAGAGGAACGATATCCTTTCAACGGCACAGGCTTACGCCAAAGCATTTCTGGGTAGCACACAGCTTATCGATAAGTCATTTATCAAAGCGTTTGATGCAGATGCTGTTACAATCAACCCTTATCTTGGAATAGACGGTGTTGCACCTTTTATAAAAGAATGCGAAGATAACGGAAAAGGAATTTTCATACTTGTAAGAACTTCAAACCCTTCAGCAGTTGACTTTCAGGATGTTAAGACCTCCGAAGACGAATACATCTACCAGGTAGTCGCTAAGAAAGTTGACGAATGGGGAGCCACTACAATAGGCGAAAGTGGATATTCATCTGTCGGAGCAGTAGTCGGTGCCACCTGGCCGGAGCAGGCTAAGCAACTGAGGAAAATCATGCCCAGATCGATCATACTGGTTCCGGGATACGGAGCGCAAGGCGGTAGTGGAGATGCGGCGGCCATGAATTTTGACGCGACCGGTAAAGGTGCGATAGTAAATGCATCACGAAGCCTGATGTGCGCTTACAAGAACGAAGGATTTTCACCAGACTTGTTTGAAGATGCAACATATGCCGAAGCAATGCGAATGAAGGAAGACCTTTACATAGGGATTTCGAAGCGCATGAAAGAAAAGTCTTGAACGGGGACAAATACAATAAAGATAATTACTTGCTGGAAAATACTAAAAAATTGAAAAATAGAAAAAATAGAAACAAAAGTAAAATATAAAATATAAGTAAAAAGTAAATAGCAAAAACAAAATATAAAAGTAAAAAAGTAAATAACAAAATTACAAAATAATCCAGAATAAAATGCTAAACAAAAATAATAATGAAAATTTGTAATAATAAAAAATAACAAAAACACTAAGACTTTCTAATATGATAGGAGAACATAAAATGCCGAGAAGAACTGATATCAAAAAAGTAATGGTCATTGGATCCGGACCCATAATAATCGGTCAGGCGGCCGAGTTCGATTACGCCGGAACACAAGCTTGCAGAGCATTGAAAGATGAAGGATTTGAAGTGGTCCTTGTAAACAGCAACCCGGCTACAATAATGACTGATTCAAATATGGCGGACAAGGTTTATATTGAACCACTCAACATCGATGTCATAAAAAACATAATGCTTTTAGAGAAAGTTGATTCACTACTTGCAACATTGGGAGGACAGACTGGACTGAACTTCGCAATGGAACTTTCGGAGAACGGATTTTTGGAGGAAAACAACATAATCATGCTGGGAACCTCCGCGAAATCAATTAAAATGGGTGAAGACCGCGAAGAGTTTAGAAAAGCCATGAATCGCATAAACGAACCTTGTATAGAATCCGGCATAGCAAACACTATTGCAGATGCCATAGGATTTGCCAATGATATAGGATACCCGGTAATAGTCAGACCTGCTTTTACACTGGGGGGATCAGGCGGCGGAATTGTCAAAAACGAAAAGGAACTTGTTGAAATCGCAGAAAACGGGCTTGCACTCAGCCGAGTTCATCAGGTTCTGATAGAAAAATGTATCTCCGGCTGGAAGGAAATCGAATTTGAAGCTGTAAGAGACGCAAAAGGCAACGCCATCACAATCTGCTCAATGGAAAATCTTGACCCTGTCGGAATACACACAGGAGATTCAATAGTTGTTGCACCTGCCCAGACACTTACAGATACCGAATTCCAAAAACTGAGAACATCATCTCTTAAAATTGTTGAAGAACTCAATATAATCGGCGGATGTAATGTTCAGCTCGCACAACATCCAACGACAGATGAGTATGCAATAATCGAAGTTAATCCAAGACTTTCACGAAGCTCCGCTCTCGCGTCCAAAGCAACCGGTTATCCAATAGCAAAGGTTGCAAGCCGTATCGCAGTCGGATATACCCTTGATGAGATACCAAATGAAGTTACAGGAACAACATGTGCGTGTTTTGAGCCGACTGTTGACTATATAGTTACGAAAATACCAAAATGGCCTTTCGATAAATTTGTCAAAGCGAAAAGAACCCTTGGCACCCAGATGAAAGCTACCGGCGAAGTCATGTCAATATCCAACAATTTTGAATCTTCGCTGATGAAGGCTATAAGGTCTTTAGAGTTGAATATAATGGGACTTGAGGTTGCATCGCTTAAGGACATGTCCGACGAAGACTTAAGGGAGAAGGTTATAAAAGTTGATGACATGAGGCTTTTTGCCCTTGCAGAGGCAATCCGTCGCGGAGTTTCGGTCGAAAGCATTTACGAAGATACAATGGTGGATTTGTTTTTCCTGCGAAAAATCAAAAACATAGTTGATGTAGAAGAGTCGATCAAAACAGGACCTTTGACGGACGAACTTCTTATAACCGCTGTCAAATATGGGTTTACAGACACATATGTTGCCAAGCTGGTCAACTCCGGGAGTGCGAACACAGTCAAATCAACCATAACCAACGACGATATAAGAGCCAGAAGAAAAGGACTAGGACTTTTTTATACTTATAAAATGGTTGACACATGTGCAGGAGAATATGATGCGAAAACACCGTACTTTTACTCGACATTCGACACTGAAAATGAAGCGATACCGACGGACAGGAAGAAGGTACTGGTTTTGGGATCAGGTCCTATTAGAATCGGACAAGGAATAGAGTTCGACTACTGTTCGGTTCACTCGGTATGGGCACTTAGTGAAATGGGTTACGAGGCGATAATTGCGAACAACAATCCTGAGACGGTTTCAACGGATTTTGACACTTCCGACAGATTGTATTTCGAACCTTTGACACCAGATGATGTAAGGGCGATTATCGAGACCGAAAAGCCTGAGGGTGTTATATGTCAGTTCGGCGGTCAGACAGCAATAAAGCTTATAAAAGCAGTATCTAACATGGGGGTCAAAATATTTGGAACATCAGCTGACATGGTTGATGCAGCTGAGGACAGGGAGCGTTTTGACCAGGTGCTCGAAGCTGCGAATATTCCGAGGCCAAAGGGCACAACGATTTTTACTGAAGCTGACGCTATTAAAGTTGCCAACGAATTGGGATATCCTGTTTTGATCCGTCCTTCTTATGTCCTAGGCGGACAGGGGATGGTTATTGCATATAACGACCAGGATGTTGTTGAATACATGGCGATTATTAACCTGAACATTCAGGAGCACCCGATCCTTATCGACAAATATCTGATGGGAGTCGAATTGGAGGTTGACGCAGTTTCAGACGGTGAGGACATTTTGATACCAGGAATAATGGAGCACCTCGAAAGGGCTGGCATACACTCCGGCGACTCGATTTCGATTTTCCCTGCATACGTCTCCGAGAAAATCCGCGAGACGATAATCGACTATACACGAAAGCTTGCCAAAGGTCTTAACATAATCGGACTTTTGAACATCCAGTTCATACTTTACAACGACATTATCTACGTTATAGAGGTCAACCCCCGTTCGAGCCGTACGGTACCATATATAAGCAAAGTCACCGGCATTCCCATAGTAACCCTCGCCACTAAAGTCATGATGGGCGCAAAACTTACCGACCTAGGCTACGACACAGGACTTTATGCCAGATATCCATCGGTATATGCGATAAAAGCACCGGTTTTCTCTTTCGAAAAACTCCACGACGTTGACACCAACCTCGGACCTGAGATGAAGAGCACGGGCGAGGTTCTTGGCCTTTCGACAAAATACAGCGAAGCTATGTACAAAGCGATTCTTGCATCCAACTTTAAATTCCCCGAAAAAGGACAGGGAATCCTTTTGACCGTAAGAGACAGCGACAAACACGATCTTGTACCATTGGCTGACAGACTCTATGCAATGGGTTACGAGTTATATGCAACAGGCGGGACAGCCAATTATCTTAACAAACACGGCATACCTACCAGCATCGCACGCAAGATAGATGAAGAAGCTCCAACTGTACTTACTTTGTTATCTGCAGGAAAAGTCAAGCTGCTGGTTAACACCGCTACAAGAGGAAGACAACCACTGCGCGACGGTTTCAGGCTCAGACGCAAATGCACTGAACTCGGCGTTCCAACGATTTCCTCACTCGACACACTCTTGGCAGTTACCGAGTGCCTCGAAAGCAACATGACGCCAAAGGATATCGTCCCTTATGAGATTAAAACATTTGCCCAGGTAGTCGCAGACACAAGACATAACACCGTTCCACTTAATGAAATGCCTTCGAATAATACGATGCTTAAGAAATAAGATGAAAATTCGGCTCAGCCTATCTTACATAATTTGATGATCGACTGTACGAACCGGACAAAACATCCCGTACTATACAGAACAGACTAATAATTTGAAAACATATATTTTATTCTATGAATAAAAGAGGTTAAAAAATGAATGTTTATGATTGCAAAATAATAAGCAAGGAATACATTTCAAAGGGGCAGTTTTTCCTAGAAATCGAGTCCCCCGAGATTGCCCGTGAATGCAAAGCCGGTCAGTTTGTCAATGTTCAATGCGACTCTTTATTGAGAAGGCCGATCAGCATCAGTGGAGTCAACCGCGAAAAGAACACTTTCACCATTGGAATCAGGGTGAAGGGGAGCGGAACTGCCTATCTTAATGAGCTTACGGTTGGCGATGTGATTTCTGTGTTAGGACCGCTTGGTACCGCATTTGATTTATCGGATACCGAAACCGTTGTTGCAGTTGGTGGTGGAATAGGAGTTTTCCCTCTGATGTTTTTGCTGCACGAAGCAAAGCTTAACAACAAGAAAACAATAACAGTCTGCGGATTCAGATCCAAAGACGACTCTTTTTGCCTGGACAAGCTCGAGGCGCTTTCCGATGAAGTCATATTTGCTTCTGAATGCGGCGATTTGCATGTTTGCGGTAATGCAGTTGATGCGCTTAAGACAATTTCGCTTGATGGTTGCAAGATTTTTACCTGCGGACCGACCCCTATGATGAAATACGTCAGTGAGTTGGCACAAGCCAAAAACGTTCCCTGCCAGGTCTCACTTGAGGAAAGAATGGGATGTGGCACTGGAATCTGTCTTGTGTGCGCATGTAAAATCAAGGCCAAGAAAGAAACTGAGACGTCTGATAGCAGAATTCCATACAGCAATGAAAAAGTATCTGAAAGTAACAATTTACACAATAGTGAAAAAACTGCTGATTCTATTAAACAAACAAATAATAACCAAGAAAATGATTTTGAGTACAAACGATGCTGCAAGGACGGCCCGGTTTTTGACTCAAAGGAGGTCGTATGGGAGTAGACTTAAGCGTAAAAATCAATAATATAAACTTCAAGAATCCTATCATACCAGCCTCTGGGACTTTCGGGTTCGGCAGGGAAATCAGCGAATTCTATGATTTATCAATGCTTGGGGGAATGGCATCCAAGGGAATTACAAGGTTTCCACGAAAAGGAAATCCGCCGATTAGAGTTGCTGAAACGACTTCAGGAATGCTTAACAGCGTTGGTCTGCAAAATCCGGGAATTGAGAAATTTATTAGTAGCGAACTGGAATTTTTTACCTCGTTTGACTGTGTCAGCATAGTAAATATTGCAGGTAACAACATCGAAGAATATGTCGAAATGGCTCAAATGCTTGATAATACTGCATGTGACGTTATCGAACTCAACCTTTCATGTCCGAATGTCAAGCAGGGATGCATGGCTTTCGGAAGCAATTATCAAGGGGTTCAGTCAGTTGTGTCCGAAGTCAGACGTGTTTGTAAGAAGCCAATCTGGGTTAAGTTGACACCTAATACGCTTGATATCAAAGAAACCGCCAAAGCTGCAGAGGATGCAGGCGCTGATGGCGTTTCCCTTGTAAATACAGTCCTCGGTATGGCGATAGATCTGACAACTATGAGACCAGTGCTACAGAACAATTATGGCGGACTTTCAGGTCCTGCCATAAAGCCGATTGCACTTCGGATGGTAAATGAGGTTTTTAACAGCGTTTCAATACCGGTTATAGGGATGGGCGGAATTATGAACGCTACCGATGTACTGGAATTCATTGTGGCTGGAGCTAGTCTAGTACAAATTGGCACAGCTAATTTGGTAAATCCGTTAGCATGTCATGACATAATTCAACAACTAGATATAGAGACCTCAAAGACAGGAGCAAAAGGCATTTCGGAGCTTATAGGCGCTGTAAAACTTTGGTAGGAATGGGATAGTAACAAAATACTATTGAAGTTCGATAAAATGTATTGCATTTCTATCAAAATAAAAATTATACATTTATACAGTTTTGGGAATTGAAACTATTTTGTATTTACTAGGGAAATCCGGATCTATTTTTAGTATACTTAGCATTCTTTTTGCGGCGCCATCGGGTTTATTTTTTCCTGACTCCCATGCTTCAACGGTTTTTGTTGATACACCCATAACAGCTGCAAAAATCACTTGAGTCATTTCCATATCGTTTCGTAAGGTTTTAATTTCTGTTGCGTCGAATGAAGGTACAGGGGTAACCGTTAGTCTAATGCGTTTAGCTTTAATAATTCCTTTTTCATGCTTTATAGCTTCTTCGAGTCCTCTGGTTATGCTATTATAGACATTCATAATATTTCTCCTTTATTTTGAAGTGTTATATAATGCTTCAACCATTTTTTTAATGACATTTTGTTCCTCTTTATTTAGATTATCTTTAACATTTTTGGCATAGGCGGTTATAAAATATATTTTTTCGAAAACAACAAAATCTACATATATTAAACGTAAACTTTTACTTTTCCCTCTTTTTTCAAATGCAACTCGTAGCTTTCTTAAACCACCAGTTCCTTTGATAACAGCTCCCTTTTGAGGATTTAGTATCAATTCTTCCTGAACTCTTTTTAAATCCGAATCATTTAAATTCATATTTTGCCATTGTTTTTCGAACTCAGGAAGCATAATGAATTCTCTTGTCATATGTTCACCATTTACCTTATAATACCCTATATAATAGGGTGCGTCAAGTGTTAAAAAATCTAATTTGCTAGTAATTTTAAATTAGAGTTTAGATATCCTGTTTAGAAAATAATAGCTTAAAAATTACTATATTAAAAGTCGCTAAAACACAACAATACAAGTCAAATTACTACAATTTATAACAAATTTATTAATTAGTATATAATTTCTAAAACTCTATTGACATTGACGTTACGTAAAGGATTATAATATCCATGTGATCACAAACAGAACAATGAGATAGAGCAATATGCTAAATTCGTAAAGGATGGACACAATTTTGGAAATTACAATAAATAAACTCAGTAAATTGGCGGGTATTAGCACAAGAACCCTTCGATATTATGATGAAATTGGAATTCTAAAACCGGCGAGAATAAGTTCGGCGAGATATCGAATATACGGTCAGTACGAAATTGACAGACTTCAGCAGATACTTTTTTACCGTGAATTGGACGTGAAGTTAGAAGACATAAAGCAGTATATTGATGCAAAAACTTTTGACCCACTGGCAGCTTTGGAAGAGCATCGCAAAATACTTTTTGCAAAGAAGGAAAGAATAGAAGAATTGATAAGCAATGTCGATAAAACAATTGCTATGAAAAAAGGAGGCAGACAAATGTCAGACCAGGAAAAATTTGAAGGTTTCAAGAATAAAATGATCGAAGATAACGATACAAAATACGGAAAAGAGATTCGTGAAAAATATGGCGAGGACGAAATTTCGCACTCATATAACAAGATGAAAAAAATGTCTCCTGACGAGTATAAAGATCTTGAAAAGCTATCACTGGAAGTGAACGAAGCAATCAAAGCAGCATTTGCAACGAGAGATCCAGCTGGAGAACTTGCTCAGAAAGCTTGTGAACTCCATAAGAAATGGATTCAATTTTTCTGGAAAAATTATTCGAAAGAAGCACATATGAATCTTGTCCAAATGTATGTCGATGATGCAAGATTCACCGAATATTACGACAAAATCGCTCCAGGATGCGCTGTGTTTCTGAGGGATGCTATGAAAATATTTACAGGTGATAATAACAAAACATAATTTATGAAATTTGCAAAATGAATAATACCAAAACGCTTAGTCACAATTTATGACTTTGAGAATGTATCCGGAACAATTGCTAATGTGTAGCCTAAAGGTTTCAAGATTTTCAACAGTGTATTAATTTGAGGGGTCACTTTCATACTTTCAAGTCGTGCTATTGCTGGTTGTTTAATACCTGATAAGTCAGCCAGTTGTTTTTGGGAGAGACCCTTTTCTTCGCGTGCTTCAACAAGTTTATGAATTAGAGATATTTCAAAATTTATAATATCTCTCTCAGCTGATGTTAGTAATGTATTATCATTAACTATATCATTGAACGTTGTATAATCGGTGCCTTTTATATTAATGCTCATTTTAGTTAGTCCTTTCAATAAATTGTTTCATGTTAGATAATGCATTTTCAATTTCTCTAAATGGAGTCTTACGTGACTTTTTAGTAAAGTGATGTAGTAAAACAAATATATTATCTTTCCAATAAAAGAAAAATATTCTATTGTTTAATGGTCTTAATTCCCATATGTTTTCATCTATGTGTGTTAATGCCCGCTTTAACTGTCAAAAAGCTGCCCATCTTGAATGTCACAAAAAT
>CAZZCN010000087.1:0-11085 GCA_964652975.1 uncultured Oscillospiraceae bacterium | reverse complement strand
CAGATCTGTTGGCAGTTAAAAAACATATACTGAATATTTCTACGATCAGTCAAGGGTAAGGGTATTAAATAACATTTTATCAGGTATAGTTGCAGTGTTTTCTGCTCAAGTTTCAAGTGGAACATTCGTAGCAGAAAACACTGCGAAATATACCAAATACAAAACTAATAACTTTGAAAATAATTACCTTAAAAAGGTTATATATACATACTAAAAAATGCAAAAAATTTGACAGTCAGGTAAAGCTGGCAGAATTCAGAGATTGAGAAATATTATATACGGGAGGAACTGAGATGAAAAAGAGAATATTGAGTGCGTTATTGGCAATTGCCTTTGCATGTACAGCGATGTATAACATATTTGCGGTTGGAGTACCTACTAAAACGCAAACAGAACGTAAATTAACAACGGCAGATTTAGAAATATCCGCATCAAGTGATGGATGGGGTACTGCTGCTACCATGATCAATGCAGGGGTTTGGTTTCATTCGGTAGGGGGAGAAGCATCACTTTCTGTTGACATTACAATACGAGCAAAAACAAATATTGCAATTTCAAAAATAATCTTCACAGCCAACAAGGATGGAAATTCCAATGTGATAACCTATCCGAATAAAATTGTGTTTGGAGGGGGGAATACCGCTACAGAAGCAAAATCCAATCCGCTGTTAAAGGGGCCAAATAACGGTAGTTCTACTATTACAGATGCATATACAAATGGTTACAGCACATTGGGTGGAAAATATACCTATTCATTTGATTATCCTATAAAGAACACTTTTGTAAATTTAAATATGGAGGGTGCGAATTATCAGGGCTATGCTATATTTCAGATAAACGGAGCAGAAATATATGGCTATGATTTGGATGACGCAGGTTCAATACAAATAAATCCTGTTTCTGTAAAATCCGTTCTTGGCAGTGACCAAAACAGTGCAGCAAGTATTATATCGGGTAATGGCGGAAACTGGACAGAAGCATATAATGCAAGCAACCATCCGCAGCTTGATTTTGATTTCAATTTGGTAAAAAGTATAAACTCAATTCGTTTTACGCCTAAGGGTAATTATCAGGATATGCCTATGTCCTTTAAAATTTACAAAAGTGCCGATGGGATTGATTATGGTACTCAAATTGCGGTGTTTACAAATTATAAGCCTGTTCAGCCAATTTCTGCGGATACCGTGATATCTTTTGATTCGGAAATTGATACAAGATATTTGAGGGTGGAATTTTATAATGCAGTTAATAGTTCAACCAATGTTGGAATTAGCAAAATAGGATTTTTTCTCGGTCTTCCTGCAGCAGCGGAAATTGAACATTCATCCGGTGATGTTAAATTGCTTACTTCAGCTGAGTTTTCACTAATCGCATCAAGCACACAAAGTGAAATTTGGTCTGCTAATAACCTCGTAACAGGAAATGGCTGGTGGATGTCAAGTTTTGATGTTGCGAGTGCAGATTTGACAATAGCAATAAAAAAGAACATAGCTGTAACAAAAATTGAAATGCAAATGAATGCAGGGCGAAATATGTTTCCAACACAAATTACATTTGGAAGCGGAAAAACATTAGAGGATTCAAAAGTAAATGCGATTTCCTACGGACCGAATGAATCATCATTAAATGTCTCAACTGTAACAAATGATTTAACAGAAACAGGACATCCGTCCAGAGATTATACCTATAATTTTTCTGTTCCGATTAATATGGATTTTGTAAATCTTCATATGACGGGAGGAATGAATGGGGATAATTTTGGTATTTATCAGCTTTATATGATGAAGGTATGGGGCTATGAAGTCGGGACGGTTTCGGATACAAAAATATTGCAGTATTCAGCTGCTTCAAATGATAATCTGCCAAATCACAGTGCGGATAATCTTTTAGAGGGAAATTCCTACTGGAGCTCCGGTGTAGTCAGTGGCACAAGTGCATTTGTAGATATAAATTTTGGAACAGAATTGCCACTTAATGGCATGAAGCTTTATCCCCGTTCTGAATATTGTAATTTCCCTCAAAACTATAAGCTATATACCAGTTCAGATGGAATAAACTATACTAAACTTGAAGATACCTATACAAATAATAAGCCTTTGCAGCCAAGGGAATTATCACCTGTTTCCATAAAATATGCAAAAACAATTGAAACAAAGTATTTAAGAATTGAGTTTTCAAGTTCTTCAAGCAATAACAATACTTTTGATGTAGGTAAATTAGAGTTTTATAAATTGGAGCCTTTTGTTTCAAAATATCCGAAGATACCATCAACAAAAATTTCAATTTCAGGCGACCAATTAAACAATACCACTATGTCAACAGCCAAACTTACCGACGCAAACAAAGAGAATATGTGGTCAAGTAACGTCAATGCCGGCGAAGTTTCCCTAAATGTTACCTTTGAAAAGATGTATGCTTTAAATGAAGTTTTGTTTTTTGGAAGAATGGACAAAATTGGATTTCCAGCAAATATTAAATTTAAAATCAGCTCTGACGCAGCAACATGGAGTGATTTGCCCACACCAGCAAAAAATAAGACCTATACAAATCTTTTAGCCCCATTGCCCGGTTATTCAAAACCTTGTTCGTTTACTTTCCCTGTTGCAACTAAGTATTTGCAGATACTTGTTTCTGGTGGAAATGATGGAGCAAATGCAATTAACCAGCTAGCTGAAATTGAGTTTTACGGCAGTGAAATAGAGCAAACAATAGGCGGTAAAATTCCGGTGACAAAATGTGTGGCAATTCCCGTTTCGGATGCATTGCATTATAGCGGGGCCAATCTTATTGATGGCAAAACAGATAATTTATGGGATTCCGGTCAAGACCCACAGGGTGAAATTTCTGTAACCTTCACCTTAAATGGCAGATATAATGTTGAAAGATTAAAAATGTTTGGCAGAGGGGATTATGTGAATTTCCCTGCACAAATAAAGTTGCAGTCCTCGCTTGATGGGAATATTTTTTCCGATATCCCCGGTGCTGTGTTTGATACTGCACAATATCAGCCATATAATATACCGGTAGATATAAAAATACCAAATACCGTTGATGCTTTAGAACTTGCTGATGCTTATTATATTAGAATTGTAGTTACTAATTTTTCTGAAAAGGCTGTTCAATTCACAGAAGTAGAATTATACGGCAATCAAAGCTCAACTCCCCTCACAAGCAGTGATACAAAAATTAATATTATGAATTCACAGGCAAGCTCTGTTAAAGCAGGCTCTTCATTGTCTAACTTGTTTGACACAAACAATTCAACGGTTTGGGCAAGTGATGGAAATGATACAAATCCGCAAATTACTCTTAAATTTGATGGCTACTATAATTTTTCAAATGTAATTCTATCTACTGGGAATAATAGTTCAAGGTTTCCGCATAATTTTAAGATTGAATATAGTTTGGATTGTGGAAAAACATTTATTGAAACAACATTTACAGATGAATTAAGCTCAGAAGTTATTGCAAACTTAAAACTATCAACGCTTATAAGAGCAAATTGTTTAAGGATTACAATTTTAGATACTTCTGTAACACTATGGGAAATTGGAGAGCTAAAGCTCAGAGGTGAAGTGGATAGTAATCAAAGGCAACCGGACATAACGGATTCGATAATTGGTGATATTGTAGACGGGAATATTTACTAAAAATATATAAAGATAGGAAGTAGGACTTATGAAAAAGATAACATACAAGGATTATTTGGATAAGGTTTATGGCTGTTTTTTAGGCAAGACAGTTTTTGGAACACTTGGTGCCCCATATGAGGGAATCAAGATGCCAATGAATTTGGAGTTTTGTCCAAGCATGGTCAATACTATGATTCCAAATGATGATTTGGACCTTCAAATACTCTGGCTTGAAGTATTCGAAAAGAAAGGACACAATTTTACCTCGAATGATTTATTGGAGTCTTTTGTAAACAATTGTGATTATTCTCCAGGAGAATATGCTGTAATGAGAAAGAATTTTAATAAAGGCATATTTCCTCCTTTAAGCGGAAAATTCTGCAATGATTTTTATCGTGAAGGAATGGGCAGTCCGATAAGGAGTGAAATTTGGGCTTGTGTAGCTGCAGGTAATCCGAGTCTTGCTGCTGAATATGCAAAAAGAGATGCAGAAATAGACCACTACGGAGAATCGGTTTATGCGGAACAGTTTTTGGCAGCACTTGAGGCAGAGGCGTTTTTTGAAAGTGATCTGGATAAATTGATAAATATAGGATTAGAGTATGTTCCCCAAAAAAGCCGGATATACCAATTGATTGAATATTCCAGGAACCTTGCAAAGGAATGTGATGATTACAAAAAGGCTTTGTTTTTGCTCCTGAAGCGCTATGGACATCCAGATTGTACGAATTTATTTGAAAACATCGGCATCGTAATCCTTTGTCTGTACTTTGGAAAGGGTGACTTCATCAAAGCAAATATGTTAGCAGTAAATTCTGGATTTGATACGGATTGTACATGTGCAACACTTAGTTCCATTATGGGAATTATTTATGGAGCTGAAGAAATGATAAGAAGGCATGACCACGAGGATACACATTATGTTTTGTCAGTTCGTGCTAACAGAAGAAGTGACAGTGTATTTGATTTATCAGAGGATATATCAAGATTGGGAGTAAAATTGAATGCTGACAAGATCAATAACGATATTTGCATAGAGAATGCTCCTGTGAATGATTCTACATATGAAGACTCAAAGGATTACAGTGTGCAAATAGATTATTTAAATGATTTTCCATCAATTGAAATAGGTGGTTCTAATGAAATAATATTTACAATTTCTAATAACACAAAAATTCCAAAAAAACTATCTTTTGCTTTAAAAACTCCTGAATATATAACGTTCACAGGATTAGGCGAAACAGTTTTAATAAATGCCAGCGAGAAAATTCAAATATCTGTTGTTTTAGCTATTGACAGTGAAGCAAAAATTGTTTACGAAAAGAATGAATTGCTATTTTCTATTTTTGAAAACGAAAAAGTAATTTTATCAGAAAGTTTTGGTATTTCCTGTGCTGTTCCTTGGAAACTATTAGGACCGTTTTGGAAGACTAATCCGAGCTTTTCTGATGAGCGGATTATTAATGCAAAGGGTGGATATTTCAGTCTTTTTGAAGCGATGCCATCACAGGGCGAGCAGTATGACCTTATTCGTGGATACCATGTAGATTTTCACCTTGATGATGAAGAATTTGTATCAAAAGAATATGCTTTTGCCCGTTTTGATGAAACGGATTATAAGCAAGAAATTGTGAACATTCACGAAGACAGTTTTTTCCTTGATGACTTATATACAATGCAAGGAGCAACTACGGGTTATCTGGTCAGAAAATTAGTTGCAAAGGAAGAAACTGAAGTATGCATTCAGATTGGCTTTACAGACCCATTTATACTGTGGATAAATGGAGAACAGGTTTCTAAAAGCGATGCTTACAAGTTTTTTACAAGCGAAAATCTACATGTCTCTGACGTGAAACTAAAAGAGGGAATCAATGACATCTTAATACGATTTACTAAAATGACACACAAAGCTAAGTTTTCATTAATTTTATCAAAAACGCCTTCATGCTCGGAGCATTTTACTAATTTTGGTTCAGTAAATCCCAAATATTTTTAGGGTAGAAATGTGAATGCTTATGAAAAATTATTAAATTGCTATTAACTTTAAACTAATATGGGAAATATCATTTATTGTAAGATTACTAAAAGTAGTAGAAATACCCTATATTTTTTACGAAATCGCCTATTTTAAGCATATTATATATATGTTAAATTATAATTGTAACAATTTTATATATTATAACTATTTGTAGGAGGGAATGAAATGAAAAGAAAAATTATTAGTGTAAGTTTAGTAATTGTATTATTAGTTACTATGATGATTCCAGTGACAGTATCTGCAATAGAAGAACAATCAGTAGCAGCATTATCTGCTAAGTCGGTTACCTATGGCTCAAATTCATATGTAAGTAGTTTAATTACTTCATCAGGAGGCTGGTGGTATGAAGGATATTCAACATCAAGCCATCCAAAGCTTGATTTCGAGTTTGCACCCGATACAAATTTCTCAAATAATGCAAATAATCCAGTAATAGCCGGTGATAATTTATATGCTACCTCCCCAGTTAAGGTGGGTTCAACATGGTATAATTTCGTTGGCGGTTGGCAAAATGCAGGCGAAACAAATGATAGTGTTTATCTTACCACAACTACCAACGACAGCTTGTTAACAGGTTGGACATCCTTGGTAAAGGTAGTTGACCACGGTAACTATATACACGCCAATGACCCATCTGTTGTTATTAAAAACGGCACTTGGTATATGGCACTAACTACAGCAAGATTTGATGGCATTGACACTATTTCTTTAATAACTTCAGCAGATGGAGCAACTTGGCCATCTTTTGCAAACAGTGAGACATATCAAAATAATGAGATTT
This sequence comes from uncultured Oscillospiraceae bacterium, assembly GCA_964652975.1. Classification (GTDB taxonomy): domain Bacteria; phylum Bacillota; class Clostridia; order Saccharofermentanales; family UBA5734; genus CAZZCN01. The sequence goes on along the minus strand of CAZZCN010000087.1, from coordinate 4,634 downwards.
CTGTCAGTGGGGCAACAGTCAGCACTATGGCAAGACCATCGCTGCTTTGGAATGCTGCAAGTAACCGTTGGGAGTTGTATTTTGATGGCAAGGTTAACGGATCTACGGTTTTTGAACAACATCTGGCATATAGCTCGGATGCAATACCGAAAAATTTTACTTACCAATGTAAAATTGGAGATATGGTGGATGCAGATATAAAATTTGTTAATGGTCAATATATTGCCGCATATCGTTCTTATTATGAAACATGGCCTACATCTATTAGAAAAGCAGTAAGCGCTGACGGCAGAGCTTTTAACCCTTTAGGTATAGTTGTTAGCCCGGATCCTTTGCTGGATTATGATGATATTGGAGTTTCAAACGGTGGCTGGGCTATTGACGGAAACACTATCAAGGGTATCTTCTTCGGGGGAACGAATGTTGAAACATTTAATAATAATAAAGTTGGGTTTGCGGCGGCACCAATAATAGATGAGGCACAGTTAAGAGAATTTACTTCGATTCAGTTTAATCCTCGTGCAGATTTAGTAGGAATGCCACAATCATTTAAAGTTTTTTCAAGAACAGATTTTACTGATTGGACAGAGGTGCAATCCTTCACAAATATTCCCGCATCATTGTCAGGAACGAAAATTACTTTTACCACACCAATAAAAACAAAATATTTAAGAGTAGAATTTTATGACTCTTATAATAACGGTGATACTATACAGCTAACAAAGGTGGAATTTTTTGCTTCGCCGTTACTTCTTTATAGCAGAACACCTGTCATGAGAAAGTTGACAGTTGAGGATTTGGAAATATCCGCGTCAAGCGATTATTGGGGGACCGCATCTACTATGATTAACGATAATGTGTGGTTTGCATCTGTTGGCGGAACACCTTCGCTTTCTGTTGACATTACCATACAAGTAAAAACAAATGTTGCAATATCAAAAATTGTGTTTACAGCAAACAAGGATGAAAACTCCAATGTGAAAACCTATCCGAATAAAATTGTGTTTGGAGGGGGGAATACCGCTACAGAGGCAAAATCCAATCCGCTGTTAAAGGGGCCAAATAACGGTAGTTCTACTGTTACAGATGCATATACAAATGGTTACAGCACACCGGGCGGAACCTATACTTACTCCTTTGATTACCCAATAAATAACACCTTTGTAAATTTAAATATGGAGGGTGCAAATTATCAGGGCTATGCTAAGTTTCAGGTAAACGGGGCGGCTATATACGGCTATGATTTGGATGAAAAAGGGGATTTGCAGCTTTCGGTAGCGTCGGCAAAATCAGTGACTTATGGGTCAAATTCATTCGTAAGCAGCTTGATTTCTTCATCAGGAGGCTGGTGGTATGAAGGATATTCATCAGAGAGCCATCCAAAGCTTGATTTTGAATTTGCATCAGAAAGAAGTATTTCGTCTATTGATTTAATTCCAAGGGCAGATTATGTAGGAATGCCAACAGCGTACAAGATATTTGCAAGCAATGACGGAGTGAATTTCGGAGCAGCAGGTGTGACGGTTCTTGAAAACTATTTGCCAATACAACCTTCAAGTAAAGGGACGACATTGGGATTTGATAAACCAATCGTAGCGAAATATATCAGATTAGAATTTTATAACCCAAAATCTGGAGGAACAATAGAACTTGCCGGAGTAAAATTCTATGGAACACCAAAGGGGATATTAACAGAACGACGCCTGACCCAAGCGGATTTGCAGATAACAGCATCAAGCGATTTATGGGGGACCGCATCTACAATGATTAACGATGATGTGTGGTTTGCATCTGTTGGCGGAACACCTTCGCTTTCTGTTGACATTACTATGCAAGTAAAAACAAATGTTGCAATATCAAAAATTGTGTTTACAGCAAACAAGGATGAAAACTCCAATGTGAAAACCTATCCGAATAAAATTGTGTTTGGAGGGGGGAATACCGCTACAGAGGCAAAATCCAATCCGCTGTTAAAGGGGCCAAATAACGGTAGTTCTACTGTTACAGATGCATATACAAATGGTTACAGCACACCGGGCGGAACCTATACTTACTCCTTTGATTACCCAATAAATAACACCTTTGTAAATTTAAATATGGAGGGTGCAAATAATGAAGGCTATCCTATATTTCAGATAAACGGAGCAGTCATATATGGGTATGATCTGGGAGAGTTGTTTGTCAATTACAGCATATCTGCAAACAATATCTTAACAAAAGTACAACCCGGAGACACACTGGCACAATTTGCAGGAAGACTGTCCAGCAATGCGTTGGCTCTAAATATGACTGATATAAACAACAATGCTATAACAAGCAGTAGTGCAAAGGTTGGAACAGGAGCAAAGCTAAGTCTATCGTTTGGTGCAACAAGCAACATTTACACCGTGGTGATTTACGGAGATGTTGACGGGGACGGAGATATAAAGGTTGCAGATCTGGCAGCTGTAAAGCAGCACTTGCTAAAAACACAAACATTAACCGATGCAATTCTAATGGCAGGGGATATATCCAAAGAAGGCAAAGTTACAATCTCAGATCTGTTGGCAGTTAAAAAACATATACTGAATATTTCTACGATCAGTCAAGGATAATTGAATATAATTATTATTGCTATTAAAGGGCCTGCTGAATATTAAAGTATATTCAGCAGGCCCTATTATAATCACATAAGTACATAAAAACACAAGCTGCACAGAATAATGTTACAAATTCATTTAAAATATACGGAATAATGTTACAAAAAAATTGATAAAAATATGGAATAATGTTACAAATCCATCAAATAAAGCGAGAATAATGTGACAAAACGATTCTAAATATGCAAAATAACGCTACTAGATTTGAATCTGTTGTCTTCTTGCATCATGAGCTTAAGCATAATACATAAATCAAAACAAAATGAATAACTAAAAAAACAGCTGCAAATTTGATATTTGCAGCTGTTTTATTGACATAATGATTATTGAATAATATGACTCAAATCTACTTCTTCGCGGACAATTCCTTCAGAAGCTGGACCGCGATTATATTCCTCTGTATCTGGTTGGTGCCTTCGTAGATCTGTGTGATTTTGGCATCCCTCATCATCTTTTCAACAGGATATTCCTTCATGTATCCATATCCACCAAGGACCTGGACAGCATCGATTGTGACTTTCATTGCGGTGTCCGAGGCGAGAACCTTGCACATGGCAGATTCCTTGGAAATGTTCTTGGCACCTGAATCGATAAACCTGCAAGTTGAATATATAAGGGCTCTTGAGGCTTCAATCTGAATCGCCATGTCGGCCAGAATGTGCTGGACTGCCTGGAAAGATGAAATTGTTGTTCCGAACTGGCTTCTCTCCTTGGAATATTTGAGTGCTTCATTAAGTGCCCCGGTAGCTATTCCGAGAGCCTGTGCTGCAACCCCCGGTCTTGTCCTGTCAAGAGTTTTCATAGCTACAATAAATCCCATGCCTTCGCTGGAAAGAAGATTTTCCTTAGGAATCCTGCAATTTTCGAAGACAAGTTCCACAGTGCAGGATGCTCTGATACCCATTTTGTCTTCCTTCTTGCCGAAAGAAAATCCGGGTGTGCCTTTCTCAACTATAAAAGCCGAAAAACCTCTGGCTCCCTTTGATCTGTCGGTGCATGCTATTACAGTATATACATGAGCCTCACCGCCGTTGGTTATCCACTGCTTTGTACCGTTAAGCACATATTCGTCACCGTCCAGAACAGCTGTTGTCCTGATTCCTGAGGCGTCGCTGCCGGCATTCGCTTCTGTAAGTCCGAAAGCGGCAATATGCTTTCCTGATGCGATATCGGGAAGATATTTGCTCTTTTGCTCCTTGGATCCAAAAAGAATTATCGGGAATGTTCCAAGTCCTGTACCTGCATATGCAAGTGCGATTCCACCACATGCACGGCTGAGCTCTTCAACTACCAGAGACATCTCGAAAATACCGCCTCCAAGTCCGCCGTATTCTTCCTCTATGTAGACCCCTGAAAGATCTGAATCAGCAAGAACCTTTAAAATATCATGCGGGAAAATGCCTTCTTCGTCATATTTGATTGCTACGGGTCTGATCTTCTCGTCCGCTATCTTTGCGGCTATTTCCTTGATCATTGTCTGCTCTTCGGTCAAAAAATAATTCATAATTATATGCTCCTTTTAATTAATTTGGATGCGTTAAAATGTAAAAAATCATATTTCGTAGTATATTATAAAAAGTACTATTGTGCAATAGATTTAGACGCCCTGAAGCCAATTAATTTGACAATCAAAATATTAAATGATAAAATATCAATAAATACTTATAATGAATTGATAAAAATTAACAAAAATGTGAATAAATAGTACCAAATTATACATTATTTAAGTATATATTAAGAAATGATTACGAAAATTCGTTATTTTGCATAAAGTTCGTGTAATAGGATAAAATTTACTTTTCATAAACCAAGAAAAAGTCTATAATCATTTATGATAAAGAACATAATGGTCAAAATTAAATGAAACATATAATTAAAATGACATTATTTTATTATAGCAAACTTATTTATGTTATATAATTGAAAATACTAATAAATAATTTGCCGAATGCGTTTTGATGACACATGTATTATATAACTTAATTCAAAACGCTA
>CAZZCN010000086.1:0-11119 GCA_964652975.1 uncultured Oscillospiraceae bacterium | reverse complement strand
AATATTGCCTTCTTCATTATAACAGCCGGTAACTATGCTAATCTTTTTCATATTAATCCTAATTTATAATTATAAAATCCATGTTCTTTGCCACTTTTTCCGTTGAATCTACTGTATTAATTGAATTTTTTACGCTGAAAGCTTCCAAAAACTACAGATAGAAGCGTTCGTTCTATAGATGCAGCTTAAGATTTCTCAGCTATTATTTTTAGACCTTTACGCGCAGTGGGGGTTTATGATTTTGCAGAGATGTCTGAGTTTAAGCGTGATATTTTTTTATGTATACTTCTTAAGTATGAAATAACAACAAAACATACTATAATCGTCCTAAAAATATGGATTTTGCTCTTCCCTTTTTTCTTGCCATAGTCATATATAAATGGAATTTCACCTATTTCATCGGTCAACATGGAGAGTTTTATTAACAGTTCTGCGTTAGCGACAAAACCTTTGGACTGTATAAGGCCGAAAAAACCGAAATGCTCCACAGCTTTTCGCAAAATTCCATTCTGTAAGCCCTGAAAAATATACTGTAATCCAGTATGTCATTTTTGCTGGGGAAAAACTTGCGCATCAGGCGACTTGCATTTTTGCTGTAGAGCCGCCGTAACAGAGGAAAATTTTTAAAGCCACCTTCATTCCTATAACGTGAGTCTATAACAATATCTAACTGTTTATTTTGAATTTCATTAATCAGATTATTAATGACATTCGTAGAACTTGTCTGATCCCCTTCCATAATGATGGCAATATCCTCATCGCTTTTCGCCTCGTGTATTGCCCGGAATAGACCGGTTGAAAAAGCAGCGCCAACATTCATGTTGACTTTATAGGCTTCTATTATGATATCTGAATCATAATTATCTTTTAAAATCTTAAGTAAACCGTCTTTGCTGCCATCATCTACCGCTATAATTTTATAGGGCATGTTTTTTTAACATTTTCTTAATTCGGAAATTACCGTAGCAATATTTTGTTCTTCATTGTAGACAGGCACAATAATAAAAACCATTATTTCCCTCCCAGACAGGACGAAATCATCTCATTGTTTTCATTAACCCATCTTTCCAATATTTTCACTCCACCTGCAACGCTGATTTCCGGTTCCCAGCTAAAATCTTTTTTTGCTTTATCAATACTGCTGATATATACTTTTTGATCGTCTGCCTCCAATTAGAATATTCCAGGTCTATTTTTTTGCGTAAAAATTTTTCCAGATAACTTAATAACTCAAGTAATGACATCGATTTATCCGGTCCGCCGCCCATATTATATATTCTTCCGGATGTTGTTTTACTTTCTTTAAAAGCCATTTCATACGCTTTTACGAGATCTTCAACAAATAAAACGTCACGCACCTGCTTTCCGTTACCGTATACAGTTATTTGCCGTCCAGTAATTGCTGCTATAGTAAACCACGCCACTCAACCTTGGTCTTCTATGCCAAACTGTCGTGTTCCATAAATATAGGATTGCCGGAAAACAACGGTACGTAATCCATATATCCTGGAGTAATCCCTGACATATTGATCAGCGCACCCTTTTAAGCATCCATAAGGTGAATAAAAATCTAGCGGGCGCTCCTCTGTAATACCGCCCGGTAAATACCCAGCTCTGCCTAGTACTGGCAAAGTTTTACTTTTGCGGAAATAGAAGTGATACTGCCGAATCCGAATTTTATTTATTTCGGATTAAATTTTGATGTTTTAAAATTAATGTTAGGTTTGAAAGGCTGGTGCTTACTTCCTTTTCTTCTATGTCCTGAACCACTTTTAAGGTATAATCATTAAAAAATAGGACAGCGGCCAGACTGTCTGATTTTCTTTTTTTATCTTTTCTCATGGCATCAACTATTTTCCCTGTATCAAACCATTCTTTTCTCATTTCAACTGATAAAAAATTCAGGCAAATATCTTCTATTCTTTTTTGCATTTCTCTAACAAGCATATTCCTGCTGCATGAGATATTATTTGCAGTTATCATTCCAAGCGTGACTGCCTGTCCGTGGGGAATCGAATAGTTGCTCACCTTTTCAAAAGCATGTCCAAAAGTATGCGCATAATTCAGAAGATTCCTTATCCCCAAGTCATACTCATCTTCTTCAATGAAGGTTTTCTTAAATTCCAGCGACCGCTGGACAAAGAACTTAAGTGTATCGATATCTCGGGAAAGCAATTTCCTCATGTTTTTTTCTAGAAGTTCAATCCCATCTTTAGCCGACATTATGTTGAATTTAGCCACTTCCCCCATGCCACTGAGGTAATCGTCATCTTTAAGAGTATTCACGAAATTCAGATAAATGTAAATATTATCCGGGGCAAAGAATGTGCCAAGCATATTCTTGTATCCCAGAAAATTAAGAGAAGTCTTTCCACCTATGCAACTGTCACACTGCGCAAGCAGAGTCGTAGGAATAAACACCCATCTCACGCCTCGGTTAAAAATATTCGCTGCAAAACCTGTAATATCCTGTACTATCCCTCCTCCTATTGAAACAAGGGTATTGCTGCGCTTGAATGAGAGATCAGCCATTTTTTTGCATATCGCAAGAGCTGAATCAGGACTCTTCTGATTTTCAACTGCGTCAAACAAGAAAAGCCTGTCGTTATCAAGTTTGCTAAACAGGGTATCTTTATAGAGTTCATAAACAATTTTGTCTATGACAATCAGGCTATTCCTGTCATTCATTATCAGCTCGGGCATAAGACTCTCAATTATCTCAACCTCGTAATCCTTGCTGTGTGAGCGTATCTTCACTTTACGGTAAAACCTCCGTCAACTGTTAATTTATGGCCTGTTATATAGGTGTTTTTTTCGGAGCCAAGGAAGTATATGACATCTGCTATTTCCGCAGGTTCCGCGAATCTTCCAAGTGGTATTGTTCTTACTATTTTTTCCACCTCAGCGTCTGGAACATTCTTTTTAGTAAGTTCGGTGTTTGTAAATCCCGGGCATACGGTGTTTACCAGAATATTGAATTTGCCCAGTTCTACAGCCAAGCTGTTTGTGAGGCCATGAATACCATTCTTGGTCATAGAATAAACGCTTCTTTTTTCTTTTGAAACCACGCTCCAGATAGAGCCGATATTTACTATTCTCCCATAATTTTTATTTTTCATCTTGCCAACCAAGGCTTTTATTATAAGAAGTGGGGCAACAAGATTAATGTTCATAGTTTCAAATAAATCTTTCTCACTTATGTCTTCAATGGCGGCAATCGGATTAATCCCTGCATTGTTGACAATACAGTCAACATCAAGGTTCCTGTTATTTTCGAAATAAAGTTTTATTGAGTCAAGCGAGGAAAGTTCCATTTCTTCTCGCCTCGGCATTATAACTTGGTATCCCTCGTTTATAAATCTCTTAGCTGTTGCGGCGCCTATGCCCCTGCTAGCACCAGTAATAAATACTTTTTTCACATCTAAACTCCTTGATTTCATCCCAGGTATTCTATTTTGTATAAAGGGATGGGGTTAGAAAAACCAGCTTTATATCTTTGTTTATCAGAGCGAGAGCTTTTCTTATAGATTCGTTCCTTAGGAGAACGTTGTCATCACAGTAAAGGAACTGGATATATTCGCCAAGGTAATTGTTTAGTGTTTTTGGGGAGTAACCGTCAAATCCTGCTATATGCACGTTTTTCATCCCCATCTTTACCAGGGATTTCAGAAGCATTAGCACTGGATTGTCCCTTATATTAGCGTCCTCATTTATCAAAGAACTAAAATTCAGCTTATAATCTATCCTCTTATTCGATTCCGATATATTGGAAGTGCAGATGACTTTTATATCCGAGTTCCTGTATATCTTGTTGAAGAATTGGCTGTATCTTTTGGCATTGCCAATGAAGACGTAATCAATATTTATATCCTCATGGAAGCAGTTTATGGATATGACAACGGGATTTCTTGTTTTTATGAAAGCCAGTATTTTATCTTTATTCTCCCCAATGCTTTTACCTGGGACTAGGAGAAGCATCTCTCTTCCGAGCCACTCCCTTTGCAGTGCCTCATATGCAGCAGTGTCATCTATTGAATTATCCTGATATTGTATGTATAGCTTTTCTATAAGTTCTTTATTGAAAATCAGTTTGTCGGGCTGAGTTATGCTAGACAGTATCTCGTTTACGGATTTGACGGAAAGGGTTTTCTTATCCAGCAGCGTTGACGCATAGTCCGGATGGCAGTCATTCGAAGCCGCGATAAAATGCTTTAGGGAATATCCCCAATACTTATTTGCATACTCCTTCATGATGTCCACGTCAATCGCCTCAAGAAGCTGTTCAATTCTATACTGCTTTCCATAATTCTCGTTCAGATGCATGGCAAGAAGTTCGGTACAGGCATTGCCTGCTCCTTTGCCCATGCCGTACAGAGAGCCGTCGACAAGAAGTTCCCTGTCCGAGGCGTCGGCCATCAGCTCTGTGCAGTTCGAGTATGCAAGTTGGAAATTATTATGCGAATGGTAACCAATGGATATGTTTTTTGAGAGGGTCTTGTCCATTATGTTAAAATAGTGCAGCATCTCTTTCTTGTGCATCAAACCGTATGTGTCCACAATGGAAACACCGTACGGGCCGACTTCATTAACCTTTTTCAGCAGTTCAGCCATTTCAGCGTCGGTATAGCCTGTAACTGATACGGGCTGGATAAAGATTTCATAGCCTTTCTTCTTAATATCTGCGCAGAACTTAAGAGCCTCGGGATAATCGTTCTTTTTAAAAATAACACGTATCCCGTTTATAACCGAATCTTTCCTTTCGGTGAGAGCCTCTAATCCACAGGTGCCGAAATCTATCATTGCGACAATCATTGAATCCTGAATGTCAAGGTTCTTAAATATCGGTTTTATAGATTCCGTATCTGGCAATATTGATCGGTTTTCGTCATATTTTCGCCTTTTGTCCAGAAAACCGATTTCAATGATTTCTATGCCTGCCTTGTTAAGCCTGCTTATAATACTTTCTATCGTGCCAAGACCGAAATTCCAGTCATTGACAAAGCCGCCATCGCGCAGCGTACAATCAAGAATTTTTATTGAACGCACGTTTTGTTTCCTTTACGGTTTTCAATTTGAGTCATCAATCGGTTTAATTATCATGCATTCCTCAAATACTTCCCGATCTAAAAACGGGTACATGTCTTCAAGAGGGGGAGAGAACATCTTTCCGCCTCCCAGGTTCTTGGATGCCAGTTTTGGTGCAAAATTTTGGGCCAGGTCCAGTATTACCTCGCACAGGCATGGGCCTTTGATTTTTAAGACATTTTTCAAAACTGAATCTACTAAATTATTTTTATCTATCCGTAAAAAGTTCAGCCCATACGCTGAGCTTATTTTTTGAGCGTCTGGAAAACTGATGCCTGTTGGAGAATTAACTCCGACAAGTGGTTCCCCAAAAAATGCTTTTTGTGTCTGCCTGATTGAATGATAGCCATCATTGTTGAAAAGGAAAATAGTTATATCCATCTTATTGTGAATAATTGTCTGCAACTCCTGGATATTCATCTGTATGGAACCGTCCCCTGCTATACAGTAAATTTTTTTACCTGATGCCACATGTGCACCCATGGCTGCTGGCAGGTCATAACCCATTGATGCACAACCTGAATTGGTATAAAGTCTCTGTCCTTTTTTTATGTAGGCAGCCTGGAAGGCTACAACGCATGCACTCCCATTGCCAGCAACTATGATATCGTTCTCTTCCAGCTTTTCAGTAAAGGCCCTCACAAAGTAGTAAGGATTCACCTTTGCCGTCCCTTTTGGACATATTTCATTCGTTATTGGAAACTTGGTCTTAATTTTCCGGCAATAATCAAGCCAATCTTTTTTCTTTCTTAAGGGATCTGCCAATTTAAGAAGTGCTGGGACGAATTCAGCAATGTCAGCTTGTATTGGCATATTAGGGCAAATTGTTGGTTTTATAAGCTCGTTTCTGTCAATATCCACGACTATCTTGTAAGCGTCCCTCGCAAACATTTTCCAGTTATAGCTGATTTGTCTAATATTGAGGCGGCATCCCAATACAAGAAGAAGATCGGCATTTTGTGTAATGAAATTACCCGGGCGGTCACCTATAGTGCCAGGTCTGCCAAAGTATAAGGGGTGGTTATTCCAAATAACATCATGCGCGTTCCATGCGGTCACGACAGGAATATTCAATTTATCAACGAGCCTGTAAAAGTCATTCAGCGCGCCGGAGGAGCGAATTGCCGACCCCGCAAGTATGACAGGCCTTTTTGCATCTCTTATTTTCTCCAAAACTGAAAGGATGGTCTTGCTGTCGGTTTTCGGCGCAATTTCATGCTTATCTTCTTTTGGATCATACTTTTTCAGTTTTGCCGTATCTATTACTGCTCCCTGAACATCCAGTGGCACATCCAGCCAGCAAGGGCCTGGCCTGCCGTTCATTGCGAGAAAATACGCCTTTTCAAGGTGATAAAGTATTTCATTTGGTTCAATGATCATCTCAGCATATTTTGTCATGCTTTTGACGCAATGAGTTATGTCAAATTCCTGATCCCCAAGCTGGCGCAAGTTCAAACTTGTACTTCTTACTGTGGTGTTATAACGAACTTGTCCTGAGATGATGAGCATAGGTACAGAATCAAGCCAGGCACCCAGGACGCCTGTAATGGCGTTGGTTCCACCGGGACCGCTGGTTACGCATACAAGCGCCATCTCTCCCTTAATCCTAGCGTAACTTTCAGCTGCCATGGCTGAGGCCTGCTCGTGATGGCTATAAATGCATTTCAGCTTTGGGTGTTTCCCAAAGGCATCGTTCAAATGCATAGCTCCACCGCCGGTCACAGTGAAAACATGTCTTATTTCCTTTTTGACCAGCCAGTCTGCTATGAAGTCTGCTATCCTAATTTTCAAAGTTCATCCCCTTATTGTTTTTGAAAAAAGCTTTTGATTTGACGCATAATTAATACTTCTGCGAATTGCTTCGTCTAAACCAATTTCAGCCTTCAATTTTAACTCTTTTTCAGCAAGGAACACAGACGGAACATATCTTGAGACAGATATCCCTTGTTTTGTGGATAAAGCAATATTTACTTTAATATTACCATGGATATTGGCCACTTTATGCGCCAAATCAGCAACAGGCAAATCCTCCTTTGAGCCGACATTATACGGCTGGCACTCTTTTCCTTTTATTAAGATCGTCCAAAGCCAGATCGCCAAATCCGAAGCATAAAGGTATGATCTGTAAGGGGTTCCATCGCCATTGACTCGGATCGGGCCACCATTTAGTGCATCTCTGATAAAGTTTCCTATTGCAAAGTGCGTATCGAGTGGTAAATAAGGACCTACAAACGCAAAGCAACGGGCTATTTTGGTTTCAAGCTCAGGATGAGCTTTATGATAAAGCGTGCATAATAGCTCGGCTGCTCGTTTTCCTTCCCCATAGGCATTGGCTGGATTCATTGTATCAGGCGCACCAGTGTATGTTTCCGGTATATGAGTTATTGCTGGCGGCTGTTTCCCGTATACAGCCCCAGAACTTATAAGAAGGAATTTCCGACATTTAGCGTGTGCCGCGAAATCCAAAGTCCTGCGGGTGCCTTGTGTGATAGTATCAAACATTAGCAAAGGAGCTTCGTCATTTAACTTGGCACTCGCATCTGTTGCACAGTGAATGATAAAAGGATATTCTTCTTCTGGAAAAATGAAGTCCCGTACATCTCCCCGACAGAATGTGATTGCAGGATTACTGCATAATTCCGGTGCTTGGAGGATGAATGCGTCTGGATTGCGACTTAGTACGGTGATGCTGGCCTTCAAATCCAGTTTCGTATTCACATAAGCAAACGACTCAAGTAACCAGCGTCCGAAGAAGCCAGTGCCTCCAGTTATAAAAATTCTCTTTCCCCGCAACTCGCCCCATAGGTCACGCGTATGCCTCAATATGTGTTCTAAATCCTGTTTAATGATATTCATATGAAATCCCGATACATTTTATGAGCCGAGATTAGGTTGTTCGGGCACTTGGAATGCCATGCCCATTCTCCTGGCTTTGGAAGACCTTTTAAATACCTGCGTTTTTCATCGAGCGGGCTAATCAGTCTGCATTCGTATAAAAATGAAATGAAGTGGCCGCGATTCTTAAAGGCTTTATGTATGACTTCATTAACAGATAATGGATTTGCTTTAAATTCGACGACAGTTCCGAGCTCACATGCCGCTAAGGCTTTAATTCTGGATGGAATTGTTTCCTTATATCTTATGATGCCACCAGGAATATGCCAGCCCGGCGCTAGGAGGCCATCATCGCGCCAAGTCAGAAGAGTGTGATTGTCTTCGTTCTTTATAAGTAAGTCAACATTTATGAGCGGGGTCATTCTGCTAATAAAGAAGAACAAATCGTCAGGTAATCCAGTTGATGGATTGGGGACTTGTTTGTCAAGAACCGCTATTGCGTCTATGATATTCATTTTTTTTCCCGCGCTTCGCCCCGTCACTTATGCATGAAAAAAGCGAAATATTGAGTTAAATTAATGTATATTGCAATGAATGGGATTTACAGACGGAATTGATTTAAAATGGTGAATAATATTTAAGAAATCGTTGAAGGCGTTGAACGACTTTAACGTTTTTAACGTGTAACGACGCGCTCGTTGATCATTGTTTGACAATGACTGAAGGCTCAATGAGACGTAAGTTCGTTCCGACATATTCCCTTTTCAGGAATAAAACCTTATATTACAAGACGGCAGGAGATCATTTATTTTACTGTTCTTTCAAGATCCAGTGCATTAGGTCGATAGTCTCCACCAATTTGTATTTTGAGCGAATCGTTTCAGCAATTTTTTCATATCTCGGCGTTTGGATTAAAATCGGATTGATAAAAAGATGCCTGACAGTTCCGGATCGGATTATGTTTTGCATGTCTGTCTCTTGTTTGCGCAAGAAGAACCTTTCCTGTTCTGACGACAGCAGTGGTAATGGATGCAGCCCGCTTTCAACATAATAGACAGACTCTGCCGGATGAATAATTAACACAGAATCTGGAGCTTCATTGCGGTATTCTGAAAGTGAATCAAAAGTGTAGGAAATAGGTGCGATACTGGTTGTCAATTCGTTTGTCGCAAGCTCTTGATGCAATAAAATAATTCTATTGAAATACCAAGGAAAGTTCCAGGCAAGTTTAACAGTTAAGGATACGGAAAGAATTAAAAATGGCAGAGTTAAAAACATTATGAGGGATAGTCGTTTTGCGGAATTCACAGAAAGGCACCAATCACAGGCTAGAAAACAGCAGAAAATAGCGGGCCAGATCACTGCCGGCAAGACTCGATCGTGAGAGCGTCCCTGATAATAAGTAAATAACCCGATACCGATAATTGCAATGTATAACCCGAGCATGCGCTTGGTAGAGCATTGCAGCCCTGTACGTAAAATGACAGGGAGGGTCAGAACCAAGGTCACAACGTATACGCCTGCAACAGCCATCCATGGGTGTGGGCTTCTCGGGATTGGCAACATATTGAATCCAGTCAAATAAAATACTCTTTGCATTTCAAATAATCGCGCGAAAGAGAGCCCTGATTTATCACATGTAAATAGGATAAAGCCGGCAACTCCAACACCCAACGCCAGCATTCCTGCCACCGCAAGGAATAACAAGGATTCGGGATTAAACATGGAACGACACTTAAATGTTTCAGCGGCAGCAAGCAAAAGGAAAAAACCAAGCCATGCAATTATTGTTACTATGCCGGAATCGAAATTCCAAAATACTAAAAAACCCAGAAGGAATGAGGATAAGACCATAAGGCAGAAACGTATATTCTCTTTCTTTGTTCGGAGTATCATGTATAGCATAAGGACGGATAAGGCCGGAACTATGAATCGAATAGGATAATATTGGAAATATGGATCCCAGACAGCATGTACTTGAATTAGCCCCCCTTGAAGTGCGCATAATGCCGGAATTAATAGCAGTTTGAGATAAATGTTTTGCAAATTCCTGTAAATAGGCACGGCAATCGCAATGATTCCGAGCAAATAAAGAACTGTCATAACAAGCGAAAACGAGTAAATGGTCAATCCTATTACTCTGAATACCGGTTTCAAATAAAAGGAATAAAAACCGTACTGCGGCGCTCCAAGGCATGTCGAGTAATTTCCTGTTTCAGCCAGAGACGCATAATACAGCACAGGATTAAGATCGTGTATTACGGCAAAAGTAAGATTGTTTAACAGCATTTTCCAATCAAAAACCCTGAAGCTGACAGCTATAAGAAAGAAAGTTCCCAGTATAATTGTTAAAATAAGCGTAAAATGTTTCCTGATTAAGGTGTCCATCCACTGAAGAGGGGATGTGTGCCTGTATGCAAATCCTATGAGGATAAGTCCGGTAACGATTGGAAACACAAATGAAAACGAGCCTAATCCAGCAGATAACATATAGTCTGGCCAATACGCCCATGAGTTAACCCAAACAAGCATTAATAACGAAATGGTGAGATATCCCCACCTTACTAAAGCTGAAGAAAAGAAGAATGCCTGCTGGACTCTCTGGACTATTGAGTTAGACAGCAAAACGATGATAGGTGCCAAAAGCACCATGAGCTGGAAGACTCTTCTTTCGGTGGGCTCCGGAAGAATTGCAGATGCGACAGGTTGAGTAAACTTAGAGAGGTCAGCGGGAGCTGGCGAAGGGGAGAATTGGCTTATTGTTAAGGCAAGCACAAACGCGAGTCCGGCAATAATTGCGATTGCCAGAGCGGAACTTAGCATTACAAGGCTGCATTTACTGTCGTTTGAGTCTGGCGCTTCTTGATTCATGAATTTCCAATAATCAAAGTAATTCAGATTATTTACTGAAAAATACACTAAACATGTGAAATAAGATTCTTCAACCACATAAAATTAACAGCAAGGTTTGCATGTTAAATCGAGAAAAACAGTGGACTGCCAACGAATTTCACGAATTTGCAGTAATTTATTATTTAAAACCCAGTGAGCTTCGCGCCTCTGTGTGAGAACTCTTGGATTTCTCTGCTTTGACTTATATTTTTTGAACGGCGGCTTATGAAGTCTCTGATATCGGCCACCAGGGCATGTTCGCCAAGAGAGTGCAATACCTCAAATCCGTCTCGGAGGTAGTCTGTAA
>CAZZCN010000085.1:0-11179 GCA_964652975.1 uncultured Oscillospiraceae bacterium | reverse complement strand
CGTTTCAAACCCAAGATCCCTGGCGGAAATTATCGACATCAGATGAAGACCTATATTCGTTGGAGAGGTTTTCTCGGTAACTTTCTCAGTTGGAGCCATCTGGTAGTTATCAGGGCAAAGCCAGTTGTTTTCAGCAGTAGTAAAGTCCTTGAAGAATTGCCATGTTCTTCTGGCCATTATGCGTAAAAACATATATTCCCGGCTGCTCTTGACTCTCGGCTGGCTTATATAGTATGAAATCAGGAAGGAGATCATCCATGCAAAAGCAACGGTTCCGAAAATTATCCAGGCCGCCAGACCGGACTTTGTTACAAAAATCAATACCACTATAGCTGCCGCCGGTATGAAAGACATCCACATATGCTTAAAATAATACACGACAGAGTTCTCCATGCTCTTTTCAACTATTTCCATCGAATTCCAGACCAGAAAGTTCTTTTTGCTCATAATCAGTCTATATAGAGTGATAGAAATCGCCGACAAAGCAATATAGGCTCTGTACGGAACGAGCATGAAATCCAGCAACGACCTCTGTAACATCGTGCGCAGCTCTTTAATTATTCCTTTATACACAATCGCAAGTTTGGGTCTTCTTAATTTCTGGTTGATTATTATTCCCGCCAGAATAAATAAATTCAGCACATCGTTGAAAAAAACCAGAGGTATCCACAGGTAAGGGACGTCCGGCACCAGAGCCAGATTGATAAGAATAAAGAGTGTCTTGCTGAGTGGAATCAGGCTTCTTCTCAAATTATCAAGAATTTTCCACCTTGAAACGCCGGTTATTGTCTTTTTACTGAACAACCACGGCATTAGCTGCCAGTCTCCGCGAAGCCACCTGTGTTCGCGTTTAGCGTAAGAGATAACGCTACCGGGGTATCCATCCATTATTTTTGTAGTGCATGAAAAAGCGGTCCTTGCATAGCAGCTCTCGATAAGGTCATGGCTTAGAACCCTGTTTGGCGGAATGACGTTATGCAGCAGCTGATGGAACGCCCTTATATGATAAATGCCCTTGCCCACGAAGATACCTTCTCCGAATATGTCCTGGTAGATATCTGAAATTATCGATGAATACTGATCAATTCCAAATTTACATCCAAACACCTCGCAGAACTTGCTATTGTTGGATTTTCCAATATGATTGCTTACAGATGGCTGAATAATGGCATATCCTTCTTTTACCACACTTGACTTTTCGTCAATAATCGGCCGATTCAAGGGATGTTCCATCATACCGACAAGTCTGGATGCATTGTTGCTTATCAGGTCGGAATCCGCATCAAGTGTTATGACATATTTGAATGTCGGGAAAAGTTCTCTGTCGGATAAAATCGTCGAAAAAGATGTTTCCTGGTCCCCGAGAAGCAAGGCATTGAACTCATCCAGCTTGCCGCGTTTCCGCTCCCAGCACATATAACAGTCTTCGGAATCGTTCCATTTTCGTTCCCTGACAAAAAGGGAAAATTTCTTGTTTGAAGAAGGATAGGTTTCATTGAGCATTTGAATTTTTTCTGACAGTATATCTGTAATCTCGCCGTCCAGAGCCTGTGTTTTTGTATTTGAATCGGCAAAATCTACCAGAAGTGCAAAAAACAGGTTGCATTGCTTGTTCGCCAGATAAGTTTTTTGAAGTCGTCTTACATGGTCAAACGCTTGATCTTTTGAAAAAACAATTACCGGAATCACTACAAATGTACGGGCTTCATCAGGAATATCCTTTGTAAAATCTATGGTCGGCAATATTTTTACCGGTACCAGCCGCGTGAAAAGATTATTGGTAATATCCACTGCAATGCCTATCGCAGGGGATAATGCCACCAACAAAATTATCACATACTCATAGCCGTAAATCTGCATTGTCGATCTGTTAAAGAGCAGATAAATCAACCAATATATAAGTCCCAGATTCAGTGAAATAGAGAAGAAATAGAAAATTCCTTTGAGATTTGTCTTTCTGTTCGTCTTTGAAGGTCTTGATTTGCTCAAAACCCTTGCTTTAAAATAACTGTATCCAGTACCTATAAGATATGTTCCGACATGGTTTGAATTGTTAAGGCCTTTGTCACCCTCGAGAGCCAGATCCAATACATGCCTGCACACATCTTTTTCGTCGATATTATGCTTAAGTGCAAGTTTCTCTATAACTCCCCTGTATATGCCTTTGCTGTCCGACTCCATTAGAGGATATACACCGGCAGGGTCGGCTTTGAGCATTTCCTCCAGGATTGAAAGATTCTCAAAAAGGCTCTCACCCTCAAGCTCATTAACAATTCTCATGCTGACGATAAGCGATCTTATGCTTGATTCAAGTGCAGACTCCAGTTTGCCTTCCTGTTTGAAAATATCGCTAGGCTTTGGAGTATTGTTTTTTTTGTAGTAAAAATATTCAACGTATTTCTGAATGGCTATTTCGTCAACAGACATATTTTTGAGAAGATAAATTACAAATGAGTGAAAAGGGTAGCTCTGTTGATATTGAGGGTCAATCTGCCTTAATAACAGGTTGATATTTACTCTCCGGCTGTCCCCCTTGATGTTGTCCTTTATGAATTTGTCCGCTTTTGCCTTGGTCTCTATTACTCTGACAATATCCTCCGTAACTATTATTATCTCCTCAAGAAGGCAGAACCCCAGCATTTCCGGGAGGGCCCACAACTCGGAAGATGTAAGCGGGAGTTCCTCTTGATAGGCTTTTATCATAGGCTCAATATTCTCTTCATTTATATGACCTCTGGTTAAAGTGACAATTTTTCTTGCAATAATGTAAATTCTGGGGTAGCCTTTAAACGCACCGTCAAGAAGAACCGGAAGCTGTTTCCTGCTGGTTCCTGTTGTTTTGACTTTCTTTAATTCTCTGTAAATCATTGGGAAATTGTCAAAAAGCCATCTGGCTGCAGGAATAAGAGCAATGATATCTGACGAAACCGCTGAAAATATCTTTCTTATCTTGTTTATTCTTTTGTACACTCTTTGATTGCGGATTTCTATTATGGGATTATAGAATATCCACTTCACCCGCTTATGTTCGTGTGAAATTTTGCGCATTTCCTTTTCCCATTCAATAATGCCCGAAGTCAGATCGGAAGGAAATTTCTCTATAGGATATTTACTCTTGATTCGTATATTTATAAATTTGTATATTAAAAAGAGCAACGTAGCAAACAATGCAATCAGGAAAATCAAGAGTTGCAAAGGATGTTCCGATATTTCACCAATGTAATTATCACTGTTAGTCAACAAAAACGAGTCCCCCTAACAAGAAAAACTACTCTCAAAAATACAAAACTATCAAATTTTAGGTTTTGTTGGCAATTAAGCCCAAAAGACAGGCCACAGAATAAAATTTAGAAATAAATTATTAAAAATCGTTCAAAACGAATAAATGAACAATTACAATTATACCACATTTTTGGAATTTTTAAACGGAGAATTTTAGTCGTTTGTGGAGTTTTAACACATCCGTATCAGTAGTTTTGTTTTTTCATCGGCAGGATGCAGGAAAAACTTCACAAGACAAGGAGCTGGAAGTTGCAAATGAAGGCGCATATACATTATATGTAACTGAATTTTGCAACTTTCTGCAACGCAGTAAGACTAAAATAATAAGTATTTTTGCTATTTTAGTCGTTTGTGGAGTTTTAACGCATCCGTATCAGTAGTAGGCGATTTCGACAGCACTGGGCATAATCTCAAAATCAACCGCATCTTTAACAAAAGATTCACCGTCGCAGTTTACCAGGAGCTCCTCACCGACACCCTCTATGTGTCCGCTTGTGACCTTGAAAAAATGGGCGGCAGGGTGTGTTGTGTGGGTGCCTTTGATGTATCGGGGAACCATCGAGAGAATCTTTAACGGACTCAAACGATCGATGACGCAGACGTCAAGAAATCCGTCGTCAAGAACCGCCATCGGACATGGCAAAAACATTCCGCCGTATCCCTTGCCGTTGGCTATGGCCGCCAATACGAACTCAACCTCTTTTTCGTATTCGGCAGGTGCACCGTTTTCGTCTACGCAGGTTAGGCGGTATTTCATTTTGGAATAATTTTTGCCGAAAAGGCAAAGGAAAATAGCTATGAAGTATGACAGTCCTCCGAGGAATTTCGCCTTTGAGACAAGCTTTTTGGCTCGGTCTCCGACCATAGTATCAAATCCCAGCGACGAGACATTGATAAAAATCCTACCGCTCAGGTTGGCGCAGTCAATCCTTCTTACCTTGTAATTAAATATATTTTCTATTATCTGCTGCGAATTTTTCATCGTATTGATGGATTTTACGAAATCGTTGCCCGTTCCCGCAGGAATCACTGACAGTATTGACTTCGACCCGATCAGTCCGTTTAACACCTCATTGATTGTGCCGTCACCGCCACAAGCGAAAATAATAGCATCTTCCCCGTATTTATCGGAAAAATGTCGTGCCAGCTCGGTTGCGTGCAAAGGTCTTTGGGTGAATGTGAAAATGCATCTGTCTGACATATTTGCCTTTTCGAATTTACTGTAAATCTCGTCCTTGAGTTCAAGAGCCTTATGCTTTCCTGCTGTGGGGTTTAAAATGAATATGAACATCTTGTCTCTCGAAGTTTCAGAGCCATCCTGTTCTTGTGATTTGTCGATATTCTCCAATTGGCTTCCCCCTAGCAAAATTTAGCGTGCTATTTTCTGTCTAACTTTTTGTTTGTCTGTCCGTCTGTTTGTCTGTCAGTATAAAAAGTAAATTCCGAAAATTCGGTTACTTGCATTTTATTTGTTTTCATCGGTCGAAATAATGGATTTGTCTTCATTTACTGCCACGGTTTTGTCTTCTGTTTGTATGGTACTTCCCGGATTTTCTGCATTCTTAAGATTGTCATTTATATTCTGATCATTAATCTCTTTGCGAGCAGGCACAGTATCCTCTGTGTCGCCATTTTTACTATCCCTGCCCGGCATCACCATTTTCTTTAATACATCGATGTTCTTGCCGGCTGCCTCCTTGACCTTCATCTGGCTGTCCTTGATTATTTGCTTGATTGACTCCAGTTCAATAGTCCTTTTAATCTTCTTAGTGGTGGTTTTTTCCATGTCGTCTTCACCAAATATGAAGTATTTTATCGATTTGAAGGAGGGCATTTTCTGGTTGACTTCTTTTATCATGGCATCGAGTCTGGCTTTCATGCCGTGTTCGTCATTAACGTCGCTCCCCTGGGATTTAAGCACATCCCTGTCAAGTACCACCTTGGCCCAGACTTCAACGTCACCGTCTGCTTCAAGCTCCCCCCAGACCAGCGATTCCTTTATGAAATCGAATTGACCAAGCAAGTACTCGATCTCTTCAGGGAAAATCTTTTTGCCGTTCTTCATCACTATCATGGACTTGATTCTTCCTGTGATAAAAAGGCATTTGTTCTTCGGATCGATACGCCCTATGTCACCTGTATGGAACCATCCGTCTTTGTCGATGACCTCCCTGGTGGCGTCCTCGTTCTTATAATATCCCATCATTACTATGTCACTACGCACAAGAATCTCGCCTTCATAGCCATCCTCGTCGTTGTCAATTGCAATATCCACGCCGGTTAACGGGTGTCCTACGCTTCCCGGAACAAAAACCTTTACGTTGCATCCGGCTACAACCGGGGATGTCTCAGTAAGCCCATACCCTTGCAAAACCCTTACTCCTATCGAGTCGAAAAACCTTATAATCTCAGGGTCTATCGGAGCAGCCCCGCAAATACCCATCTTGAATTCCCCACCGAATTTTTCGAGTATGTCCTTGAAAAGTTTTCTCCTTAAATCTATACCGAATTTACGCAAAAAATTTGATATTTTTATTCCTTTTTGAAGCGTCGCTTCCTTGCCCTGCTTCTTGACCGAGTCCTTGATTTTGCTGTAAAAACTTTCGAAAAGCAGAGGAACACCAATAAGGCATGTTATTTTGTATTCCATCATATTCTTCTGTATATAGCGGAGTCCGTCGCACTCGTGTATTGTGAATCCAAAATAAAATCCGCCGACAAATCCGCAGGTGTTCTCAAAAGTATGATGTAAAGGCAGAACCGAAAGAACCCTGGTGCCCGGATCGAATTTCTCTACACCGGCAAGAGCCTTTATATCTGCGCAAACATTCTTATGGGACAGCATTACTGCTTTTGACTGGCTTGTGGTCCCGGAAGTGAATAATAGTGACATTAGAGCCTGCGGATCAATTTTGCTATCGACATAGACTCTGTTGCCTGCATCCAAGAGGTTTCTGCCTTTAACAACAAAATTCTCCATTAAGGCAAATGGAGAATCGTCTGTTGTAAATTCAGCCGGTGGCGATTTAAATTTAAATGAGTTCATACAAAGAAAAAGCTTGATGCCGGGGTACTTGTCTTTTGCTTTAACCATCGTCCCATGGAACATGGCATCATAAATCACTGCACTAACCTCGCCACGTTCAAGCAAAGTAAGTATCTCCTCTTCCGGCAACAGCCTGTCAAGCGGAACACTTACACCGACGCCGCAGATTATTGAAAAAAAAGCGACGCACCATGCATATGAATTTTCGCCGATCACTGCTATGTTCCCACCCTTTAATCCTGCATCAACAAGTGATGTGCCAAGGGACTTGGTCTCTTCGTAGAATTGTTTGTAAGTACGGCTTTTCACCTCGGAATCTGGAGTGTCTTTGAAAACAAAGGCATTCTGGTCGCCGTAAAGCTCCATGCTCTGCTTGTACATTTCTCTCAGGTCGCGAAATTCACGTATTTTAAAATATTGTTTTCCTTTTACTATTTGCATTTTTGCCTCATTTCATTAATTTAGGGCATTGACCTTCTGCTCAATAAAATCGATTGCCTCCCTGACTGTCTTTAGGTCATCGGCTTCATCGTTCGATATTCGAAGCGAGTAAAAATCTTCGATGTCAACGACTATCTCATAGAGCGCCAGTGAGTCTATCCTAAGGTCAGTGTCGAGTTCTTTTTCTTCTGTTATTTCATTTGAGTCAACATTCAAAACTTTCGCAACAATTTCAATTACGGTTTTTTTGATTTCGTCTCTGCTTTGTTTTTTCATAATTATTCTCCGTTTGCGTATGCGGCTTGAATCTCCGGTTATTATTGTAATGCTTATGTGTGATAGATTTGTATTTTAATACAATGTTGCCTGTTATTACTTATATATGCTCTTTCTTAAACTTGATACAATTTCATTTGTCCTTCTTGCTTTTTAATTCCTCGTCCCTGATCGCATTTTCGAAATATTTCTGGTCCTGCTCCTCTACAAACGACGCAACGCTTGTCAGCACCCTGATTAAAAGGTTCCTTTCGTGTTCTGCCAGCGGCAATGTAATCCTGTCAACCAGCAATGTATGGAATTTCAGATGGAGTCTGTATGCAAGTTTGCCTTTTTTCGTGAGTCTGATTCTGACTATTCGCTTGTCAGTGGCATCTCTTTGGCGGTCAACATAGCCTTTCTTAACGAGGCGGTCTACTGCTACAGTAAGCGTGCCCGTTGTAACTTTCAAAATCGAGGATGTCTCTGTCATTGTCTTGGAGTCGTAAAGACCTATGCTTTCAAGCGTATGTATCTCGGCAATCGATAAATCTCCGAAACTTCCGACCTGCAATGCTTTCTGCTCCGTTATTAGAATTTCGTCGAAAATACGAACGAGCAATTCATTGACTCTGGCATCATAATCGTTCATGTATTTCTCCATTCACCAAGACTAAATCTCCATGCCTTTTATGTATAGCGTTTTGAAACAAGTTTGCTATATTATCTTACAACACAAGTTTACTTCATTTTGCGATAAATTTCAATTATTTACTTTACAAGTTTATTCATGCCAATTTTAATAAGAATTTTTAGACTTTTCCTTAGAATCAGTCTATTTATGTCTAATTATATTATGGTGTCTGAGTAAAATAAATGATTTTTCGCACAAAAATATTTTGCTATTACATATTATTATTCCGTTGGCCACAAACAATCGTCAAATTCTATCTTCATTTTTTCTAAGATTTTTTTCATTCGATTATGCTCTGCCTCATTATCTGCTAGTTTAGGATTCACTCCATATAGATATAGATTTTTTGCTGTTTTTCTATCGATGCTCAAGATTTTTTCATTTTTTCTAATTTGCAGAATTATGTCTTTCATCTGAATCGTTTCCAAGTAGGAGCCATCCATTTTCTGCAAACGCCGTTTTGCAGCAACTCTTGCTGCACGATCATCTGAAATGAAATATTTGAAGTCTTTTGCAAATGCCATTGCCATTGACTTGACTTCTCCAGCGTTTCGATCCCTTTTCTTTGATAAATTGACATTCATCTCATCAGCAAGCATTTTTAGAGCTAAATTATATTCGGTTTTCTCATTGCAAGATAACTCATTTTCTCTCATTACAAGAATTTGTTTGTTATCAAGCATTTTTCTCAATTATTCAAGCGCATTTCTTCCAAAAATCAATTCTTCATTTACAAGATATTCATGAATATACAAATTAATATTGAAGCTGCTTAGCACCTTGCTTAATAGATGTTCCCCGCTAAAACCACCAATTTTTTGGATGATATCAGTATCGATAAATGAATTTTCATAAGTCTGCGTCATTATCATCCTCCAGCCCTTTACTTGTTGATTCACGACGTAAATAATCATACACATCAAATCCGTCATCGAAAATATTGTAATCCTCTGGTGTTTTTTTGAGCAGTGATAATCTACTCTCAAGTTCATTAAAGCTACATAGGTCTTCCTCATATAATGTTAAGGCTTTATTTACATATCCACCCAAGCGAATTTCATTAGTAATTTCAAGGTTCCTTCTGCGGCATTCATACCTTTCTGAAAGATGTTCAATAATTATATCATCACTAATATCCAGAAGCTTTACTAGTTCATTTTCACTAATCAGTTCAGTTTCCCTGAGCCTTTTAACAATTGTTCTGTAAGGAACAAGAAACAAATCCGATAAAATAACTGCTTTTGCAGCGTTGGAAGAAATATTAAGAAGTTCGCTATATTTCTCTCTGAGTTGTTTAGCACCGACTAATAATTCTGCAGCAAATCTATTCGCAATTATATCAGCCTTCTTCAATTTTTCTCCAAAATCCTTATGGTTAACATATTCTGTCATTAAATCTGCAGTAACTACTTCAAATTTAACTTTTGCTATCTCCAAGGAATGCGCCAATTCGTGTGCAGCCGCAAAAACTTGTTTTTCCATACTAATACCACTGTTGATTATAAAATAATGCTTTTCGTTTTTATTAACATATA
Organism: uncultured Oscillospiraceae bacterium; assembly: GCA_964652975.1. Lineage (GTDB taxonomy): Bacteria > Bacillota > Clostridia > Saccharofermentanales > UBA5734 > CAZZCN01. The sequence continues at coordinate 1,926 of CAZZCN010000085.1, read as the reverse complement.
TACCCCATAAAAGATTCTCTTCGATGGGATAAAATATTAGTGTACCTACTTTTTCTAAGAGTTCAAAAATATCGTCTTTCGGACATCCAGCTGATGAAGATAAATAATTTTGATTAATTAGAGCAACCTCTGCTTCTATCTTTCTTAGCAGGTCCGATGCAATATTGTTATTTAAGTAGTCCATATGCCGACAACTCCTCTTCCATGCTTGAAAGATTGCTAATCAATGAAAGAATGAAGTCAGCAGTTTCGTGGTTATCTATCTTGCCGTATAAATGTACTGCCTCAAACTCTTTTTCGTCAACTATATTTCGAGCATTAATTAATTCATCGATTTCAATGCCTAAAAAAGCAGAAATAGAAACTAATTCTGATGTTTTAAGTGCCTTTTTGCCGCGTATTATTTTGTTTACTACCTGTTTCGATGTTCCCAGGCCATTTGCTAACTCTACTTGTGTCTTGTTCTGCTTTTTTAGATAAAACAAGATATTCGTTCCTATCTCCTTAACGTCCATAAATCATTCCTCTTTCCAAAGTTCTTAACTCATTGTAAATCATTTCACAGTAAACTATTTGTTTACTTATATCTTATCGCCAAATAAATCTGCTTGGTTTTACCAATATTATAAAGTATTTCTTGCTGTTTTACAACAATATATTTAAATATTAATCATTTTGTCAATATTTTGTTTACTTAATTATTCTCTTACCTTACACCCCGGACTCGTTTGACACCTCGTGGATTTCGTCGAATATCAGTCCTGGGTTACGGTCGAGAGCCCAGTTGATCCCCCATTCGGATTCGAAAAGCACCACAGGGTTTTGTTTGCTGTCGAGGACCGGCAGACTCGTGCTTGTTATAACAAGTGATTTTAGGTCCTTGTTCTTTGCGTCATTTGCAAATCTGACCCACCTGGCATATCTGTAATTAAGTGAATCAAGGGTTATGCCCACGTTATATTCCGACTTAAGTCTATGCTCTAGCACCTCGAGCTGCAGAACACCGACAACCCCTATAAGATATGTCTCTGTTCCTATATCCGGCTGCTTATAGAGCTGAATAGCGCCTTCAAGGGAGAGTTGCTCAATTCCCTTTAGGAACTGCTTGCGTTTCATGGAATCCTTGACATACACCCTGGCAAAATGCTCGGGCGGGAAAATGGGGATTCCTTCAAACTTGACGGTTTTATTATTGGATGCCAGGGAGTCGCCTATCTGGAAAACGCCCGGGTCAAAAACGCCGATTATATCTCCCGCATAGGCCTCTTCTACAAGTGTTCGTTCTTGCGCCATGAACTGTTGAGGAAGGTTGAGTTTCAGAGTTTTTCCATCGCGTGAATTTTTGACTGCCAGGCCCTTCTCGTATTTTCCTGAACAGATGCGTATAAAAGCCATTCTGTCCCTATGGTCCGGATTCATGTTGGCCTGTATCTTGAATACGAATCCGCTGAAAAAATCAGACTCAGGACTGATATCCACACCCTTTACGCTACGGGATGCAGGCGGTGGTGCCATAGCAAGGAAGTCCTTAAGGAAAGGCTCTACACCGAAGTTGGTAATCGCGCTTCCGAAATACACCGGCGTCTGCTCTCCTCTCAGGAAAGTCTCCTCATCAAAAGGATTGCCCGCTATATTTAAAAGTTCTATTTCCGAAATCAACTGGTTCTGGTGGAATTCTCCCAGTAGTGCCTTGATGGAAGGATCTTCAAGTGATACATCCCTAGTCCCTACTCTCTTAGACCCGTGATGTCCCGATGATGCATCAAAAAGTTCAAGCTGCTTCTTGGTTCTGTTATATACGCCCTTGAAATCACCGTCCGTTCCTATCGGCCAGTTCATAGGAGTGGAGTGGATTCCGAGCACCTTCTCGAGTTCGTCAAGCAGGTCGAACGGATCCTTGGATGCACGGTCCATCTTGTTCACAAA
>CAZZCN010000084.1:0-11396 GCA_964652975.1 uncultured Oscillospiraceae bacterium | reverse complement strand
AAATTTGTTGCTGAATATGCAGTAAAAATGATGTTTAAGCGGAAGATGATAATTGTTCCGGGTATTACAATGAAGCTTGCAAGGTTTTTCACAAAATTCCTGCCTGATAAGATATTATTAAAGGCTTCTTATGCAGCTCAAAGTAAAAAGCAGCAGTGAATGCATAGTTTTTTGAAATAGTTCTTTTATAAATATATGAATAACTATGAATTTTACTGAAAACGAATAATAGTCCACTAATATTACTGTTTCGACAATCAAAATGACACTGAGTATTTCTATTCAGTGTCATTTTTTATCGGTATTTATATTAATCTGTTCTGTCGCTTTGCTGCATAATATTAGTTTTATCTCACTTTTACTTTTCACCTATATGTCTAGCTGATAATTTCTGTATATGCCTTGTAATACTTGAGTCCCAGTTCATTTATCGATTCTCTGCAAAAATGTATTGTATCCTCATTATGTAAAACCTGGTCGTTCGATTGCAGATCGTCTGTATACACAAATTTGGCATTTCCGATAGTTTCACAAACTTCCTTCATTGCGTCAATTACAGGTGTACAAATTCCGATATTATCCATTTTCCAGTGTTTGACAAAATCTCCTGCTATAAATGGAAGATTTGGGCTATTGAATTTAGTTTTAACCGCATTGATCAAGGTCGAAAGATTTTTGAAATGAGTCGCTTTGTCTGCATTAAGGCATGCATCAGTCTCACCCTGGTGCCACAGAAAGGCAACCAGTTTGTTCTTCGGATTAAGTTCTAGCGCCGTTTTAGTCATTTCCATCATTCGTAGAAAGAGATCATCGTTCATGCCCCATCTGTTGTCCAAAAACCCTGTTCCACCGATAGCAGCTCTTACAACCAGCAGTTTGCGTCCGCTCTGTAATCTGTTGTCTTCTATGTATCTGGTGCAAAATGACAGCGAAAATTCTGCTACAACATCATTTGCCCAGACCCTCTCTTGAGCCATGCTTATTGTGAAGTCATTATTGAAATACAAAATGTCCTCTCTCTGTACAAACGGCTGCGTCGCTTTCCCCAATCCGCACCCTTCGCTGTTTGACTGTCCTGCCTGTAGAATAATGTCAAATTCTTCCTTGCTGAAATCCCTGAGCATTTAAAGTTCCTCCGTATAAAATATTTATTGAATATGCGTGTGTTTAATTTACAAGCTTTTCTGCTTTTATCTGTTTACGTCTGAAATGTCATTAATTACTTTATCTTTTGCCTTCGTTTTATTTTCCGTTATTTTTATATATATTCTCTGTGTATTGCCATTTGGCTGATTAAACATAAAATGCCCACTGGTTGACAGCAGGCATTTTATATATTCTAGATTCTATTTTTTTGTGTCTCCTGGGATTTTATCTATCGGATTTTCTGGTGCTTTTTCTACTTTATCTGCTGTCTTGTTTTCAACTGTCTTAGATGCTTCCATATCGGTCGATTTATCCATGGCTTTTTCAGCAGACTTATCTGCTGCTTTCACTACAGGTATTCCTGCGTCTTTTGAATCTGTTGATTTCTTGTCTTTAGAAATAGCGGTACCTTGCAGGTCTACCCCTAGTTTCTCAATAGTAATAAATTTTAGCAGAGTGTCCATTATGCTAGGACTTGATCCGCCGGCATCATTCTGACCACCCATGTTAACAACTGTTTTAGGTACTATGTCAACATTAGCTGATTTGATTGCATCGGACAATTTCTCAACAACTTCTTGAATAAGACGGTATTGTGAACCACCATAAGCTTTTACCTGTGCATCGATTGCGGTTGCGCGAGCTAGTCCGATCGACTTTTCCTTAGAACCCTGAGCTTCACCTTCCATGGTAACTCTCTGTGCATTTGCCTTGGCGAGGGCGATGATCTGTCCTGCCTCCTGCTCTGCTTTACGTGCAAGAGCCGCACCATTGTTGGCCTCGACTTCTATTTGAATTTTGGAGTTTGTAAGATGTGTCTGCTGCTGGGCGACGGCTTCTGCTTCACGCAGAGATTTCTCGCTTTCTGCGGCGGATTGCTGCTTTTGATAAGTGACTTTCTTCTCTTCGGCTATCTGACGGTCTCTCAGCTGAGTTAGAATGTTCTCTATCTGGATATCTCCTGTTTCGGATCTTGGAGTACCGATAAGGACTTCCTCCAGTTCCAGGTTATACTTGGCGAATTTCAGTTTCATCTCACCAACCGCGCGCTCACGGATTTCACTACGCTCCTGGATTAGCTGTATGAGTGTTTTCGTCTGTGCAACGTCCTTGAAATATGCACTTACAAGTGGATCAAGTGATTGGTTGACGAGCATTCCTATATCACCGAATCTCTGGATAACCCATGGGGCCTGCTTGTAGTCGATATGCATTACAACGGAAAGCGGCAATGCTGGCTCGAATGCGTCCTTGGTGATTATATCTACTTCAGTGAGATTTTCGTCGTATTTATGTGAGCCTGTTTCGTTCTTGTTCCATTTTAAAATAATATTTGTCGTAGGAACCAAAACAACCTTTCCGGCATCCGTGTTAAAAGCGTATTTGCCTGGCATCAAAGGCTTTGCTTGAACTCCTTTGCAGCCTTTCTCAACAAGCTCACCATGTTTATAGTCGTCACCAGTGGTATCGACTCCCTCTTCACCAAAAAACGAAACAACCACTCCGACAAATCCGATAGGAACGACTGTCTTCGGACGAAACTCTACTGTAGCAAAAAGACGGTTGATATAATATGTACCATCGGTAAGTACCGGAAGCTGTTTACCTCTGAAGCCACCTAGGTCCAGAAATTTCTCGGTATCCTGGAAGCTTGAGTGATCTCCGCCCATATCAGGAGCTATAATCTCTCCTTGTGGCAGTGTTGTGCCGTCATGAACAGTCACAATACCCATCATATCGCTCTGCTCGGCAGTGTTGCTCATTATTATAATAGGGCTGAAAGCGTAACGGGCACGCAGTGTCTCCTGCATGCTGCTTATAATTGCAAGTTCTTCTCTTGTTCCGGCGATGCTCTTGATACTGTCCGGAGTAATAACAATGAACTGTGCAAGATTGATTGCGTAAGTACCTTCTCTCAAAATACCTCTCTGTGGTCCACGTTGTCCGCCATTGGTCAAAAACCCGCGTACATCCTGAAAGTTCACTGCCTCGGCAACCACTTTACCGAGCGTCTGAATCGGAGTCAGCGGCTTACCGTCTCTTGCAAAAACATATGCAATCTGCCCTTGAGGAATCGTTATCAACGGATACCTGTGAATCTTATACATTAGAACAGAACGGAAATGAATACCTCCGCGCAAAAGGTCAGGTGTATAACCCGCCTCGCCGTTCAGTGCAATAATCGAGTTCTTAAGTGAACCTTTGAAGCTCCACCATTTCTCAATGACTCCAACCTCGTCGGAACCAATTATCCGCAGACCGAATATCTTGAATATCAAAAGATATGCTGCAATAATAAATAAAACAATACCACCTACAATATATACTGGTCCCATTTTCTCGTCCTCCCCTTTTTGTTGCTTTTTTACTGGTTTTTCATAGGATATTTTACACTACCTTATTGTCACTCTTTATCCTTTGAATATTGTACATCTTACAAATATAATTTACCACAATATTTTGAAATTATTTCGGTGTTTTTCTAGAATTTTTTAATTTTTTCGCGCTCTTTTATTAGTATAAGACATAGAATTATTTTCATGGCAGAATTTTGGGTAAATTGTTTTTACTATTTCTATCTTTTGGAATCAGTGTGTCTTTTCTCAATTGAGTCGGTGTCAGCCCCGTCTCTTGTTTTATTAGTCTACAGAAATGATAGTAGCTCACGAAACCGCATTGCATTGATATGTTGGAAAGGCCAAGCCCAGAGTTTTCGAGCAGATAGATAGCTGCCTTTTTTCTATAGTCCCAAAGAAATTTTATTGGTGTTATATTCGTATTCGCCTTGAAAGTTCTGATTATATGTTCTTGCGAGTAGGATAAAGATTTTGAAATTTCCTCAAGTGTCAGTTGGGTTTGATATTTTTCGTAAACAATTTTTTTGACTTCTGATACCAGCACATTATCAAAATTAGCATGTTCATTCTTCTCCATTAATTCTAGAGCCAATGTCAACGCAGATGCTAAAAGGCTTATATGGAAGGGATTTTCACTGTTATCAATAATCTCTTCGCGCAAAGCGATTTGAATGATGTCGTGCATTGTTTGATTGATAGTAATAACCCTGTCTTGGGATGGAACAGTCGACAGAACCTCCAAATTAACACAATCGATATGGAACCAGCTATGCACCGTTTCACAGTTTGATGAAAAGACAAAGTATTCAACATGGTCTGGCAGGAGAAGTATTGCCTCCCCGGCTTTCATGCTCACAGTTTCGCTATCAATATTGATTGTTGTAACACCTTTATGTAAAAAGAACAGCTGGACCAATGTTTGTATCCTTGGACCAAAAGTACTTTCCGGTGGATATGTGATCGAATTGGCTGATACGCTTTTGATTTTTTCATATCTTAACATTCGCAGGGCTCCTTTTGTCCAAAATAATCAAGAATACAATCTTATATTATCACTTCTCGAAAGTTTTGCAATATCAATTACAGACAAATATATTGCAATAATAAGCATTGTTTTTTGCAGCCGCTTTCAGTAAAATTCAAACTCATATAGCAAGAAGTTTCCCACCTCTAATTTACCTTGTTAGCGAAATCGAGAAAATTAGATGGGGAATTTATATCACTTGTTCTTCGTGTAAATATTGTATATTGTAGAACAATATTTGTGGTAAGCTGAATAAATACCCGATGCTTATATGAAAATATCGGATATTAATTTCTTAAATAGTTAATCTGGTTTATAATTAAACATAATAAAAATTAGTCAATTTAAATTTTAATCGGAGGTACGTCAAATGAATGCAATGACCGGCAAAGAGAGAATCACCAACATTTTAAAACATCAGCCTGTAGATCGAATCGGTTTATTCGAGCATTTCTGGTCTGATACCCATAGTGATTGGATTGATAAGGGGAAAATACAGCCGGGCGAATGTCTCGAAGATCATTTTGGGCTTGACATACAAGGCTGCTGGGCTTTCAATTTCGTAGCAGATCTTGATTTTATTCCTGAGATTATAGGAGAAACAGATGAGACTGTCCTCACCAGGGACGGAAACGGCGCATTGCTGAGAAGGCATAAATTGCATGACTCAACCCCTGAGCATGTGGATTTTCTGGTGAAGGAAAAATCTGACTGGGAGCATTATATCAAGCCGCATTTTACAAAGCCGCTTGACTTAAGAAGAATTAATTTCGAGCAGTATAGGCTTGCAAAGGAGCAAGCTGCCAAGGCAGGAAGATTTTTAGTATGGGGCGGAGTTAATGTATTTGAACTCATGCATCCGATCTGCGGACACGAAAACATGCTTGTGGGAATGCTGTTGGAGCCTGAATGGATTGAGGACATGGTAACAGTTCTTTCAGATATGACGATAGAGATGCAGAAGATTCTTTTCGAGCAGGAAGGATACCCTGACGGTATCTGGTACTATGAGGATATGGGATTCAAGGGAAAGCCATTTATGTCACCTGAGCTTTATCAGGAACTTATTATGCCAGCACATATTAAAACAATTAATTATGCTCATAGTGTGGGGCTTCCGGTAATAATGCACTCTTGTGGTTTTGTCGAACCTCTTCTCCCATACATGATTGAAGCCGGAATCGACTGCTTACAAGTTATTGAGATAAAGGCCGGTATGGATTTGCTCAGAATTCACAAGCAATATGGCGACAAAATTGCATTGATGGGCGGAATTGATGTTCGTAAGCTATATACAAATGATTTTGATATTATTACCGAAGAATTGGAGTCAAAAATTCCGATTGTCAAAAACGGATATGGGTTTGTGGCGCACAGCGATCATTCAATCCCGAAGACTGTCGATTATGAAACATTCAAATTTTATATCGATAAGGTTATCGAACTCGGAACTTATTGACATTGAATCATAAGGATCAAGGTGGGTGCTTGAAAATTGCATTTATGTGAACTTTTCTGCCGATGAGAAAAGAAGTTCGAATGCAACTTCAGCAATAAATGATGTAAATCTTTCAAACATTCACTCGCTTGGTCTTCCAATTTGCATTATTTTGATGTTTTCTTTTAATATAGTTTTTAGAATTCTTGTTTAGCATTATCGATGCTATTATCCACATTTTGATGACTTTATATCTTTTTTAATTATGTTTCTTTTATCTTATGTTTTTAGTAATATTTATATTTTTGTCTGCGCAGCGTCATTTTAGCAGCATTTTTAGGAATATATGACTGAATTCCACGAAAGTAACGAATTGCTGTCTTCAATTTTAATTGACGTTTTTTTCACAAGTTTCTTTATCAAATTATCGCCCTTGAATTGTAATTCTCATTGCTTTTATTCGTTGTTCTCCTGGATATATACAGATATCCACCTGTTTCATTTATAGATTCAAGCATTATATCCACTTTATTTATATATCTTCTATTTAGACATAGTAAGTATGAGTTGAATGCAATTGTTGTTGTTGAAAACCAAACCACACATTTCTTTTTGTCTTTTCCGGACTTTGCATTTTTTATGATATAATATCGTCATAATACCATCGAAAATGGAGGATTTGCAAATGGATTATTATGAGAAAGTCAGGGATATGTGGCAACAATTTAATGTCAATTCCATCGAATCGCTTGATCTTGCCCTTGATAATTTCAGGATTTTATTTGCATACCATTCGGGTAAAATCGAAAATGATGAAATTGAGTACCATGACACGAGGGAGATTTTCGAGGATGGCAAGGTAACAGGGTATTCCGGTTCTACCAGGGCAATTTTTGAGCAACAGAACCAGAAATTATGTTACGATTTTCTTAAGGCAAAAATAATAAGTAGAGAACCCTTTTCATTATCTCTTATTTTGGAAATCCATAGTATTTTGACATCTGGCACTTATGATGAAAGAAGATATATTGTAAACGATGAACGACCGGGTCAATTCAAAAAACATGATTATGTCACCGGTAAAAACGAGGTCGGCTTTCCTCCAGACGAGGTTGAAAGCGGTTTGTCTGAAATAGTTGATGAATTGAATAATTATATAGGCAAAGATATATTAAAAGCTGCCTCGTATTTTCATTTACGGTTTGAGCATATACACCCATTTGCTGATGGAAATGGTCGCGTTGGCAGAACACTGTTAAATTATTATCTGCTGACACACGGGGAACCGCCGACTATTATATATAATGAAGATAAACGGCAATATTACGAAGCGCTTGAACTGTATGACACAAAAGAAGAAATTCTTCCGTTTTATGATTTTCTAAAAATGCAAACAATTAAAACTTGGCAAAAAACTTTTGAGCGAACTGATATCAATACTAGACAAAAGCGAAAATCTCTCGACCAAATAGATTAGTCTGTATAAGCAGTTCTCTCGCCAAATTGCTATTATATATAAAAGGCGAATCACCTTTCATTTTGTGTTTATTAATCTATCATTTTATCCGTTTTCAGAAATGTGTATTGTCGTTAGAATTATTTATCATGATAGCAAATATATTAACTACTATATTAGTCTTTCATTTAGAGTTTATGTCTATTTACGGTTTTCAATCAAAATCATGCTGTTGCAAGCAATAAATTGCAATTGCTCAACATTGTATTGGTTTGCTCAACCGCTCTAATGGTTTACTCAACCGCTGTATTGACTTACTCAACCATTGTTATTCTTATAATGTAAATTTACAGCTCATTATAATATTTATAACTAACTTGATTGGTAAGATTTTGATATCCATGGGAATAAATTACTTATCATACAAATTGTTTCACGTGAAACAATTTGTATGAATGCAGTAGTAAATAGAATATCGTAAATAAGTTATTATACATAAATAGAATATTCTTGCTTCCTGTATTTCCCAAAAATATTTTTCGCACAATATAATCTAAGCAGCAAGGTAACAATATGGATTATCTGTGAGCTTTCTAGCCAGTCGTTATTGAACTCGCACTTTTATACCTGCTCACATATTCTTTCACGCGAAGCAATTGCTTTATAATAAGAACACGAAATAAACATTCGCGAGCTATACGTTAATATGTTATATGCGAACCATATTAATAATAACTATTGTATATAAAATAATTTATAGCAATTTCTTTCATAAGCATTTATGATCTACATGAATAGCATTAAGTGAAAAATTTGATTTATAAAGTCACCAAAAGTTTGAAAATTCATTTCGAAAAGAATGACTGCTTGATACACAAGGTTGTACCTCTTCAATAATTATTTGTGCTGACCATTATTTTAACTCAGGATTGACATTCTCGGAGAAAATGCTTTGCATGAAGAATATTGCCAATATGTTCCTTATTGCTGTAATTCTCAATATATTCAAAGCCTGTCTATCAAACGTTTTCAGGTATTTCTGAATAAATGTGATTGTCATTTTACATATTAAAATTGATATCATTTCATTTCATAGAAAAATGTTTCACGTGAAACATTTTAAACCATATATTGTTATAATTTGAATCGAGATTTGATTCACCGAGCTGAATAAAAATTTAAATCGATGTATCTAGCCATAAATTGTTTCACGTGAAACATTTTAAACCATATATTGTTATAATTTGAATCGAGATTTGATTCACCGAGCTGAATAAAAATTTAAATCGATGTATCTAGCCATAAATTGTTTCACGTGAAACAATTTATGGTTTTTGTTAATCATTCCACTTTTAAAAGTATAGCTATCTTAAGTGAAACATGTTAAAATCAAAACAATAAAAATGAACTCAGAAAAGAGGCAATATTATAATGGCTTTAGTATTAGCAATCGTTAATCAAAAAGGTGGCGTGGGAAAAACAACAACAAGCGTTAATTTATCTTCATACCTTGCGTTGAAAGGCAAAAAGACACTTCTCGTAGATATTGATCCACAGGGTAATAGCACAAGCGGCATAGGAGTCGAGAAAAAGGATTTAAGTAAAACAGTCTATAATGTCCTTGTTGACGGCATTTCAATTCAATCTACCATACACCAGTCAGGAAGAAAAAATCTTTCAGTCTGTCCGGCAAATATCGATCTTGTTGGTGCTGAAATTGAAATGATTAATATTTTTTCTAGAGAAACTGTTCTAAAACGGGTTTTTCAGACTATTCAAAATGATTATGATTTTATAATCATGGACTGTCCCCCATCTCTTGGGCTTCTCACAATAAATGCATTAACTGCTGCAAATGGCGTTATTGTGCCTATCCAGTCAGAATATTATGCTCTTGAGGGTCTTACTCAATTGATGGACACTATAAATATTGTCAAAAAGCATTTGAATCCTTCTCTTGATATATTCGGTGTTGTTGTTACCATGTTTGACTCAAGAACACAATTATCACATCAGGTAGCCAAGGAAGTCCAGAAATATTTTGGGGAAAAGGTTTTTAAGGCAATAATTCCTCGAAACGTCAGATTAAGTGAGGCTCCAAGCTTCGGTCTATCAATAAACGAGTACGACTCAAGATCAAAAGGTGCAGACTCTTACGAGTTTTTGGCAAAAGAAGTTATAAAAAGAGCGGCACATCTAAGTAAGTAATAAGTGTTATCGAAATCAAAAATATACTGATGCATACCACCTGGATCGCCCATGAAATCATATTGATTAATTGCATTATAATCATATTAGTAAAAGCTTATGAGTTATACCATGATAATTAATATTTAGTAGTGAATGAGCGCCAGAATTTATCGAAGAGTAATGATTCTGCAACATGATGGCAATGAGATAGTACCAAGGTTGTAACAATGTATCGTCCTATGTAAAAACAGCAAAAACAGCAATAACGGTATTTAATATTTTTACAAATAATTTGAAAATGGAGAAATAACTTATGAAAACACAGAAGCCTTTGTCTAAAGCATCCGCAAAACCTTCATTAAACAGTTCGATTTCTGATTCCATATCGCTATCACATTCACACAGAGGCCTTGGCAAGGGCCTTGGCGCTCTTCTATCAACCGATGGCATACCGGAAAGTCCAAGAGATTCTGTCATCAATCTCAAAATTAACGATGTAAGTCCGAATGTAGATCAGCCAAGAAAAGCATTTGATGAAGTGAAATTAAATGAATTAGCGGAATCTATAAAAGCAAATGGAATAATAATGCCAATAATTGTAAGGAAAGAGGGTCTTGGATACAAAATAGTAGCAGGCGAGCGAAGATGGAGAGCTGCAAAAATAGCCGAATTGGCAATGATTCCAGCAATCGTCAGAGAGCTTACTGACCTGCAAGTCATGCAGCAGGCACTTATAGAGAATATTCAGAGACAGGATTTGAATCCTATAGAAGAGGCAAATGCACTTGATCGTTTAATAAAAGAGCATCGCCTCACTCAAGAAAAGCTGTCTGCTGTGGTAGGTAAAAGCAGGCCAGCAATAGCAAATTCACTTAGACTACTTAGCCTTCCGGAGATTATTCTTGGTCTTGTTACAAGCGAGGAGATATCAGCCGGTCACGCGAGGGCGCTTTTAAGCATTCCAGACGAAGCACTTCAAATAAAGTCCGCTAAGCTTATCGCAGAAAAGCAATACAGTGTGCGAGAGACAGAAAGATTAGTAAAGCAGCTCCTTTTACCCAAAAAAGAGAAAAAAGTTCCTGATCCACAGCATGTAACAAGTGTAAGGGATTTCGAAGCGCAATTAGCGAAGCTTTTATCCACAAAGGTTAAGCTTAAGGACCGTAATAAAAAAGGCACTATTGTTATAGAGTATTACTCTTATGAGGATTTGGACCGTTTGTATGATATCATGGCCGGTAAAAACAAATAATAGCAAACAATACCGCAGATAGCTTATATATTTGCTACAAATACCTTTCACGTTAACTACATTTATGTTTTTTAAAATAGCAATTGACATAACTCCCCTTTCATTGTAAAATATCAAGGCACGCAAGGTCATGCACATGGAGAGATGGTCGAGTTGGTTTAAGGCACCGGTCTTGAAAACCGGCGTAGATGTGAGTCTACCGTGGGTTCGAATCCCACTCTCTCCGCCATAATCTTCGCGTACATAGCGCGAAGATTAAAAGTAAGTTGGGAAAGCGGAGAGAGTTCGCTCCGCCATATAATTCGCATTTAGCATGCGAATTATTATAGAAAAGTTAGTGCAGCGGTGAGAGTTCGCTCCGCCAAAAAAATACGCATTTACTTGCGGATTTTTTACAACTTAATATCAGCAATCAACTAAAGCTCGGCAAACATTTTTGGAGAAATACCCAAGTGGCCGAAGGGGGCGGTTTGCTAAATCGTTAGTGGGGGCAACCCCAGCGAGGGTTCGAATCCCTCTTTCTCCGCCAAAAA
>CAZZCN010000083.1:0-11546 GCA_964652975.1 uncultured Oscillospiraceae bacterium | reverse complement strand
ACCGCTTTATACATTTCTATGATGTTTTCTACAGAAGTTTTTGCTTGAATATTATGAACAGGATTGAAAATATATCCACCATTTTCAGAAAAAATCTTTAAACGCTCTGTTGTCATTTTGTAGCATTCGTCCGGTGTTCCAAACGGCAAGGTATGTTGCGTATCAATTCCGCCACCCCAAAACACAATCCTGTCACCATATTTATCTTTCAGGGACTTTGCATCCATATTAAACGCGGAACATTGAACAGGGTTCAAAATATCAACACCTGCATCGATGAAATCTTCAATAAAGTTTGAAATGGAGCCGCAGGAATGATAAAAGGTTTTCCAAGTCGTATTTTGGTGTACCCAGTCGTTCACTTTTTTATAGTAGGGGATATACATTGTTCTGAATGTATCAATCCCCATTATTTCACCTCTTTGTGTACCGAAGTCAGTACCACTCATAAAAACTGCCTGTGCTTTATCTCCCACAGTTTCCCATAAGATTTTTAAGTTTTTGAGTGCTGCGTTTGATTGCATTTCAAATACTGCTTGAATATAACCGGGATTTAATAGGTGAGCCGCATACCATTCTTCAAGTTTCCTGATCCCTTTCGGATTTTTAAGGTGTGCCGCTGGCAGAATCGCAGCATCACCAAATGCCGCACCACCAAAATTAATAATAGCACCTAAATCGGAGTTATTATATACTTGTTCAGATTCATTTTTAAGAAAATTTATTTCTTCATCATCCATGATACCAAATGCATCTTTATAATCTTCATAAGGATCAGTTTCATCATCTACTGTTGTCTGGCTTCTTTCAATGCAATCGTAAAAAAATGCTCCACTTGGCATTTTTAGTGATGGCGCTACAGTTCTGTCCCCTTGCGGATATGCTAATCTGCTGTCATCGGGCAAAACATCATATTCAAACTCCTCGCAAACGAGCGACTTAATACCGGGAGGTGCTGTATATGTTTTTTTGAAGGAAGTATTTCTGTTCCCAATAAAATTTCTGTATGGTCCAATCCCAACAACATCGACACCTAAAGCTTTTCTTACATCTTCTTCAACAAATCCCAGCTGTTGAAATACTTCGTGAACAATAATTGGTTTTTCAGGAAGACCCAGTCCATTTCGCAAATGATAAAGGGTAGATGCATGTATTCCTGTTACTGCTGTTGCACCTAAGTCAACGGGCACTTTATCCGTTTTTTTGTGGTTCATTGCTGCTACTAAACGTTCTTTGCTATTCATAAAATCCTCCAATAATAAATTAATTCGCGTCAATCAAACATATTGTTTTGCTGATACGGGTCATACAGTTATTTTATTTAGCTTGTAGAATTAAACTTCCTACACTCTCATGATTTCTTTTATTCTTTCCATTCGCCTGAATATCTCATCAAAGTCATCTTTTACCCAGGCTGAAGGATTTTCATTTTTGCCGGGCGTTGTCGGTGTTACTCCGTTGATGCATATTCTGACATTCAAATCGTTTTCTTTGATATAATTCATTTCGTCCGCCAGATTCTCATAATCAATTGTTAAAAGAAGCTGGACTTTCTTATCGAGACCCGCCTCATGCAACTGTCTTGAATTAAGCTGCGAAGCATTTATAGCTTTAACACCGGCGGTTTCACACAAATCCTTGATTACATGCCTGAAATCACCACAGGAATGTATGGTCAAATCACCCAGATCAGCATTCATTTTTTCAAGATGATGTCTATAGAACTCCTGATAAAAATCGGGCGAAATCATAACAAGGCTGTCAATTGAAACAGCAACGCCGCAATCCTTTGGAACCCAGCCCTGTGGAAACAAGTGGGTCCCCAGGAAGGCATCTCCCAGTATCTTCTTCTGCTCCTGCCATAACAGACCGAAAGCTTCGATGATTTTCGAAATTATATGATTATATGCATCCGGATTTTCATATGCCGCCATAAACATCTCATCGTAGCTCCACATTTGTGCGCATGAATCGAAAGGTCCCTGCATGTCACAGACATTTACGGGCATCTGTCCGTTAGTCTCATCAAGAATATATTCGGCCATTTCAATCCATTTGTATGCTGCACTGCCTTTGTGTATTGACGGATCCGGCAGATTGTAAACATCGGAAACTGACTTTATTATCTTTTCTGAAGTCGTCTCAATGCCGGATTTTATTTCTCCAGCGCCAAACATCGAAGGTATTGTGGCATGGTCCAGTCCCGGAAAAACATATGGGATGGTGTCGTCATCAAATTGATGTAGAAAAAGGAAAGCGTCAAGATAGGCATCCAGCCTTTCTTTCGGAGGATGGCTCACATCATATGCGCCAAAATACGGAAAGCTTAATGTAAAAGGATAACGGTCTTTTGGTTTAAATCCCTTGTCCAATAAAAGGAATCGCTCTTTGCTCATCGCTATCCGTTCTGGACTATACAGCGTGTATATTTTTTCCAGTTTTTCTTTTATTATATTATTCATCAAATCGTCTCTTTCTAGTTACTGATTTTATATTTTATGGATATTTATTCACAAGTAGCCAAGTCTTTTAGTTAATTAAAAGACTTCATATTGTAAATACCTTTCATTTTGCAAAAAATCGTATTCACCTTGGCATACCTTGGTGTTTTGCTAAATACAATAAATACTTTCTGATATCCCTTGCAATCTGATAATAAAGTGAAAACACCCGGTTTATTGCTTTCGTTTCATTAAATAAACCTGACACCCTCTACTACTCCTTCGCAATGAATATTTGCATCTTCAATGCGCAAAATCTTTTTGCCTGCACGTGTATAGTTTTCAAATACAATTTCTGAAACTGTATTTTCAAATGATACACCGCTCAGTAGCGAGGGCGTTTCAGTCAAATCCTCAACGGACAAGTCCTTAATGTATATTCCCCTGACTGCTTCACCTGGATGCTCCCCTGCAAATCTTAGTTCTGTCCTGAACTGGAAAACACACCCCTTTCCTACGTCGCGGAACGAGTCTATGCGAACCCTTTCGATACGGATGTTTTCGATACTGTTGCCTCCATGGGCCCAGAATTTGAACACACCAGAAAATCTGTAAGGCTCCCATGGCGCCTCCTGCTGGGATACTATGTCGCAGTCCTCGATTATCATGTCTTTGATAGAAGCGTTTTTCGTCTCGCCAAGCCCGTACAAAAACACATGTGCATCGTCATTTAAAAACACACAGTTTCTAACCGTTACGTTGGACGTCGCTCCGTAGTGATAGATGACAATCAGGTCATCACAGGTCCTGACAAAGCATCCTTCAACTATTGCATCACGGCATCCGCTTAAATGGATTCCGTCTGCATTTACAACATATCCTATAAGGTTTATATTGCGCACCACGATATTCTGGCTGTAATTCAAAACAATCTGCCACATTGGTGCATCAAGCACTGTTATACCTTCGATGAAATAATTCTCCCCACCGGTCAACCATATCGCACCCGAGCGGGCTTCGCCAGGCAAAGGATTTTCGTGATGCAGTTCACTGGAGTCCAATATTCCACGCCCTGTAATTGAAAGATTTGAAACATCATCGGATGCAATACAGCCTTTTACAACTGCACCTGCAGGAATATACACATCAGTTCCGTCTTTTGACAGGAAAAACGACTCTCCCGCATGCCAGTTGCCACAACGGTTTTTGCTGGTATATGCAGTTGACGGATTTCCGTCTGTGAGGTTTCTAAATGAAGGCATTGCACCGTCACAGGCTTTTCCAAGAGCGACGTCCACTTCCGAATCCGGAGAGAAAAGTCGCAGCCCGTTTACCATGCACGAAAATATCCAACCCTTTTTGAGCGTCGTTCCAAGCATCCGGAGTCTTACATACCTGCATTTAACTTTTGCAAATTCACCTTTTATAAGGCCTGATTGTGTATTTTGAGTGCCGTCAAATAGAATCTTGTAAGGGTCTTGCCTCTTTTCTTTTGATTCCAGAACAAACTTCAGCGGATCAAGTTTGCGTTCATCAACGTAACAATCCGAAAGAAAGAAATCGCCCTGCAGAATTTCAAATCTCTCCAGCGCTGTCTCACTGCCAAGGTCAACTTCCGTCCATAGACCTTGTGGCAGTGTATGGATTCCCTCGCCGAAGTAGTATGTATTTTTTCCTTCAGGTAATGTCAGTGGAATATCGTCTCCGGCTTTAATATAGTAAACATTTCTGTCGTCCTTGGAAGGTGCGTCCTTCTCCAGCGTATTGGTAAGCAGATGCAGACATTTGCTCTCCCAGTCATCGTTCATTCGGATCACAAGCTTTCGCGGTGCCTTTTCCACCTGTTTGATAGAAAAATAGATTGCGTTCTCCTCCGCGTTCTTAACCGGAGATATTCCGTATGAATGTGGTCTTATATCGCAATTTTCTATTTTCTCATCATGAAAAACCACTTTGACATCAACTATACCGTCAAAGTCAAACACAGTCATGGACGATGATGAAAACTCACCTTTCTGGTGTCCCACGAAAATATGGCTGCAAAAAACCGGCATGTATTCAACGTCGGCCGGGTCTTTCACAAACACTGAGAAACTGTCGCTTTTTACCACTGATTCCGGCTGGTTCCATATTGAAAACATAGTTTCTACCTCGCTTGTAATAATTTTTTATTCATCGGTGTCCGGTCCGAGCCCGCATTTGCATAAGCTATCGCACCTTTGCTATATTTTTTTGTAAAAATATATAGCTGTCGTATTGGCAGCCATTTGAATCTCGATAGTATCGGAAAAAGTCTGCTCCGCGGTGTCAAAATCGGTTATTTCAGCAGTAAACGGCAGTTTTATCGTCTTGTTTCCACCAACTTTTGCATGGATACTAACAATATCGGTCCCTGCTACGAAAAAGTCATCTGTCTCGCAATACACATGAATATTGCAGTAGCGGGCGATTTTTCGTAATCTCTCAGCGTTAACAGTTGGATATGAACAAAAAATCATCGTATAGTCTGATTCTTTTTTACCGGCGACGGATATTTCTCCGTCCTCACCAAATCGCTCGATAATATCAATGCCTCTACCGCTTTCAACATAATACATCGGACTATAATCGTTCGTATCAAACGGGATTAGATTCATGCCAAGCAAATCTTTTGAGTATTCATTGTCTGCATCTCCGACTGCAAAATTAAAAAGCAGAGTGTTTCCGTTTTTCATAAGGTTATTCTTGATTTTATCGAGCTGTATTTCATTGATATGGACGGCATTCAAAAAGATGTGAAGTTTGACGCTTCCGGGAAGCCTGCCGTTGATCGCATCATCAAAAGTGTAATATCCTACTGAGAGCCCCGACTTGTATATATCGATATTCGACTTGTAAATCAGATCGATCTGATGTTTCCCGGGGTTGTTCATATAAAAGGCGTTCTTTTCACTTATGATGAAAGCAGCCTCCGGGAGAAACGGTTTTTGAAGGTCAATATATGAGTTATATGCATCAATCAGCTTTCTGTTGTTTTCCCAGATATTTTCGTCAAGAAGCCATCCGGAACCCCACAAATCCATCCACCACATACCGTTTGCATGCGCTATGATGCTTGAGAAATTCCTCTTATGGATTTCCTTGGTCACCCATTCCTCGGCGATTGTCGGGTTGAATCCGGAGTCGTTTCCGTCTAGATTGCTTGCTCTGTAAGTTCTTGTGTCATCCTCAACCATCCAGATTACGCCGTGCATCTGAACAGTGTCCACAGGGGCCATATATGCCATAACTCCGCCCTCCGCCCTGTCCTGGTAGCTGATTGGACTCGACAGCATGTCTACAAACCCGCATTCCAAAAGTTCCTGCAAATAACCGTGCCCTGATTTGGGGTCCGGTAATTCATAATTGTATCCATAGAAAATCATAACAAGGCTCTTGTTGTTTGTTTTAATTTTAACAAATTGAGAAACCTGTTCAATCCTGAGTTCATTGATGTCATTAATGTACTCGTAAAAATCCATTACATCCCTGTTTTCGTCTGACAAAAGAACCTTGTTGTCCCTTGACCCGAAAAACTCATTAGGGATTTCCGGTATTTCTATTGTGCCAATATTTGCTATTTTTCGAAGCCAGGCTTTTGAAACTGCGTCTTCAGATCTGTATTTTTCCCTAAGCCACTTTGTAAAGCCGATTCTATTTGCTTCGCTGTGGTCATAGCCCTTTTCTCTGTATTTCATGTAAAACCATTCACCGGAACTTCCATAAGTCAGATGGTATCCTATTACACAGGATGAGTAGATAGGATGGTTTGCAATATACCCAATTCCTGCATCTAATGCTGATATCGTCTGGCTCATCCACTCTTCTGATGCGACCGAGGGGATAGATGTGCTGCCGTCATGATATTTCATCAGATCGTCAGGATGAAACTTCTCCCACCAGGTGATTGAACTTGATCCATCACCAAACTCCATGATATCTCCATGCAGATTATCATTCCACCACTCGACATCATGCGGGTACAGGGGCACACGGATAAGGACTTTCGCATCCGGATCAGCTTCCAGTACATAGTCCAGCACCTTGTCAATCCAGTCGAAATTTCTCTTGTAACCTTCCGGCATCACCGGAAAATGCACAACAACAGTATGCAGGTGGACCCCTTTTCTACTTGCCATCCTTATCTGTTCGTTGACAAAAGGCTCGTGGTTTTTTGCCTCAGTGTTGCCGAAAAAGAAAATCGGTGCTTCCACTCTGCCGTTGATTTTAAGACAAGGCTTTCCACCAGTCATTTCAACTTTTGCAACTATTTGAGGATCTACCGGTTTTATACCGGAAAAATCCACTTTGAATACACTCTTTGAATATCGCTTTTCTGTAAACATTATCTTTCCTCGCATTCATGCTACCACTTAGGCAGTTTCATTGATAAAATATCGGATTTGGAACCATAGAAAAAGTAATTGGTCTGACCCATCCACATGCTTGTCTGCAGGCTCGTAACGCCGTAGTACCATTGATTGTTAAAATAGTCGTAGACATCGCATTTAGATGGAAAGGTCACTTTTTTGATTCCGTTTTTAGAACTGTGTAGTATAACCAGGTTTTCGTTTGCCATCACTACATCGTCAGTCTGTGCAAAAATCGGTGTGTTCCCTGCATATTTCACTATTGCCCGGATAACATCGGTATCCATTCGCATGCCACCGAAAAACACTGTCTTGTAGGACGGGTTTTGCTTGACGGCAAATCCTGTCTTTCCATCAGCATATTTTCCGACAATTGAGTCGGCACCGCCAGCCACATACCAACGGGGGTTTGACATGACGGATGTCCCGAAAGTCTCTTTAGACTGCAATCCAAGTTTTGATGCACCTGTAGCAGGTGTCATCTGTATATTTGTCTGATTATTGTCTTGAACAATATTCATTCCGGTCAGCGCTGAAATGTCCGATGGTGATGTCATGCCGAATCCATAGGAGAAGACCAGTGTCTTTCCCGTGGCGGCCTTTTTTATTTTGCTTACATTATCCGCAGACAGTCTGAATGGATCGAGAATAAAAATCACCTTG
The DNA here is from genome assembly GCA_964652975.1 of uncultured Oscillospiraceae bacterium. GTDB lineage: Bacteria > Bacillota > Clostridia > Saccharofermentanales > UBA5734 > CAZZCN01. Next base: position 4,054 of record CAZZCN010000083.1, on the reverse strand, counting down.
GCGTTTGCAAGATTGCCATTATACAAGTCCTGAGTTGAAAACATTCCCCAGCTTATACCTGCCCGATAAAAGTCATACCTTTGATAACTCAGAAAATGCCATGCAGAATCAGTCGGTTGCGCTACAAGCGACATGGCCTTTTCATCAACAACAAATGCTACATCCAGTTTCGGTGCGCTTTTCCTTGATTTTGCGTATGCCTGATAAACTTCGGCCAGCTTGCCGTTTGTATCCCATATTGACTGGTCGTCAAGCCATCCTACAGACCAAAGGTCCATAAACCATATCCCTGAACCCCTGAGCATCGCAGACCCGACGTCCCGTTTAGATACTTCGTTGATCTCCTTGACGGATTGCATCGGAACCAGATAATTGTCATGTTCTGTATCCGCTTCGGCGCGATTTATAAAAGTCCTTTGGTCGCTCTCTACAATCCACAGTTTACCTGCTCTCTGCACTGTGTCAACCGCAGACATGAAAGCTCCTGTGCTTCCTGATGGCTGTTTGGGGAAAAGTTCTGAATAATTTCTGTCCAGATAACATTCCGGACTGGAAAGACCGTCAATGTTCGGAGATTTTAATATTTTCTCCAGGCTGAAATGCCCCGACTCCGGGTCAGCAAGTTCGAAAAGGTATCCGTAGAATGCTATAACTATGTTTTCACGGTTGCTCGCAATTTTAACAGTTTCAGCAAGTCCCTCAATTCTTGATGAGACGAGGTCTCCAATATAATCAAGGTAATCAACGTAGCGTTGGTCTGTTTTTTTCAATAACAGAGTCATACTCTCCGGTATTCCGGACTGGTTGCCGGGCAGGTCTTCAGGTACGGTTGCTGTCTGAAGTGAAATGAGGGGGGCTCCCCAGGCAGCTTTCAAATTTGCATCGGATTTGTATTTTTGCTGGAGCCATTCCCTGAACTTCTTGCTGTTGGCTGGCGAGATATCCACACCGTTCTCGCGGAACATATATTGGAACCATTCACCGCATTCAATGTGGTATCCCATTACATGCTTCGAGTACAGTGGATCCTTGCGGATATATGAAACCAGGTCCGCAAGCATTTTTTTCGCTTGTGTAAACCAAAGATCCGATGCTATCGAAACCATTGGATTGAAATCCGAATTTCTCGGATTCGAATATTTTACGATATCTGAAGCAGGATATTTTGACGTGTTGTAATATTTTCCTACATTGACACGTAAAAGTGCAAATCCTTCCGGATCGCCCTGGAGCATTACGTCCAGATCGTTTGCCACGTCAAAGTACTGCACCTCGGGCGGGTTGTTTTCACCGATTGCCGGGCTTGATGTCAATGAATGCAGATGAATATTCCCTTTAGCCGCTTTCTTGAATTCCTCGGTCAAAATATTGCTTCTGGCATTCATGTCGGTATTACCAAAAAGCATTATTGGCGGAACCTGCGAACCGTTAATATTAAGCCTCGGAATCCCGTTTTGCATTTTAACCGAGGATATAACCGTTCGATTGGTTTTGGGCCAGACGAATTTGCTCGCGGTAGTAGGCGCTGTATCTGATTGAGCGGAGACATAAGATGTTTTGCCCGATGTGCTGTTGCCGCTCGAATTCCCGGATTCGCTTTTCCCTGAAACAACTGAGTTGTCCATAGATATTCCATCCTCTGAATTTATTAAAGATTCCTGGCTGTTTGAACTGCTTTGACTGTTCTTGTCACCTTTCAGTGAGTTCAGGATAAAGTATCCCGACATTGACACAAGAACAATTCCAACGCCAACAAGAGCCGCTACCAATGCAGTCTGCTGCTTAAGAGTTATTTTCATTTGAGCCTCCAGATTTGAATCATATCAAGGCAGGATTATATCTTAGTCCTGATGTGAAATTATTTGCAAATTTGATTTTATGCGCCTTTTCTTTTAAGATAGAAGAAGTATCCTATTCCACCGCCAAGCACAAGAACTCCAATGATTCCCAATATAATTGGCAGAATCGGAGCCGATGTGCCTTCATCATCAGCCTTGCTTGTATTTGAATCTGTTGCTGATGTTTCACTCATTGTAGATTCTTCGGTAGACATTGATGAATCTGCAGATGGTGTTTCGGAATCTGTTGATACAGCTGATTCATCAATTGATGTTGAATCTGTCTGGGACGAGGTGTCTGTAGGTGTAGAATTTGTCGTGGATGTTGCATTTGATGATGCAGCAACACTTGTCTTGCTGGAAGTCGCAGGTTTTGTAGGTGTTGGAGTCGCTTTGTTGCTAACAACTGTCCATTGTGCTGTCAGGTCTTCAAACATCGGCTTGACCCAGTCTTTTTTAGTATCATCGTATCCCGCGTTCGTTTTATCAGCCAAAAACTCCAGGTCTGCAATTGACAGCTGGTACTTTATCGGTGCAATGTCTGCATATACCTTGTTGGACATAGAATATCCGTTAGCAGGAACCTTCATCCCTGACAGCACTTCCAGTGTGACTGTTGGATGCACCTCTTTTTTGAAGATGTCTTGTATTGATTCTCCACCCCAAGAGAGCCAGATGCTGATTCTGATTTTGCCGCTGCCGTTTGCTTCATAGGCAACCATAGCCGAATAAGGGTTTCCGGAGGCAGCATTCAGCTGCTTTACTGTCAACCCGCCGATTTTAATTTTGTCATTACAAGCCGGTTTTAATGTTGTGTCACCCAGCACTTGTTGATTTTGAAGGAGTACTCCGGATGCACAACTTATGTCGGTGTCAAGCTGAACCCAGATGAACATTTTTGATGTATAGAACTCGTTGAATCCACCGCAGGCAAAGGCCCTTGTTTCGGTACCGTAAATCTTTGTAACCTTACCTGTGGTTGCAGCACTTCCGGTTACTGCCAACATACTGACCATCATTGCAACGAATAACAGGGCTGTGATTTTCTTTTTCATTTTTCTTTCCTCCATTTTTTATTTTTTCTGTCTTTTTCTGTCTTTTCCTGTGTTTTTTCTGTCTTTTCCTGTGTCTTTTCTGTCTCTCTGCCCTTCTCTGTCCTTTTAATCTCTGATTTAATCTCTTCTTTTACATTTTTGTTCTTTGTATTTGTTTTTAACCCTGTTTCTTCATCTTTCTGTCTTCTATTTAAGGCAGGCAAAATCGGTTCTCCACTTTTGTGCATGATAATGTTTTTTTGCAATTCCTCTTATACCAAATGAAAATTTCAAATTTTGAGCTCTTCGTGTCAGTTTAATCACTACCCTGTTAGCACCTTCTTTGAAATGAACCGTGCTGCCGTGGCTTTGAGGCTGCCATGTCCTTGCCTCGTCAAAATCCTGAATCAATTCACCGTTTACCCAGATTTTATATGCGTCACTGTTGCCTATGACAATCCATGTTTTCATTTCATTTTCAAACCATAAATCCGTATACAGATAAAATGTGGCTTCGCCATATGTGCCAAAATTTTCATCAATAAGTATCAGATCTTCGCTGGCTTTTATTACCCTTTCAGGTTGTAGCTTTTCTGCACTTGAAATCAGCAGGGATTCATCCATATACTCTTTCTCGGGTAATGCCATATTGGAGAACATTGTCTCCGTTGGTGGAAGAATCACATCTTCAGCATGGCATGGAGGAACGTTCTCTTTTGCTATAAATTCTCTTGGTTCTATATAAGGACCGAAGACATTCCATGTGATTGCTCCAGCAATACCGAATTCAAACAGTGTCATTTCAAGACCGGTTTCATTTTCGAACGACACATCTATAATGTTTTTTTGATTCAGCATCTTAATGTCTTCATCAGTTTCAAATACTACAGAGATTTCTTCTACTGAATTCGCCTTTAACTCTAGCTGCATGTCGTTTACACTGGCTTTCCAACCAGCCGGGACAGACCCGAATTTGATTTTTCCTTTTATTGATTGCATGGTTGTATTTTCTACTTTTACAATGATGCGACATGTGTCGCAAAATCCTATTGAAGGCTGGTCTAAATACTCAATAGAAATTTCAACTGGCTTTCGCTTTTCGTCCCATTTGGGGATAGTCAGTTCTAATTGTCCAATATCAATAGCGATATCGTTATACATTTCGGATATACCAAGTCCTAC
>CAZZCN010000082.1:4188-11926 GCA_964652975.1 uncultured Oscillospiraceae bacterium | reverse complement strand
AGCAATGTTACGAGACAGGTCAGGCGATTCCGGTAACCGGCGGACAGAAAATGCTGAACTAGTTTTATGTAAATGAATCGAAATACAAATTTGTATCGAGAAAGTAGCAGAAGAAATAGTGTGCCAACAATTCATTATGTAAATAAAAAGAATGATTTGACGAAAAGAAATCGGACAAACAAAAACACTACTTGAAAAGTACGAAAAACTGAATACTTAAAAAGTATGATTAGCAAAAAATTATTTTAGGAGGAAACAACATGGCTACACCAGTAATAATGCCAAGACAAGGGCAGTCAGTAGAAAGCTGTATTATTGGCAAATGGCACGTTAAGGTCGGAGATATGGTAAAAGTTGGTGACAACCTTTTTACTTACGAGACAGACAAGGCCACTTTTGACGAAGCGTCTAAAGTAGAAGGCGAAATACTTGCAATATTTTTCGAAGAAGGTGACGACGTCCCATGTCTTCTAAACGTATGTGTAATAGGAGGCAAAGGTGAAGACTTCAGCGCTTTCATTCCAGAAGGTGCCAGTCAGGCGGAAGAAAGTTCAAAGGCCGCGGAACCATCGGTGGATTCGTCTAAAACCGAAACTGCTGCATCACCTGCAGCTACAGCTTCAACCGCGACCGCCACAACACAAGCAGCTGCAACTTCAGCCGTGACTACTATGGCAGATACCGAGGGCATGGCAATTTCTCCCAGAGCAAAGGCACTTGCAAACAAGAACGTAGCTGACCTAAGATATGTAACACCAACAGGTCCAAAGGGAAGAGTCATTGAAAGGGATGTATTGAAACTTATTGATGAAGGTAAGCTTGCCACCGGAGCCGCTGGAACAGATTATGCATCAGGCATAGAAGGCAGTGGAATCGGCGGAAGAGTTTCGGTTGCAGATCTGGCAAAGACACCTGCAACAACTGCTTCAGAGAGAATTCCTAAATTGCCTGTTGGCGAAGTTTCATACGAAGAGAAGCACACCAATATAAGAAAATTCATTGCAAAAGCGATGCAGGAATCACTCTCAACAATGGCACAGCTTACACTCAACACCAGTTTTGATGCGACAGACATTATGCAGATGCGTGCAAAATTCAAAAAAGCCAAGGAATCAGGAATGGCAGAACAACTCGGATTATCACTTGCACTTGCAAATCCGACATTGAACGACATTATCCTTTTTGCAGTCTCGCGTGTTATAAAAAATCACCGTCTGTGCAACGCACATTATTATGCCGACAAGATGGTGTTTTTCAACACAGTCAACCTTGGCATGGCAGTTGATACACCTAGAGGTCTTATGGTTCCGACGATCTTCAATGCGGATCTGATGTCTATAACGGAGATTTCTAAGCAGGCAAAAGCACTCGCCGCCGAATGCCAAAAGGGAACCATTTCACCGGACGCACTAAAGGGCGGAACATTTACCATAACCAATCTGGGAACACTCGGAATAGAATCATTCACACCGGTTATCAATCCACCACAGACATGTATCCTTGGAGTAAACACATTGATGACATCCGTTAAAAATGTAAATGGCGTGGCAGTTCCATACCAGTCAATGAACCTCTCGCTCACTTTCGACCATCGCGCACTGGATGGTGCTCCGGCAGCCAGGTTCTTGAAGGAGCTGAAGGAGACACTGGAGAATTTTTCATTACTATTGATGGAGATGTGTTAAAATTCCGTTAGAGTTCGTCGACGTCAGTTTCAAAAATCGATCACATATTTATGATGCAAAGAAAAATCTGCTTCTATCAGATTTTTCAATAGCTAAAACGAAGTTTTAGCGTTGCGCCTCTCTTTTGAAACTTAGCCTCCTGCTCTAACGAAATTTTTCCTACATCTCGGAATACCTCGAATTAATGTTAATTAATAAAATATTGAAGAAGAATTTTGAAATTTGAATTATAAATTAACTTTCTAAAATTATTTATTAATTTAAGTGTAAAAGTTTACTAAGTCAAAAAATTTAAGAAAGGATTATAAAAATGTACGATATTATTATTTTGGGCGGAGGCCCTGCAGGATATCTTGCGGCTGAGAGAGCGGGTCACGCTGGTCTCAAGACTGTCCTGATAGAGAAAAAATCACTTGGAGGCGTTTGTCTCAACGAGGGATGCGTTCCTTCCAAGACACTTCTAAACAGCGCCAAAATATTCGATTATGCCAACCACGGCGAAAAGTACGGCGTGACAACCACCGGAGCAACTATTGATCAAAAGGCTGTTATTGCCCGCAAGAACAAGGTTGTCCGTAATCTTGTCTTCGGTATTAAAGGTCAGATGAAGCAAAACCACGTAACCGTCAAAGATGGATTCGGTGAGATTGTAGGACGCGAAGGAAACGTAATAAGTGTAAAAGTAGGCGATGAGGTTTTAGAAGGCAGCAGACTGCTTATTGCAACAGGCTCTGAAGCAATAGTGCCGCCGATTCCGGGAGCAAGGGAAGGCTTGGAGGCCGGATATGTGCTGACCAACCGTGAAATTCTTGATCTGGAAGTCATACCCAAGTCACTTGTGGTAGTCGGCGGCGGAGTCATCGGACTTGAGATGGCAAGCTATTTCAACTCTGTTGGATCGAAAGTAACAGTAATTGAGATGCTTGACAAAATCGCAGGGCCTACAGACAGCGAGATTTCAACAATTCTCCTTAAGAACTATGAGAAAAAGGGTGTCACATTCAAACTCTCATGCAAAGTGACCGGAATGCCAAAAGGACTTGTTGAATATGAAGAGAACGGCAAAAAGGAAACAGTCGAGGCAGAGTATGTTCTGATGTCAATTGGAAGAAGACCTGTTACTGCAGGATTTGGACTTGAGAAGCTCGGAGTTTTGACAGAGCGCGGACATATAGTAACAGATGACAAGGGCCAGACAAATGTTCCGGGAGTCTTCGCAACAGGAGACGTGAACGGGATTTGGATGCTTGCTCATGCAGCGTATCGTGAATCCGAAGTCGCAATCAACAATATTCTCGGCAAAAAAGATACTGTACGATATAACGCCATGCCATCGGTCATCTATACAAGCCCTGAAGTCGGGTGCGTCGGAGAGACAGAGCAGACATGCAAAGAAAAGGGCATTGAATATAAAGCAGTCAATATAACAATGAATTACAGCGGAAGATACATGGCCGAAAACGAAGGTGGAGACGGAATCTGCAAAATCATTGTAGACCCTGTCCGCAACCGGCTGATCGGATGCCATATCATCGGTAGCTACGCGTCAGAGATAATAGTAGTAGCCGCAATGCTGATAGAAGCAGAGATGAAAATTGAAGACATAAAGGAATTTATTTTCCCACATCCAACTGTATCTGAAATAATCCGCGAAGCGATTTTTCAGCTATAAAATACACCAAACATAAAAGCTAAAACAACAGACAGACAAAAATCGATAGACAAATTGATAGTGAAAATAAAAATAAAAAACAAAAAATAATAAAGTATAAACGAAAAAAATAAAGCAAGGCAACCTGGGTCAAAGACTTCACATAAACCCCCGAGAAGCAAACCCGTATTCCTTGCAAAAAATGGAGGAGAGAAAATGACAAAGCTATTAGCAATTGATCCAAACGAAATGAGAAAGCCCGGGTTTATAGAATTCAACAAAATTCCTGTAAACCAGTACAACAAGACTATTCAGCAGGAGACGACAAATTTTTCCAAGGAGGATTTCCTTAGAATCTACCGCGATATGCGTTATATCCGCGAGTTTGAAGGTATGCTCCACTCTATCAAGACAACCAATGCATACAATGGAATCGACTACAACAATCCGGGTCCTGCACATCTATCGCTGGGACAGGAGGCATCATCAGTCGGACAGGCTTATCTGCTTACAACTGACGATTATATCTTCGGTTCACACAGAAGCCACGGTGAAATTCTGGCTAAAGGACTCTCAGCTATTCACAAGCTAAGTGAGAAAGAGCTTGTAGCCGTAATGGAAGAATTTTTGGGCGGAGACGCATACAAAGCTGTTCTGAAATTTCATGAAGGCAAAAACAAGACTGTAAAGGAAATTGCAATTGACTTCCTTATATATGGTGCTTTGGCAGAGGTTTTTGCTAAAGAAACCGGATTCAACAAAGGTCTTGGCGGTTCGATGCACGCCTTTTTCCTTCCTTTCGGAATCTACCCCAATAACGCCATAGTCGGCGGTTCAGCAGACATCTCAGTAGGAGCTGCGCTCTACAAGAAAATCAACCGCAAAAACGGTGTTGTAATATGTAACATCGGCGACGGTTCAATGGCTTGCGGACCAGTCTGGGAAGGCCTTATGATGGCGGCCATGGACCAGTACAAAACCCTTTGGGAAGGCGACATGAAGGGCGGACTGCCACTCATGATCAACGTCATGAACAACCAGTATGCAATGGGTGGACAGACCAGAGGCGAGACAATGGGCTACGATTTCCTCGCAAGAATCGGTGCCGGAATCAACAAAGATCAGATGCATGCAGAACGTGTAGATGGATACAATCCACTAGCAGTAATTGAAGCAATGACACGCAAACTTGACATCCTCAAGAACAAGAACGGCCCTGTTCTTATGGACACACTTACCTACAGATATTCCGGACATTCACCATCCGATGCTGATTCATACAGAACACAAGAAGAAAAAGAAGCCTGGATGGAGCACGATTCAATAGTCTCATACCGTTTGAAACTCCTTGAAGCCAAAGTTGCAACACAAAGCGAATTCGATGCAATTGACGCAACAATCATCGAGACAGTAACAAACGCAGTACTTATGGCTTCCAGTGATACAATATCTCCGAGAATGGATTTAAGAAAAACACCTGACGCCATTGAGAAGATAATGTTCTCCAACAAGAAAATCGCCAAGATGGAAGACCGCCAGCCTGACGTTCTTATGAAAAAGTCAGAAAATCCAAGAGTTCTCTCCCTTGCCAAAAAAGAGCGTTTTGCTTTTGACACCAGCGGAAAACCTGTTTCAAAAAACAAGGTCTACCAGTTAAGAGACGGACTTTTCGAAGCAATTCTCGATAAATTTTACGAGGATCCCACACTTGTGGCATATGGAGAAGAGAACAGAGACTGGGGCGGCGCTTTTGCAGTATACAGAGGACTTACAGAGGCTATACCGTACCACAGACTTTTCAATTCGCCAATAGCAGAAGCTGCAATAGTCGGTTCAGCTGTAGGATACGCAATGTGCGGAGGACGCGCACTTATAGAATTAATGTACTGTGATTTCCTTGGACGTGCAGGAGACGAGGTCTTCAATCAGCTTCCTAAATGGCAGGCAATGTCTGCTGGAATCCTTAAAATGCCAGTTGTAATCCGTGTTTCCGTTGGATCCAAGTACGGAGCACAACATTCTCAGGACTGGACATCACTCGCGGCACATATCCCCGGCATCAAGGTTGTCTTCCCTGTTACTCCTTATGACGCAAAAGGAATGATGACAACCGCTCTTAACGGTTCTGACCCGGTCATTTTCTTTGAAAGCCAGAGAATATACGATATAGCTGAACAGTTCCATGAAGGCGGAGTTCCTGTGGAAAGCTACGAAATTCCTTTCGGTGAGCCTGATGTAAAGAAAGTCGGAAAAGACATAACGATTTTGACAATCGGTGCAACACTTTACAGAGCACTTGATGCAGCCAAAATCCTCGAAGAAAAATACGGGATCAGCGCAGAGGTTATCGATGCAAGATCAATGGTACCATTCAATTTCGAGAAAGTCATAGAGTCAGTAAAGAAAACAGGCAAAATCCTTCTCTCAAGTGACGCTTGTGACCGTGGTTCCTACTTGAATGACCTTGCCAGAAACATCAACGACCTTTGCTTTGACGACCTGGACGCACCTGCCGTAGTACTTGGATCACGTAACTGGATAACACCTGCATACGAACTTGAAGAACACTTCTTCCCGCAGGCTGACTGGTTTGTCGATATAATCCACGAGCGCATCATGCCGATAGCAGGGTATACGCCGACTAGAAGTTTTGGTGATGTGGAGATGATACGACGCGGCAAACTAGGCGTCTAAATTAGGTTATGTTAAAATCCTGTTATGCTGCGTTGGTGGCGGCTTCAAAATTCAGTTAAATGTATAATATACAAAGAAAAATCTACTTCTATCAGATTTTTCAATAGCTAAAACGAAGTTTTAGCGTTGCGCCTCTCTTTTGAAGCCACCACCGCCTTGCCTAACAAGAATTTTTCAAAGCTTTGAGCATACACTTATAAACGGCTCAAAGTATACAACCTAGTACATTTTCGTTAATTCTGTTATGCTGCGTTGGTAACGGCTACAAAAATTTGGAGGCAACTATGGATCAAAATGAAATTAGCAACTTAATAAAAGATTTAAATGCGCCTAAGAGCGTTGACAGGCTGACAGCTCTTAAGAAATTGAGAGCTGCAGCGGACCTGGGACAGATACCTGCGCCTGTCAGACTAAAAGATGTAAACAGCCATATTCATACGATTTATTCTTTTTCTCCGTATTCACCGTCTGCTGCGGTATTCAAATCCTGGCAGTCGGGACTTGTTACCACAGGAATCATGGATCATGATTCCATAAGCGGTGCGATAGAATTCACAGAGGCCGGAAGAATAATGAACATGCCAACGACCATTGGAGCAGAACTCAGAGCGAGTTTTGCCGGTACAAAGCTCGAGGGCAGGAGAATAAACAACCCCGACCAGGAGACAGTTGCCTACGTTGCCATGCACGGGATTCCGCACAGTGCAATTCCAGCACTTACAGAATTTTTCAAGACAATATCTGCAGAGCGCGGTAAACGCAACCGGTTGATGGTCAAGAAAATCAATTCACTTCTAAGAGATGCAGGCATTGAAATAGATTATGACCTAGATGTAATTCCACTGTCGATGTCATATAATTACGGAAGCGTTACAGAAAGGCATCTGTTGTTTGCTGTTGCCCGTAAACTGATTGCAAAATTCGGCAAAGGCGATAAAATAATAGATGTACTTGAAAGCCAGCTTCAGATACCCATCAAGGGAGCCAATTTAAAATTTCTTAGCGACACATCGAACGAAATGTATGATTACGATCTCCTTAACGTCCTCAAGGGCAACATGGTGGAGCAGTTTTATATTCCTTCGACTGAGGAGGCTTACCCGATAGCAAAAGTTTCTGATTTTGCGAAAGAACATGGAATCGTACTGGCATATGCATACCTTGGGGATGTTGGCGAATCGGTTACCGGAGACAAGAAAGCACAGAAATTCGAAGATGATTTTCTTGATGATGTTTTTGAAACATTGAAAGAACTCGATTTCAAATCTGTAACATACATGCCTTCAAGAAACACACCTGAACAGCTGGACAGATTAAGGATGCTTTGCGATAAGTACCAGTTTTTCCAGATCAGTGGTGAAGACATCAACCAGCCACGGCAGAAATTCGTCTGCGAAGCAATGCGTAAGCCGGAATTTGACAATCTGTACGATGCCGCATGGGCACTCATAGGTCACGAATGGCTTGCCTCCAAGGATTTGGTGCTTGGCATGTTTTCGGACGAGACAATAGAAAGACTGCCTTCGCTTAGCGACAGGATAATCGAGTTCAGAGATTATGCACTTAAAACATTTAGTTAAAATATGAAAGGAAATGGTGACAAATATGAGCAATAAAGAAAACATAATGAAAGCCTATGAAGCCGCAAAGGAAATTTACGCCGGATACGGAGTGGATGTCGACGAGGCGCTCAAATTAATGGACACAG
>CAZZCN010000082.1:1656-4088 GCA_964652975.1 uncultured Oscillospiraceae bacterium | reverse complement strand
ATTTACGCCGGATACGGAGTGGATGTCGACGAGGCGCTCAAATTAATGGACACAGTACCGGTCTCATTGCACTGCTGGCAGGGCGATGATGTTCAGGGACTTGAAAGCGACGCAGGAGGAACATCCGGCGGAATCATGGCTACCGGAAACTATCCTGGCAAGGCAAGAAACGGTCAGGAGCTTCGTGCAGACTTAGAGAAGGCGATGAGCCTGCTACCTGGAAAACAAAGGGTCAACGTTCATGCCAGTTATGCAGAGTTGGATGGAGATAAAGTAGACAGAGATCGTTACGAGACCAAACATTTCGCAAAGTGGATTGACTGGGCGGTCAAAAATGAGATAGCTCTAGACTTCAACCCTTCATGCTTCGGACACCCGATGGCTGCAGACAATCTGACGCTCTCACATCCTGATGAGAAGACAAGAAGATTCTGGATTGACCACGTTAAGGCTTCACGTAAAATAGCCGCAGATATGGGTAAAGCCTGTAAATCCCCTTGTATCACCAATATCTGGATTCCGGACGGAATGAAGGATTTAACAGCCAACAGACTTATGTACAGACAGATATTGAAAGATTCTCTTGATGAGATCCTCGAAGAGAAAATCTCACCCGAGATTTACCTTGAAGGCCTCGAATGCAAGCTTTTCGGAATAGGTTCTGAGAGCTATGTTGTTGGATCACACGAATTCTATATGGGTTATCTTGGACATGCAAAAGTAAAAGGCAACAATGACTTGATGCTGACTTTGGATATGGGACATTTTCATCCGACAGAGACAATAGCTGACAAAATCAGCTCATTGCTATTATTCAACAAGGATCTTCTGATTCATGTCAGCCGTGGAGTTCGCTGGGACAGCGACCACGTTGTCATTTCAAACGAAGACGTGCAGGAAGTAATCCGCGAGATCAAACGTGCAGATGCTTTTGACCGCGTGCATATTGCTCTGGACTTCTTTGATGCTTCAATCAACCGCATATCCGCATGGGTCGTCGGAACGAGAGCAACACAGAAAGCAATCATGGGAGCACTTTTAGAGCCTACCGAGCTTTTAAAGAAAGCGGAAGCAGACAAAAACTTTGCCGACCGCCTCGCTTTGATGGACGAATTCAGAACACTTCCTCTAAATGCGATCTGGAACAAATACTGCTTCGACAAGAAAGTGCCTGTCGGGACAGACTGGCTTGCAGATGTTCATGATTATGAAACTAAAGTTCTATCAAAACGTTAAAAATTTATTTTTAACGTTTTGATAGAACTATTGAAAAACCATTTAAAATCATAAGAAGATTTTAGAAACCTGCGGTTTCACATGCTTTTTCTTTACATTATACATATAACGGAGGAGAGTGAAAATATAAATATTTTCACTCTATGGAAAAATCATTTGATAGCATATAATGCTATCAGAAACCTCCGGTTTCACATGGTTTTTCTTTACATGATAAATATTACGGAGGATAATACAATGTCAGATTTTTTTCAAAAGAACAATCAAGTTCTGCAAAATTACGTCAGACTTTCCACTGAACCGGGTAAGAGAGTCGATTATGTTCAAGGCGGTGGCGGCAATACGTCGTGCAAATTCGATGATAAGCTGATGGCCATCAAAGCGTCAGGATTTCGCCTCAGCCAGGTGAGTGTAGATAATGCATATGCTGTTCTGGATTATGCGTCGATCGTTGATTTTTACAAAAACACAGACCCTTCTAAATTGGAAGATGTCGAAAAGGCTGGTTCGGATGTTGCTAAGCAATCCATACAGACAATTGAAGGACTTCCCGCGCTCAGACCATCTGTCGAAGCAGGATTTCATTCACTTCTTTCTAAATATGTGCTTCACACACATCCTGTATATGCCAACCTTGCAACCTGCTGTGTAACAGGGCGCGAGATAGCAGCCAAAGCACTTGCAAGCGCATCTTACAGCTTCGGATATGTTCCTTACATCAATCCAGGCGCAAATCTGACATTCGCAATCGCTGCCGAGCAGGACAGGGTCATGAAAGAAACAGGCAAAATGCCATCAGCCATCTTCATGCAGAATCATGGCTTGATTGCAACCAGTGATGACCTTGAAGAGACTTTGAAAATCCATGAAGAGGTTAACAAACTGATAGCAGCAGAGTTTAAAATCAGCGAAAAGGATTTCCCGGCGATTTTGCTTGAAGAGGTCGAAAATACCGAAGGGGCAGAGGCTGACAATCTTTTCATATCAGACACACAATGGCTAAAAAACAAGATCACCAATCCTAAATATGACATGGACTATTTCTGCATGAATGCCTTGTACCCAGACCAGCTTGTTTTCCTTAATGGTAACGTTACAATTGTTGACACCGAACTGCCACAGGACGGACAAACATGGGCTCAGAACAAATGCACAATCTATCGCAAGACCGGCGATATCGTCTATCACTGCATGAA
>CAZZCN010000082.1:0-1556 GCA_964652975.1 uncultured Oscillospiraceae bacterium | reverse complement strand
TCAAATCGTGATTATACAAATCGTGATTTGACTTTCTATACATTAATTTTCAATTTCGTATTATGCTGGAATAAAGCAACATAAATTGATATAATAACAGTCGATAAAAAATAATTTGTATGAGGTACAGAAAATGGAATTTGTTAATGTAAAAGTAATTAAAAAGGCGAATGTGTATTATGATGGGAATGTATCGAGCCGCACTATTGTGTTTGAAGACGGAACTAAGAAGACACTTGGTGTTATGCAACCAGGCGAGTACGAGTTCAATACCGGTACTGAAGAGATCATGGAGGTTCTAGGCGGCGAGATGGAAATCATGCAAAAAGGTGAGAGCGAATACACTCTTTATACAGAAGGACAGCAGTTTGTAGTTCCAGCCAACTCGAGCTTCAAAATACTGGTTGAAAATTTCGCAGATTACTGTTGTTCGTACAAGTGAGTTACAATATGACCTTTTGTGTAAATGTCAGGTAAACACTTAGCTTGTTGATTGTGATGTTTTGTAGTAAAATCAGTTTAGGTAATAAATTCACAGTTAAAAATTAGTTTTTCCTAAAGCATTATAGTTGTAAAGGTGGTGAATGTGTATGAAAAAAATTCCAAAAAGATACATTACTGATATCGAAAAGGCAAAGGATATATTAAAAGAATTTGGTGTTTCTGAAATTTTTGTTTTTGGTTCAATAGCTAACGGTAGTTCAAAAGAATCATCGGATATAGACATAGCTGTTATAGGCCTTAGTGCCGATAAATACTTTTATGCATATTCAAAGCTTGCGATGAAGTTAGACCACGAGGTTGACCTTATATCTCTTGATGATAAATCCAGATTTTCTAATGCACTAATAAAATCAGGAGGGTTATTGCGTGTCAGCTAATGTAAAAGATATGATAAACGACTCAATATTAGATATAGATACTTTATTTGACACCTATGAGTTATTATTTGACCATGTTAAACAGAAAGCACCTGATGCAATTGAACTCGCAGCAATTGCTACAGTAATCCATTCTTTTTACAATGGCATTGAAAATGTATTTTTACTCATATCTAAAAATATTGATAAACATACCCCTTCAACTGACAGATGGCATAAGGAATTATTAACCCAAATGGCATCTTATACTGATAAAAGAATTCCGGTGATATCTGAGAATTCTCTTGAAAACTTGGCTCAATATATGCAATTCAGGCACTTTTTCAGACATGCATATTCCTTTCAACTTACTTGGGATAAGACTAGTCCACTAGTTGAAAACATCCAAACTGTATGGTATCAAACTAAAAATGAATTAAAGAAATTTCTGGATAATATTGATTAATCTGAGCTGCAGATGTCTTGACGAAACCCTGATTTCAATGTATTATTGGGAGCATAAAAGAAAAGTGGATTTAATTTTTCGCGTTGAGCGGGAGGAGTACATTTTCATCATCTGACAGAGAGCAGGGTTCATAGGCTGTAAGACCCTTCGGATAAGAGAAAGTGGAAGGTCGTCCGGGAGCGAAAGACGGATTAGCGTCACGATACGACGTATAAGTGCCTTTTGGTAGT
>CAZZCN010000081.1:0-11959 GCA_964652975.1 uncultured Oscillospiraceae bacterium | reverse complement strand
CAAATTATTACATTCCGGTACATCATTTTCTGTCAGGGAGTGTAATCTTTTCTGAGAAATCTGAAAAATCCAACAACCCCTGCTCCACCTGCTCCAGTGCATCTGCTGCCATGTCCTTCCACTCCTCGTACTCAGCCCTCGGATAACAGGTCGGGGCACGCTTGCACCGCATCTGGTATGCGTTTGCAACCCGTCGGAATAATGCTTTTGCCGCGTTGGCGGAAACATTCTGGTTGTATTTCCTCATTGCTCCGACATCCTTGCATGTCCTGTTGGCTTCAGTGTCTATTATCCGTTCACAGTAAAGGGAAGCAGAAGAGAAGGGTAGAAAATAGCTTCCGCAGTTTTCACATTTCCTGACGGGTAGATTTCGAATGCAAAGACAATCAAATTCGTAAAATATCAAAGCGGCAATGCTCCTTGATGTTATAAAAATCTCAAGTGACAGATGTTTGCTGATTATCTCCTCGATGAATTCGTTTCGGTGTTTGGAACTGCCTATTACATGAAGGTTTTTACGGTCAAGTATAAACCGTTTATATGAGATTTCGCTATAATATCTGCTGCTTTCAATATAAGGGGCGAATCCGGTAGCCTGCATAAGGCAGAGCATCTGAGACGGTTTCATCGTTTCAAAAGATTCTTCAGGGGATTCCATGTAATCAATCATTTGCTCGATGTTTGACTGCAAGGAGCAAAGAGTCTTTAGAGTCTTGACCATACAGTTCATAAACCGTATGGCAACCTCTGTAAACTGATTATCTACAATATCCGCATATCCTCCGAAAAAATCCATATCCAGCTTGTTTTCCAGGTATCTGACGAACAGGTCGGCCACAATAACCATATTACCCTTAGTACGTTCGGATTCCTGCTGCTTTTCAAAAACCTTCCTGGCATCCCCGCCAAGTTTTATAACATCCTGTACCTCGTCAATTGACTTGTCTATCCTGAACTCGTCAAAGTCCCGCTCGTATTTGTGATGCAGTTCATTTAAAACCATTGACGGGAAAAGAGTTCCCAGGCTCGAAGTACTGTCGTGGAACTGTGTCTTTAATGACCTGTAATAGTCGTGGACAATGCAGTATATGGTTTCTTTAGGCTTTTTCAAACCCTCCTTGATGGTTGTCTTCGCATCGCCTGGAGCCAGAAGACACCTGTCCAACAATTTCTGCGCCTCTTCCAGGTGCGATTCCCAGTTTGTTTCCAGAAATGAAAAAAGCAGTTTCCCAAGCGGATATGTGGAGACGCGCTGCATCCTGTATATGTATTCTGATTTGTCCTTAAAAAAGATATATTCGGATTTGTCCATGTAGCATCCTTCCTGTGTGCAATTATCCGGGATTTCTTAACTGTTCAAGTGGCACACAAACACAGTAGATAGTGTGCAATAACATTACACGCAAATAATTTAACACATATTGAAATGGATGTCAATCCATGATATTGTATTTGTGTGCAATCAAACAAAAATAATTAGATTGAACACGACAGAATTGAAAGGGGTACGATATTATGAGTAGAATCAAAGAGAAGGCAAACAGTTTCGAGGAGCTGCCGATAGTCCTGACAGTGGAACAGGTAAGCTCGATCATGGGGATAAGCCTGGTAGGTGCGTATGAGCTGACAAGGCAGAAAAACTTCCCGGCAATCCGGGTTGGCAGGCGCATCACAATCCCAAAATCATCGTTTATAAAATGGCTGGAAGTCCAGGCAACCGGCAGGGAGGAATGAGATGGCGGGCAGGGAGGAACGTGAACTGGACAAATGTTTGAAACTTTTGACGGACTGTAAAATGGATGGTGAGGTTTTGAACCGCGTTACAGACAACAAGATAATTCCGTTGTCGGATTTTCTGCCTATCCCGGTAAACGAGGTGGTATATGACGATGGAAGAACAATAGAAAGAAGCTTCCTTATCAAGGGAATTAAACGGGTGGGAGGAAAGATAATCCTGCTTCCAGCGGTAATGGTAACTGCGGCGAGCCTGCCCGCCATGACTTGGGTACTTGAGAACTGGGGGTTTGCAGCTAACATCAGCGCGCCGATCCACACCAAGAAAGACCACCTCAGAGGCATCATTTGCACGCTTGGAAGCAAGATTGCACAAAAACGAACCGTGTATACCCACACCGGTTGGCGTAAAATCGGTGGAAAATACTGTTTTCTATATCACAGCGGAGCTATCGGGAATAACAAAGTGTCCGTTGAGCTGGATTATAAGCTGCAGCCATATAACATGGAGTGCAAGGGTGTTTCGTTCGGGCAGGCTACATTGGCGTTTTTACGATTGTTTGAAATAAGCAGTGAAAAGGTCATGTTTCCGCTTATTGCGATTGCGTTTTTGTCACCGTTGAATGAATTTTTGCGACAGGTAGGATATGAACCGGCATTTCTGCTATATCTTCTGGGACGAACACAGACCAAGAAAAGCACAATAGCGGCTTTGATCCTTTCTTTTTTCGGGAGGTTTACATCATCAACCCTTCCGTCAAGTTTTAAGGATACTGAAAATGCAATAGAAAAGAAAGGGCATTCGCTAAAGGATGTCCCGACCGTCATCGATGATTTTCATCCGGTGAACCATTACAAGGAAAAACAGAATATGGACAAGATTGCGCAGTCGCTGTCGCGTGGTTATGGAGACCGGGCAGGAAAGGACAGGATGCAGGCGGACACCAGCATCCGTCAGGGATTCGCACCGCGGGGGAACGCAATCATCACAGGCGAGGATTTTCCTGCAATCGGTCAATCCGGCAGCGCAAGGAATTTCATAGTGGAGTTGCTGGCAAACGATGTTCCTACAAGTGACGATCTGGATTTTGTGCAGGAGCAGGCATCCATGGGTGTGCTGGCAAAATTCATGGAACAATATATCCTTTGGTTGATTCCACAGGCCTCAAGCCTGCCGGTGCAACTTAAAGGAAAATTCTTGGAATTGAGACACAGGGCTATAAAAGAAAAGATAGTTGGATTTGGCAGAACCGGGGACATTGTCGCCTGGCTTCAGATAGGAATGGAAAGCATGATAGATTTTTGTATTTCACAGAAAATATATACTAAGGACATTGGCGAGAACAAAAAGGAGGAGGCCTGGAATGTGTTCTGCGGGTTGTCGGGTGTCCAGCTTGAAAAGGCTGAAGAGGACAAACCAAACAATATGTTCATAGATGCGATAAAGGAAATGCTCGAATCAGGTAGGGTATATGTAAAAAACTACCCGGATGATACCGAGCGCGAGTATAACAGAAAAAGCGAGATCCTGGGATATCTTGAAAATGATAAATACTACTTTTTCCCAACTCAGACTTTTTCCTGCGTGGTCCAATTCTACAAACAACAAAGCGTTGATTTCCCTCTCTCACGGACAAGACTTTTCAAGCAGATGGCCGATGAAAAACTGATAGAAACAGAAACCACCGGCACCACAAAAACGTACACAAAACAAAAAAGATTCGGCAAGGAGAAGAACAGATATCTTGTGATGGACAGGGAGATATTCTACCCGCAGGAACCACAATCCTAGTAGCACTGTTTCCGAAAATAGAAAAACAATGCAGGCATCCAAATAGTCAATAAGCAAATATAATGTGTTTACAGAATTGTACACAAATGCTTAAAAACTATGAGGAGTTGTATTAACAAGCATTGCCTTTTGGGGACAAAAGGCGACTTGTTAGAGGCAAGCCCCTAAAACCCCGGTAGCAAAAATGCATATTTCTATAATGCAAAAATAAAAGAAGGTATTGAAAATGAAATCAACAGAAATTAAAAAATTAAGGTAAGGAGCAAGAAACAATCATGATAAGAAACTGCGAAATAAAACTACGACTTACAAAAACCGAACTGCAAAATCTTGATAAAAAAGCAGCAGCCACTGGTATGTCCAGAGAAGGGTACATGCGAACAGTCCTTAACGGATACGCACCTGTCTGTGTGCCACCCATGGACTTTTTTAACTTGATAAACGAGCTTCGGGCGGTAGGAAATAATATGTGTCAGATTGCTCAAAGAGCTCATACGCTAAAATTTATAGACGTTCCATTGTACGAGAAAAATGCGATGAGGGTTCTGGAAACGTGCGATTATATATTTAGGTTGCATCTGCCGGTAAATGTATATGCACAGGAGTAGCCGCGAACAGGTTATGCGAACAGGTTAATGCGAAAAGGTTATGCGAACAGGTTATATCAATTGCTCTTTACTTTCAATCAATAATAGTGTATTCTAAACAAAATTTACATATGAGATACAAGATATTGCATTCCTTTTGAGAACTAAATATTTGAAGTCAACAAGTACAATTTCATGATATTACTTACTCATAGAGTTGGAGGAGTTTTAATGACAAAAAAAGCTATAACACTAATAGTGGGGATTATTTTTGGATTGTTTGTTATCCTTTTAATTGCAATTTTTATTTTAGGGAAAACATCAAAAACTTATAACGAGATGATTGACAAAAATAAATATGAACAGTTAGCTATTATGCTTAAAGTAGAAAATATTAAACAAATTATCGTTACAAGACCAAATGACCCAGCAAATTATATAACAGATTATAGCGTGTTTGAAAAAATAAATTACGAAAAATCGGCGTGGGACGTTAAGTCTAATAAATGGGCTTACCGGGTTGGATTAATATTAAAAAATAATCCTAATGAAATCGTCTTTTCAAGCGAAGGGACAGAGCGATTTTCAGTAGCTTATCAAAACAGAATTTTTATCGTTAACCTACCGGAATTGATAGATTCTATCAAGGAAATATATAAGTAGAAGGAAATATATAAGTAGGGGGATATAAAATGCAACTATTTATAGGGATAGTTTTTTCTTTAATAGCAATTATCGGGCTTTTTTTACCGAGAGAAATTGAAATAAAATTATTAATGTTTAGCCAAAGATGGAAATATGTATTGCGGTGTGATTCCATTAGTGGGTATGTGATATCATATGCATAGGAAACGGAGGAATTCACATGGCAAGCAATAACAATAAGTACACAGAAGAAATCAGAGAACAAACGGCAAGACACATCATAGAGAACAACATTTCAGCAACAAGCGTTGGAGAAGAGATGGGAATCGACAAGAATACGATTTGCCGATGGGTTAGAGAATACCGACGACAGAACAAGATGCCCAGCTATAGAGAAGAGAAGGGAATCGTTCCAAAATCTACAACACCGGTTGACAAAGAATTTGCCCAAAAGATCAAAGACCTTGAACGCCAAGTCAAAGCCAAGGAAAAAGCGCTGCAGGAAGAAAAGGAGAAGGTCGAAATATTAAAAAAATCACTGCACATCTTTATGCAACCTCACGGATGAAATATGAAGCGATATTTATTTACAAAGCCCAACATTCGGTGAGAAAGATGTGCAAAGCATTGGGGCTGAAGGAAGCCGGTTACTACCAATGGCTCAAAAGACTGGATAAGCAGCTAAAAAAGAGAGAGAATGAAAAGACAATTGCAGAGTTTGTGGGCAAGGTTTTCAATGAGAACGACAAGGTTTATGGTTACCGTAAAATGAAAAGAGAACTGGCAACCCAGGGATTGCACTTAAGCGAATACAGGGTCAGGAAGATCATGCGCGAAAACGGTTATTTGCCTGTTGTTGTAGAAAAATACAGACCTGCTCACAACGGAAAGAGCGACGGAAAATACTTTGAAGACAAGCTGAAGCAGGTGTTTGAGACAAGCGAGCCAAACAAGGTATGGGTGGGTGATATTACCTACATCAAGACGGTTATCGGGTATGTTTACTTAGCCATCATAATAGATCTTTTCAACAGGGAGGTAGTCGGTTATAGTATAAGCAAAAATATCAATACGGAACTTGTTTGTGCAGCTCTCGGAAATGCCATTGCAAGAACCGGATTGAAAAGACTGTGTGGGTTGATTTTTCATTCAGACAGGGGAACGCAGTACAGCAGCAAATTGTTTCAGAGCATGCTGGAAAAGAATGGTATAATAGGTAGCATGAGCAGACCATCTTGTCCTTACGACAATGCCTGTTCCGAAAGTTTTTTCAGTTTGGCCAAAAGAGAGCGCATCTATAGGAAAGAATATATTGGACTGGACGATGTAAAGCGGGATATGTTTCAATACATAGAGCTGTTTTACAATAGAAAAAGAATACATTCCAAGCTGGGCTACATGAGCCCAGTCGAATATAGATTAGCTATGGCAGCATAATATACGAACCTTCTGCACCTTGAAAACTGAATATAGGAACAAAACAGTCTCGAGAACAAAGATCGATTTTATTGTCGGATTTTATCATGAAATGTGGTATGCATCCATGTCAGCATGTATGTATACTGCAAAAAGAAACCAAGGACAACGAGGTCCCGGAAAGGGCTATAAACAGCCAAATTATAGTATACATACCGAAAAGAAGCATATTCACAAAAGACAACGCAGCGCAAGGGTTTGCAATACAGGTTCAATTACGATGCCAACGGCAATGCAACAACATCCACTATTTTGAATGATTCGTACTCTGAGTCGATTATACCAGGAGCAGTGTACTACATCCGCGCGAAATGTAGCGCAAAATATCTAAAAGTATATAATGCAGGCACGGCGGACGGGACGGATGTAAAACAGTTTGTGATGGACCGGTCGACTGCGCAACAATGGAAGATTGAATCCACCGGCGACGGATACTATAGGATGGTGCCACAGCATGCCGTAGGTAAGTCGTTGTACGTATCAGGAAATATAGAGAGCGCGCAGATGGAAATCAGCACCACAAATAACAGTGATAACCAGAAATTCAAACTGATCCCGACAGGTGAAGGAACATACCAAATACTGACAAAGATAAGCGGGGACAGCAAGTCTGTATATATAAGCGGATCAAGCACTGCGGAAAATGTAAGTGCACTCCAGCACGCATTTTACAACTATAGCGGGCAACGATTTATATTTGAACCAGCGACAAAAGTTACCAGTAGCACAAATTGGGATACTGCAAGCCAAAATTCTAAATACTATATCCGTGCAAGGCACAGCGGAAAATATATAGATGTATACAATGCAGGGACAACAGACGGGACGAAGACCATCCAATGCTACTTCCACGGCGGAGGTAATCAGCAGTTCAAGCTCATAGACTATGTAAATGGATATTATAAGATAGAACCTGTCTATCCAGGTGGCAAGGTGCTGCAGGTAGAGGCCGGGACGTCAAAACTGAGTTTATATACCAAGAAGACGATAAACGATGACGACCAATACTTCAAATTTGAAAAAACCGGCACGAACAGCTCCTACAAAATTATATCCAAGCAGGACAGTATGCTATCGGCAGAGATAGCCGGTGGTTCCGAAGCAGACTTCGCCGATGTACTTTTAACAACCAGCGCACCGGCTGCATACAAGGAGTTCATAATAGAGAAGGTCTCTGACAAGATTATTACCTCAGCAAATTACACAACAAACGGAAACTACATGTCGTCAATGAAGGACGCACGCGGAAATGACAGTTATTTTAATTATAACGAAACTAAAGGAACACTCAGCAATGTACGTACACCAGGCGAAACGACCGATACCCAGACAAACTATGTATATGACCCAAACACCGACGTACTTAAGTCGGTGTCAAAACCAAACGGAGCACAGACAATAACTAATAGTTATGATTATGTAAATGACAAGCTTGACACCATAACGCACAACGGATTTATGTATGATTTCGGTTACGATCTGTTTGGCAATACAACAACTGTAGCAGTAGGCACTACAGGCAATATGACAACGCTTGTAACAAATACATTCAAGCCTAATAACGGGTTATTGGACTACATAACATATGGCAACAGCAATGGAACCAACAATAAAGTAGCGTATGTGTATAATACGGACGATATGATTGAATCTGTAAAATACGACGGGGTGGAAAAGTTCAAATACATCTATGACAATACGGGGAATTTATACCAAAAGACTGACAATATAAACAGTCAGACAACCAACTATTTTTACGACTTTATCAAACGTCCCATAAGGACTAAAAATTCAAACGGGCTTTCGTTGTTATACAATTATGACTCCAAAAACAGATTAAGTTCATACACAAGCCAGCTTGAAGGAACGAACATAAAAACTGGATATGTTTATGGCGATGCTACCACCACTGACCAGAAGCCAGGGCTTATTTACGGCGTAAAATTAAATGATGTGCAAAAACTCACTTATTCTTATGACAGTCTCACCAGGCTGCAGCAAAAGACTACCAATACTTCTCCCACTGTTACTTTCAGTACAAACTACTCCTACCTGGCAGGAGCTGCAGAAAACACCACCACTACCATGCTCGAAAGTTTGACAAATACCATTAACGGCACTTCACTAAGCACAAGTTACACTTACGATGTCAAGGGGAATATCACCTCCATAACCGAAGGGACTGCTCTAAAGGCGGAATATTTCTATGACAATTTGAATCAGTTGATACGTGAAAATAATGTTTACATCAACAAGACAATAGTTTATTCCTATGACATTGGCGGGAATATAACAAGCAGGACAGAATATACCTACACAACGCAAGCTGATTTATCCGGGGTAACTCCCACCGCAACAATAGCTTACGCTTATACAGATACAAACTGGAAAGACAAACTGACTTCATTGAATGGCGATTCTCTAACTTATGATGCAATAGGCAATCCATTAACCATCGGCTCAAACTGGTCGTTTTCTTGGCAGAACGGAAGAAGGCTTGCAAGTACTACAAAAAACGGAGTAACCAGCAATTTCAAGTATGATGACAACGGGATAAGGACTCAAAAAACAGTTGATGGAGTTGTAACAGATTATTACATTAACAGTGACCGCGTCGAGGTAGAGAAAACCGGGACAGATACATTGCAGTATTTCTACGATGAAAAAGGTGACCTGTTCGCATTAAATTACAACGGAGTAGGATATTTCTATGTAAGAAACGGTCAGAATGATATCACCGGAATAGTTGACACTGCGGGAATACAAGTGGTATCCTACGTTTATGACAGTTGGGGGAAGCTAATCTCTACAACAGGAACCTTGGCAAGTACGGTAGGTGTTAAAAATCCTTATCGCTACCGCGGATATCGCTATGATGTAGATACTGGACTTTATTATGTAGGTTCGAGGTATTATGACCCGAATTTAGGAAGATTTCTAAATTCGGACGATCCAGGAATACTTGATGGTGGAAATGACCACCTATTAGAGAACAACCTCTTTGCTTACTGTTTCAACAATCCTGTAAACATGTCTGACGAAGATGGCCTGTGGCCTACTTGGGCAAAAATAGCAGTAGGAGTAGGAATTATTGCTGGATTAGCAATTTTAACTGTTTGTACAGGTGGTGCAGCTGGAGTAATTGCTGGTGCAGCTCTGTCTGGAGCAATTGCAGGTGGTGGATCTGGAGCAGCAATAGGAGCTATCAGCGGAGCATTATCTGGCGGTAGTTGGAAAGGTGCTTTAGATGGGGCTGCTGATGGATTTATGAAAGGTACTATTATTGGTGGTGCTACAGGGGCACTATCGGCAGGTGCAAACATTGCATCTGGTGGTGCTCAAATTTTAGGTAAGGCACATGGAACTGCATTGCATAAACTCTCATCAAATATGCAGGCTGGTAAAATGGCTTCGCAAATTGGGAGATATTCAAAAATCGGATTAAATAAGTCACTTAAATCCATGGGATTAAAAGGGAAACTGAGACCGGATGTTACTGGAATTGCTAGATTTGGCAAAAATAAACTGATTGAAGTAGTCAGCTTGAAACAGAGTATTTTGAGTGTGACATCAAAAATGAGTGGTATGTTAGCTCAAAATTCAGGATCTACGGGTAGAGTTGTAAACTGGGTTAGATATTTTGGAAGCATTTATTAGGATAAAAGTAAAATATATACTATTTGCTTCGATTATATAAAACAACAGAAAGAAAGGAAAGTACAATGCAATTGCACTATACAAGGTAATACTATGAACTATAATCTGACACCAAAATCATTGATTGAATATTTTAGAAATGATTGCGAACAAAACGCAAATGGCAGTTTTTGTGAAAGACACTTGACCTGCACTTGCTCAAATACATTTTTTGCAATTAAATATTATGGCAAATTATCAAAGTCCTTTATTGGGAAAGTACATATTGAAGATAAAGATTCTTCATATGGCTCCGGTGTTGTAATTGCAGCAATATGCTCTGGATGTAAAAACGAAATAGTAATATTTAATAGCTTTACAGATGGTTATAATTCAGAAAATTCAAATATAGTATTTGATTATAACAAAATAAGAAATAATCAAGATTTATTTACTTGTTTTAAATGTAAAGAAACTTTTTACGCAGTTATTATGAAGTATGAGTATTCAGGTATTGATGACTTAGAAAAGGATGATATTAAAGACATAGGCAATGCATTTTCTTGGATATGGATTAATCTGGAATGTAAATCTTGTAACAAGAATTATCATAAATTTCTTGACTATGAAACAGGTTAACATGAAAAGACTATTGCAATCCGAACCACCATGAATCGGACAGCAATAGTCTTTTTCATTATGTCCTTGCTATCAGTGGATTTCAGCCATTATATATTTTGCTTCGGAATCGGACTGTAAAAATCAAAAAGCCGAAAATACGAAAACAAAAGCAAAAAACGGTGCAATCCGAACGGGAGTGCGTCGATTTTATAGCAGAGCCTTTTAGATGTATCATATGCATAGAAAGATATAAACCAATTTTACACACATAAAAAATACCCCTACGCGTACCCCTACCGCGTTGAAAAACAATGGAATATTTGACATTTAATGGCATGGATGAATTTTACAAATGCACTGTTTATAGGGGTTTGAGGCTATACGTCACAATTGATATATTGGAAAGCAGTATCTCATAACCCGAAGGTCGTGTGGTTCGAGTCCCACCTCCGCAACCATGAAGAGTGCCTTAAACATTGAGTTTGAGGCACTTTCACTTTTTAAGGAATTATTGAAAATATGGGTTTTACGTTCAAATTTACGGTCATAAGATTTTAATAGTGAAAAAAGCACGGGTTTTTTCCGATGCTAAATAGGGCTATTTCTTACAAAAATTCATCTTACGGTCATCTTTTACGTTCAAATACTTGGTACATTACAAAAAGTTGGTACATTTAGCTCTTAAAAGTTGGTACAAAGCTCATATTTAAGAATGTATATGAAATTTAGTTTACGTTCACATTTACGTTCAAAGTTACGGTCAAATTCAATTTCGATTGTGCACTGCTGAATATTTATTTGTTTTTATCGTTCAAAATCTCTGTGTTTTTCTTTGGGAAGCACATCTTTCAGATAATACTTTACTGCACGATATATTTCCTCAAATGGTGGCTTATTCACACCGCCTGCAAAACGGAATTTTCCATAGGAATGCTTTAATTCCTCAGTCCTGTGAAGAAATCCATCAAATGAATCTAATCTCCTGTCGCTGTTTCTCAAAGTTTGCATAACTTCTGCTTTGTTAAAATCAAATACATTGGAAATATAATACATGTCAACGACATCTTTTATTCTGCGAAAAACCTTATCTGTAGATATTGCCGAAACTTTATCTGCTATCATCTGCGACGGGGATACTCCAAGAAATCGTAGTCCTTCCACCTCATAAATTTTTGTCTGAGGAATAGGGCGGTTCACATCAATATCCATAGAAAACAGTATTTCGCCTGTATTTATTTCGGTTAATTCAAATCCGGCTGAGCGACCTTCTCCGTACATTCTGTAAATACTCACATCTAAATCAAGACCGCTCTTTTTGAGTGCGTTTTGCAAAGATTCTATCATTTGCTCACCTGATGGCGGAGTATCTGAGTTCCAGTTGGCATCTATATCGACGGTATGGCGTGTATCTTCGGTGAAACCGACTTCCATCAAACAGGCTTTCAGGACCATTGAACCCTTAAAGCTA
>CAZZCN010000080.1:0-12312 GCA_964652975.1 uncultured Oscillospiraceae bacterium | reverse complement strand
ACGATGGCAATATGTTGTCTGATGGCATTTGGGCTTACATTTGGGACGGCGAAAATAGATTAATTGCCGCAATTTCGGCTGATAAAAAGCTGGAGTTTGGGTATGATTATAAAGGCAGGATGATTTCGCGGAAAGCCTACGGGGTAGCCGAGTGGGTCTGAATTCTGCCATTTTCCCTGTTCAGCGCGATAATTGCGGAACATAAAAGCATAGCCCAGTCCTTCAACTTGCAGCTTGCCGGTGAAGAAGTTCAATTCACTGTCGGAATTGCTTTCCCCGAAAGCATTGCGGTCGATGGCGTTGAACATCCCCCCTTCAACCGAGCCGACCGTTGAACCCAGCATATCCTCGAACAACACCGTTGAGCTATCCTTGCCGAATGCAAGTATCGGTTTCCCGTCTATGATCGCGGATTCGTTTACAAAATTTTGTTGATAATTTTTGGGGAACAATCATCGGCAATTCCTTGTTTTTCCCAATTTATACATTAACATTATCATAGTCTAAACTATCAAAATATTTTTTCAAGAAAAATGCGATAAAAATGGCAAGATATTTTGTCCTATTGGCGTAAGATTGTCCACTATTCTCGGAGAGTTGGCTTGAACAATCGTTAAATCGTAAATGACGCTTGACATAAGTGTTTACGGTCTTCCGGTTTACGCTCAGTTGCAAGGCAATGCGACTATTCGACCAGCCATGACACTTCAACGTAATGATTGAGTTTTCCATTGCCACTCCAACGTAATTTGTCATTGTCCGCATCCTTTGTTAGGTTTTGCATACGATGACAAAATATACTCTTTGAGTGGCCCATTTTAACCCGCCACGTAACATTTTTCCAGTTAGCGATATTTTTTACGTAGCTTCCGCATTATGATTTATGGTTTCAATTAATGATATAATTTTTTCGGCAACAGCATGGTCGAATAGTCCTGCAACACCTTCTAAATTAATGTCGGTAAATGACGCTTCAAATAACATCTTCGGCTCAATAATTCCTTTTACATTTAAGAAATTTATTATCGCATCAATGAATCTGATTTGTTGCGCATTCAAGGTTTGTTCACTCAATATTTCGCCAAAGGCCAATTTTGCTGCCTGAATATCATTTTCGTCCTGCAAGCCGAGGATAATCAGAGTTTTTTCAGTGAGACATCAGAAATACAATCATTAATCCGACTAAATGTAAGAATTTCTTACTTTTATGCATTGACAGATTTGCAAACATGGTGTAAGATAATATTACAATTAAAATTAGGAGATTGTTATGAGCAAAGACGAAGCGTTGAAAGGAATAAAAAGCGTTCTCGAAGAGATTAGTGACGGACTGGATGGAAAAAAGCAGGAAGTTACACTACAAACACGTCCTATTGGAGATTTAATAGGTTTTGATAGCATGATGGGAGTAGTGGCAACGATAAGTTGTTTTGAAAAATTTAATTTGAAAGTTGATTTGCCTAGTATTTTTGTTGGAAAAGACACCAATAACAATCCATGTGCATTGACTGTTGAACAGGTCGCCGATCGATTGGTAGAAATTAGTCAGAAAAACTAAAAAAAATGGAGCAATATATCATGAGTGATCAGGAAAAAATTCGAAAAATAATTGCATCTAGAATTGCAATTGCAAGAAAACGAGCAGGATTATCTCAAGGACAAACCGCATTGGAATTAAAAATTCCTCGCCCATCTATTTCTGAAATTGAAGCAGGAAGAAGACGCGTTTCGGCAGAAGAGCTTGTCATTTTTGCAGATTTATATCAGGTAGACATAGACTGGTTAGCTGGTCGTGGAGTTACTGAAATAAACACAATGCGAGATACACTTCAACTAGCAGCAAGAGATGTTGCGAACTTAAAGCAGGAAGACCTTGAAAAGGTGATTGATTTGCTTACTTCCCTAAAACCAAAGGAGAAGGGCAAATGAATTTTGAAGTAAAAAAGGATTTAGCAAGAAAAGCTGTAGCCAAAGCAACAAGTTGTCGCATTCGAGCCAATGTACAGCAAACAGCACCATTAGACCCTTTTTTTATAGCAGAACATCAAGGGTGTGACGTGTGGTTTGTTAACGTGTCGTCACTGGAAGGAATGTATTCTCCAACGCCTCGCCCATCTATACTTATAGGCTCTCAGCGGCCAGCGGGAAGGCGTAGTTTTACTTGTGCTCATGAATTGGCACATCATTTGTTGGGGCATGGAGTTCGCCTAGAGGAATTAAAAATATCTCAGAACGAAAACACCAAAAGTCCAGAGGAATTTTTAGCAGATTCATTCGCTGGTTACTTACTCATGCCGCAACTCGCAGTGATAAGTACGATTAGGGAGCGAACATGGTCAGCGGCAACAATCACAGCGGATCAAGCGTATTCTCTAGCATCATATTTTGGCGTGGGATATACCACCTTGATAACACATTTTAGGTGGGGCTTAAATATTATTAGCGATAAGAAGTGTGAAGATTTACTCAACGTTACGCCAAAAACCATAAAAGCAAATTATGGAGCTTCGCCACAACAAGAGGTGGTGTTTGTCGATTACTTTTGGAAGCATTGTGCCGCCACATTAGAGGTTGGCGACATTCTTGTTCTGCCTCACGATGTTGAGGTAAAAGATGAGAATTTAATTAGTAATATTTTACGGAATAAGTATTATTCCATATGGCAAGCTCAAAGACCGGGATACTCTAAAGCATTTGCCAATAAGTCAGAATGGGCTGTTAATATTCGTATATCGAGAAAATACTATGAGGGATTAGCGCGTTGTAGATTCCTTCTAGAAACAGAGGATGACCAATTATGAGTTTTGACATTGACAAACAGTTCGCACCAATTCACGGAGATACATTATCGGAAGCCTGGGCTTGCGCATTTGTTAAGTGCTGGCATAAAACAGGAGGTATTCTTGCTCCTGGAATTGTTCATTTTAATGCATATAACTCTGAGAAACAAATAGAAATACAAGGAATTAGGACTTTACTGGAAAAACAGCTAAGAGATTTTGAGATTAGAACCATTAACATTAGCCCTGTAGATACAGTAGCAAGCACAATTTTCCCAGAATCAGTGTGGAAACATTGCCACGGGAACAGGAATAAATTTTATGAATTATATAATAAGATGTGGCCAAAAATCAAAAAATGTCATGCAAATCGAAACGGTGTATATTTTAGAAGATTGACAGCATTTGGGGAAGAAAATTCTGAGTTCAATCAACTGGAGCATATTTTGAATGTTTGGCATAAAGGAATTCATAGACACAGTGCCTTGCAGGCCGCAATATTTGATCCTAATCACGATCATCGCTTTGCTCGTCAAGTTGGCTTTCCGTGTCTCCAGCAAATAATATTCCACCCGAACGGAGCAAATGGTAAAGATGGTCTATCTGTTGTAGCACTTTATGCTAACCAGGTAATACTTGAAAAGGCTTACGGAAATTATTTAGGGTTGCATCGTCTTGGTTGCTATATGGCAACAGAGATGGGGATTCCATTTAGAGATGTATTGTGTGTGGCCTCAAATTTGAAGATTAGTGATAAACACGGTTCAAAAAGGAAAAATAAATCATTAGTAAAAGCCTTAGAAGAGGAACTTGCAAATGTCTGAAAAGTTGTTGTCGGTTCCTAAGAAAGGGCTCCTTTTTATATTTGAAGGTCCAGATGGGGTAGGTAAAAGTACAATTGTAAATGAAATTGCAAAACGCATTACAGCCCAAGGAGAAAACGCAATAATACTAAGTTTCCCAGGCAAGACTCAGGGGAGTCTTGGGCATTTGATTTATGAACTACACCATAGTTTAGAAGATTTTAATATTAAAAACATTTCTGCTACAAGTCTTCAGATGCTTCACGTTGCGGCACATATTGATTGTATTGAAAAACAAATTGCACCGACCATTTCCCAGGGAACTCATGTAATATTAGATCGATATTGGTGGTCAACCATAGTTTATGGACAGGCAAGCGGAGTGCCATATGAAATACTAGAGTCCATGGTTCAAGTTGAAAAAAATGTACTTGGGGAACTTTTGCCTAACATAGTTTTTTTACTTGTTCGCGATGAACCATTCAGGAAAGAACTCTCCACAGAAAAGTGGAAATATATTTGTTCCGCATACAACAAACTATCAGACCAAGAGACTCAGCACTACCACGTTGAAAAAATAACCAACAATGGGCCAATAAGAAAAACAATAGAAAAAATCATGAAGTTTATAGCAACAGAATCCTCGAAATATCCATCAGAACATACTGCTAAGAATGAAAAAAAAGTTTCTCATATACAGAGAGATAAGTGGACTCCAACAAAAACCACTTCGGTTTTCGATTCATATTGGCATCTTGCTGCAGAACGACAGGACATTTTTTTTAAGCGTCTTCAGCAACTTCCCCCTCTATGGACAGATGATCCAATTTTGCAAACATATAAATTTACCAATGCATATCGCGCATCAGACAGGGTTAGTCAATTCCTCATAAAAAATGTAATATACCAAGGAGACAATGCTCCAGAAGAAGTATTTTTCAGAATCATTCTTTTCAAAATGTTTAATAAAATTGATACTTGGATTTTACTTGAAAGCGAACTAAAAGAGATTCGCTATGATGAATATAATTTTAATCATTATGATGACATCTTAACCAATGCACGCAAAAATAAGTGCTCAATTTATTCAGGCGCTTACATAATGCCTTCAGGCGGAAATTGTTTTGGATATAAAAACAAACATCAAAATAATCTAAAGCTACTTGAATTGATGATGAAAAACGAATTGCCCAAGCGAGTTTTTAATTCCCAATCAATGCAAGAGGTATTTTGTTTGTTTCTCGAATATCCGATGATTGGAGATTTTCTTGCTTACCAATATACGATTGATATTAACTACAGCAACCTTACCAATTTCAGTGAAATGTCTTTTGTATTGCCTGGGCCAGGCGCAAAAGATGGAATAAGGAAATGTTTCTCCGACTTCGGAGGGTTATCTGAGGTTGATTTAATTAAATTGATGACAGACAAGCAGGAAGAAGAGTTTAAAAAGCGAAATATAGACTTTAAGACGCTTTGGGGGCGTCCACTACAGCTCATTGACTGTCAGAATATTTTTTGTGAAGTTGACAAATATTCAAGAATGGCCCACCCTGAGATTAAAGGGCTAACTGGTCGTACACGAATAAAGCAAAAATATCATATGAATCCGACTCCTATTGAATATTTTTATCCGCCCAAATGGAAAATTAATGATGCAATAAAACAAACCATGGATAAATATAAATTGAGGTGAAATAATGAAAGATCACACGTTGCCATTTAAACTCAAAGAGCTAAAAATCGAGGTTACTCATGATTGTCAACTTAGATGCATACACTGTTCGAGTATGGCAAACATTCAATCACAGAGAACAATGAACTGGCTGGCTTGTGAGAAAATAATCAACGAATCAGCAACAATGGGAGTTACCCAAATCGCATTTTCTGGCGGAGAACCATTATTGTGGGGGAAATTAAAAGATGCTATCAGCCTTGCCAATAATTGTGGTATGCAAACATATCTGTATACAACAGGTAATGCGCCAGATGCAGAAATTAAACTGACAGAACTTAAAGTTGCTGGTTTAAATAAGGCAATATTTAGTATTTTCGGTACCAATCAGGAGGAACACGAAGCTATAACAGATGTAAAAGGCAGTTTTGCGGCCTCAATAAATATTATCAATAAATGTGTGGATATTGGACTTGAAGTGGAGTTTCATTTTGTTCCTCTATCGACAAATTATGATAAACTGGAACATGTCGCAAATCTTGCGGAGAAATTAAGAGTTTCATGTATCAGTATATTGCGTCTTGTTCCTCAAGGACGAGCAACAAACACCCAACTGTTATCCGTAGAACAAAATATTCATTTGCGTCAGATTATTACGGTGCTTCGAAAACAAGGGCATAAAATAAGAACTGGCTCTCCTTACAATTTCCTTATGCTAAGAGAAGAACCAGAATGTTGCGCTGGAATTGACAGATTGACAATAGGTCCTGACTTACGGATTTTTCCTTGTGATGCGTTTAAGCACATTTCACCTAAAGAGTTGGGAATAAGTCAAGAATTTTCTTGCTTGAAAGATTCTTCATTGCAAGAATGTTGGGACAAATCTCCTTACCTAAAAAAAATCCGTGAATATCTTACAACACCATTTGCCGAGGCTTGTCAAAGTTGCCAGTCTCTTGAAAAATGTCTTTCTGGTTGCATGGCACAAAAATTTCACGCGAATAATGAACTTCTTAAAACTCCAGATCCAATGTGCCTAAAAAATCATAAATAAAAGTTTATCCAGGTTTCTTCGTCGGGAGAGTCTGTGTTCATGTTGAGTTTAAATCCGGCAGTTTAATTGATTGAAAGAGTTGAGAAATTATCTAATATACTTTTCCTTGAGGTATAATTTACCACGTGCGTAGAGTATATTTGAGAATAAAAGAATAAAAACAAACTTGTGTTCAATAATAACAAGAGTATTTTAAATATTAAATGCGATGTGGGTTTAGTGACTTTTCCAAACGGAGGAAGTATCATGGCAAGAGACAAATCAAAAGACGACAAGTATTTCAATTGTAGTCAAGAACATGAACGTAAATACGTTGCAAGTTTGTATCAAGATGAAGCAGGTGTAAATAAATTCTTAATCAAAAAATGCCAAGATGGAACTATCCATTATTGGACCCACATGAAAGTCTATGAGTTGATCAAAAAAGATTTGGGATATCCGATTCCAGTCTAACCTACAAATCAATGTCACTGAGCCTCCGCATTTTTACAATCATGTCTTTATGAAGCATCATTTATGATTGAGATCAAAAAAAAATTAGTTCATTTGCGATTGGTAGAAAATTACCCTTAATGTAAATCGTTCGATTTTTTTGTTAAACACAAAGAAATACTGAAAAATCCAGAGTATAATTTTCCTGATTTAAATTCATTTGTTTTCTTTGTGGCTAGATGATTTTCCCACAATATTACATATTGTATTTAAACCCTACCTGAAATCTCTGCTTATATGATACCGAGTTTTACCGATCGTAAGCGTGATAACCATAGTTTACTGCATACTCAGTGCCGATATTCATTGCAACATTTTGAGTTTTTCTACAATTTCATTTTCAAATTGCTTATCGAAAATTACAAAGTTCAAAGCTTTTTCCCATGCTTGTTTAGCTTCATGTTTTTCATTTAATGCGAAATAGACATCGCCGAGATGAACGTTTATCTGCGGGCAATTAGGATATAGCTTGTCAGCTATTAAAAGTTGTGACAGGGATTTTTTATAAAGTTTATTCTTTAAAAGCACATAACCATGGGTGTAAATAAACGCTACATTATTAGACTCATTTCGTATTATTTCTTCACATATTTTAAGAGCTTCAGGAAGATTTTTATTATGCTCTGCCCAGAAATATGCCAGTATATTTTTTGCGTTGTTACTTTTTACACTGTAGGCAAAATACTTCAAGAGCGTCTCCATAAGTTCTAAACTGCTATTGGCATTATACCAAAAATTAACGATTTTCAAAGCGTTTGCTTCATCATTATTACTTATGATTGCCGAAAACCAGTCTTTGCCATAAATCTTATATAAGTATTTTTTCATAAATTTACAGCCTATACCCCAATCTTTACGCTCCTCAAAAAGCGTAATTTGCCTAGCATATATTTCTTGATTAGCAGGATAGATCTCAAGCGCCTTGTCTATATATTTCGTAGCCTGCTCATAATCCTTTAATTTTTCAGCTAACCTTGCCCGCAACACAAAATAATAAACTTTATCTTCTGCTTCTAATCTTTCCTCAGTAATGCTATTTAAAGCAATACCGCAAATGTCTAAGTGCAATTCGTTTGTAATCCAAATATCTGCTAAGAGAAGTTTAGGCAAGAAAGAGACAGATTCAAAAAATGAAGGATTGTTTTGTATCCTTTGAAAAATAAGCGTATTGTATTGCTCCGCCAACTGTTTATAATATGAAACTGCCTGTTGGGAAAATTGCCTCTGAGATAGTTTTTTGTATGAACCACTAAGAAGAATTATAATATTTCCAGAGTCCAAATTCTTTGATAATTCTATTACTGTTTCAATATTATATCTCATTGTGATTGCAAGTGTTAAGATCGCCCTAAAGGCTGCGGACTTTTTCTTTGATAACTTAATTAACTTGTCTAATACTTGTTTATTAGCAATATTAGAAAAATAATTAGTAAATAAATCAAGCGTTACTGGATCATCATATTTACAGGCATCACTAAACAAGTTGTCTATATCTTTTTTATATTTTTCATACATATCAGGTGTTGACAACATTATCAGTAACGCGCATAGATTTTTATTTTTATCTTTAATTTTTGGATCAGCCAATTCTTTTAGAAGATATTTTATGGTAAAATAATTTCGGTACTTTAATATAGTGCTTTCTTGTTCTCCTCTATGTATATTTCTGGCACACGCAAGCTCACTTGACAATATTATTTTAGTCGCATCACTAATATTGCGCTTTAGCTTATTTATTTTTAAATACTCACAAAATATCCACAAGCAAAACATTATAAAGATTAATAAAAATGGGATAATTATTGCTTTCTTATTCATTTTTTCAACCACGTTATAATTTGCTTTACAGTTGCAACAATTTTTCCTGCCGGCCCTGTAGTAGTTGTGGCTACGCTTTCAGCCGTATTACATTCGAGATCCGTTAAAGCAACATTATACGCTTTGGTAGCAGAATCTAGCGCTGCCTGCTCTTTAAGACATATTTTGCAACACGTTGTTTTAATGCCTTCAAGCCTACTTGATTTATCTGGGCATTTTGGATTGCAAGGGCATGAGGTATTTGCCAAACAAGTTGCCAGTGCTATCGCAGCAGCATCGACCTTTTGTTGTAACTCGGCAAGATCATTGCCTTTCGTTGCACCAACAACTTTCCCAGAAACAGCCAAAGGATTTCCTAGTCCAAGCTCATCCCAATTATTCACCGGATCATTCCCGACCATCGCATAGAGATTATATCCGCCTTTTTCCTCAATGGGATCACGATTGAGGAAACGTCCTTCATATGGACAATACATTGCAGAAAGCACTGGTGCGGATAACAGGAATAACAGAAAAATAATCTTTTTCATCTTACAATTAATCCACATTTTGTCTGGAATATTCAATATTATTTACTAAATACGACATTTATAACTAGTCAAGCACCCAAATGTTAATCTCGATTAAAATTTTGCCAAGCAGGTGTTGAACCATTGTTATTTGGGTTGGGCCGTTTATTAGAAAACTGAAAACTGTCATGAGGCGTGACAGTCGGTACTAAAGGTTTTTTGTAAAATTGATTCTGAACCCCATCATAAACGGGCAATGGTCTAAATTGATTTGAGGTTTGTTCCTCTTTTCTTGAATATTGCGGAAGCCTTTCAATCAATGTAATCGGTGGTTGCCCCGGTTTATCATTAGGTACGGTATGCGATGGATAATAATCAGGCGGCAAAAGGTCGGCTGCGGCTGTGCCTCGTTTAGGTCCGTGAATCCGAAATCCACTTATTTTGCTGTCCAGGTCTTTAATATATGCGCTTGCATGAGGATGATTAGGCACTATGCGAAGTATATCTCCATACAGGCCTCTGGCAGCCAGGAGTTGACCATTTGCCATGAGAACCCCCGCTCTGTTTTCCAGAAATACGGACATTTCTTCATTAATGTCCATAGATTTCAAATAAAACTTAAATTTCTCTTCTGTTGGTGTAATTTTGAAAGGAAAATTACGATAATAATCGTCATTTTTGATTCCAAGTCCCATGCCGGAGGCCTCGAGATTTATGCGTTCCTTATTATCCTCCCAGCGTAGAAACAAATGAGCCTTCGCCGCCGCCAGTTTTAATGGATAATTCAGCAGTCTGCCGACAATCAAATAAAGTACAGGCATTGAAGCGCAGGAACCTTGCCGTTTGCCGGTAAGCAAGCCGTGCAAAAAAACATCGCGTGAGTCTGGGGTAAACGGTTCTTTTAATTTATTTTCATCATAACTCAAGTCTATAAGTTTGGGATTGTATTTGATTTGGAAATCCTGCTGAAGTACCGTAATTAACACAAGCATCCGGAAATACGCTTCTGAATTATAGTAATCTTGAGGATTCTTCCGGTACTTGTAAAAGTGCCTGGCAGTTTCGGACTTAACCTGTTCCGCCATTTTATTCAAGAGGTCGAGGCACTCATCAACATTTATACCTTCCGAATAAGGCAAACCTTTTGCACACATTAAATTAAACTTTGCAAGTCCTATAGGATTTTGTTCATTATTTGCCACCAATGTCATAAATGGTAGTTGCGTTGCTTCTCCCGGTTGGGCAAATGCACTTTTATTTTCTTTAGGCAGACCAATTAAAGGCGGAGGTGAAGAAGAATTATGGGAAAGGAAGTGATTTGTTTTTATGGTAGAATTGTTAATAAAAAGTTTATTGTATAAAAATATCACAACGGGTATTGCCAGAAGAATTAAAACAATTACCGCCAAAAAATAATTTCCAGCAATACTTTTATTTTGTGCAGTAACATTGTTTAAACCGTTCTTCTTTGCGCGTTTAACTGATTTGCTGCGTGTTTTCTTGCCCATTAATACACTGAAATGTTTTATAAGTTATATGTCATCATTTTTTTAATTTAGTCGCTTCTTTTTTTTCGCCTGGAATACCATCACCTTCATAAATGGTTATATCGAATTATCCTTGTTCACCAAGCGGCTTTCGACAAGCTTTTCAAATAGGGTGTGTCAAATTTATTTACGCTGTTGACATTTGTCTCAATCAATGTAAAATGTGAATGCTTCAGACGATATTTTTGTTCATTTCTAAAACAGCATGAAATTTTACAATATGACTATCAGAATATTTACCGCAAGAATAGGCTTACAACCGGTTCAAATATTGCTTGCAATTTTCCTGGGTTTCGTTTTTTTGCACTGTGCGTTATCGTTTGCTATGCAGTTAGGTTCATTCCCGAGTTATCACCACAACTTGAGATTACTCTAAAATATTATTTTATTAAATTTTACTTTATATGTTCGACTAATTATTTTTTGTCACATAGGTTTTATTGATATTGGCAATGGCAGCTTTCGCGGGACGATTGAGACGGATGTCTGCGCTGACCTGATATTGGTTTAACAACTCCAGATCACTGGTATCACCTAATACACCCAATGCAGAGATCGCGGACATTTTGACAAATATTTCCTTGTTGTTGGCGGCCCAGTCACGGGCTACCGGCAGGGCTTTGGAATTACGCAACTGGGCGCAAACTTGCATCGCTGATGATTTGCCGGAGGTAGAACAATCCGGCGCTGTCATCAACCCATAAGCGTGGGCTGAGACTTTATCCTTGTCAAATTCCTTGAAGCGTGTCAAATGGCACAACATCGTGGCGGCAGTGCCGCCAATACTGCTGTTGCGCTCCTGCAAGGCGTCATACAGACCTTTGACCATTGCTTTTCGACCCGCATTCTCTGGCGCCAGTTCATACCATTTGCCGAAAAACTGCACACAATAATCTCGCCAAGTCAGGTCAAATGATTTATCGTAATACATGGCAACCAGATGCCCGGATAATGCCTGGGGCTTGACGGTTTGCTTCATCAATACCAGGACTGTTTCGTTTTTCAGGGCGTTAAACTGTAAATCCGGCAATTCCTGCTTCTCCAACTTTTCATACAGGAACTTATACAACGCCTCAACCTCTTCCGATAACAGGTTGCTTTTCAAATTGTGAATCTCGCGGACTCGCACATAATAGTTTCTGTCTTTTCCTTGTCCGATGATCAGCTTGATATTGTCCGGCAATTCCGATTCTGCTTTTTTCTCCGCAATAGCGTCTTTCGCGGATTCAGCTTTTGCCGGAGCCATAGGCTGAATTGGAGCCGCCGGCACCGCCGATTTTTGACTTTTAACCGCTTCCTGCCCATAACCCAAATATCCGGACATTAATAATCCGGACAACAACGTAAATTCAATAAATCGCATAAAAACCACCTTCGCATTTTAAAAAATACTCTCGACCTTTCCCTGCTTCAACTTCCTTCATCCTTTCACTATCTTCATGGTGAACAACGTTTTCGGCATTCCAAGCCATGTTCCAAGTGCCGTCATTGGTGATATTACCGTCAGTGTTGATTTCCATCGCGAAACTCATATTATCGAATTATTAAAAATTGGTTAATTTGTCAAGCTTAAATACCCCCGACATTTATTTTAGTCTTCTGAACCGGATATTATTTGTGGAATATTTCCGCTT
>CAZZCN010000079.1:0-12446 GCA_964652975.1 uncultured Oscillospiraceae bacterium | reverse complement strand
ACAAAATCAAAATCACGATCGTTGCAGTTGGTGGAAAGGCGGCGAGTCAGTTTTCGTTTATGGAATGGACAAAGGATGTGGGTGTGCAGCGGGTTGCAATTGTTCCGAGTGGGTCTGAGATGTTTTTGCAGCCGGGAATTGCAGATGCTGTGATTTCGCTTCCGCTTGATCGGCGAGTTGCTGCGGCAAAACGTCGAGCTGATTGGGTTGAGATTGCACAGTCGATTGTGGCGGCGAAAATGGATGAGATTGATCGTGCGATTGCGGATGCTGATTTGGTTTTTTTCAGGGGGAATATTTCGAGCGCGCTTGTTGCGGAGGAAATTAGTGTGATTGCGAGTCGGGTTCGCGCTGGGGGAAAGCTTGCGGTGTATGCGTATGCGCTACCATTTGCGTTTGAGGGCGCGCAGCCGATGGCGCTCGCGCGGGCGCATGAGGCGACTTTGCGAGGGAGCGTTGATGCGATGGTTCCCGTTGAGAGCGACGCACTTGTTTTTCCGGGAATGTCAGCGGCGCAGGCGCTCGGGACGGTTGGAAACTATATCGGCGAGTTTACGCGCGCGTGTTTGCAGATGATCGAGACGTGTGGAACGATAAATATTGATTGGAACGATATTCGCTCGACGGTGCAAAATGCGCAGCGGGTACATGTGGGGTCGGTTAGCGGCGGTTTGTCGGATTCTGCAGATGAGTTGGTTGAAAAAATGTTTTCGGTTAAGCCGGGATTTGGGGAAACGCAGCGGGCGGGTTTTGAGCGCGCGGTTTATGTGATTTCAGCGGGGGCGGATGTTCCGGCTCAGACGGTTCATGATTTGGGGTGCTCGATCGAATCGCGGTTGGCGACGGATGCGCGGATAATTTTTGGGGTTGAGGAGTCGGGGGCAAAGGATGGGGAGATTGGGGTGAGGGTGGTGGCGGGGAAATAGGATTTATGAAAATGAAATAGTGGAGGGTGCGGTGTTTGGTGATAAGGTTGTGTATGTTGCAAAGAAAAATAAATGAGTACGCATTGACAAAATCATTTTTTCATGGTACATTTTATATGTAAGTTCTGTTCGAAAAATTTACCCAAGCTCGGGGTTACGAGCCGATCAATTCTCTCGCGGGCGCATGGGCGCGCGAAGAGGCAACCAGGGAAATCTGCTGGGGGCCATATGAATTGGTTTGACTGACTCGTTTTACAAAGTGGTTGGGAGATTTCATTCACAGCTGTGCGCGTAAGTGGCGCGCGCGGCAGGGTGGATTTAATTTCCGAGCCACTTTTATTTTTAAGCAGTATGGAAAAGAAAACAGAGGCGCAATTGACAGAGTGGATGAATAATCCGGCGCGGCAGATTGAGTATGCGGATTACAATAGGGACGAGGTGCTGACCTGCCCGATATGCGGGTGGGCGGGAGCGTCGCGCAATAACGAGCCAGGGTGTGGCGTCGTCGAGTTTGGCGATGTTCTGCTGACGGTCGAGTGTCCGGAGTGTGAAAAGATGTTGCTCATCGCGAGCTATCCGCAGGTGCAGAGCAGCGATGAGCAGATTGAGGGCGCGCGGTTGCGGGCGCTGGCAGAGGAGCTGGTGCAGACGCGTATCCTGGGCATGCGCAAGGGGACGACGGATAAGCCGGCGTACAGGCATTCGTTTCATGTGCGGGATGTGCTCGAGGAACATGGATATGGCCCCGAGGTGTGTTTGGTGGGGCTCTTGCATGACATTGTTGAGGATGGCGGGGTGACCCTTGAGGAATTGCGCGCGGCAGGGTTTAGTGAGCGCGTCGTGCGGCTCGTGGATTTGTGTTCGCATGATGCGGCGATTGAGGGCACCGATGCGCGCTGGGTTGTTATGATTGCGCGACTGGTGCAGGCTGGCGACTCTGATGCGTGGGCGATTAAGGTTGCGGATTTGGTGGATAATTTACAGGATTCGGGGACGATGGAGGCGGGGCGGAGGGAGTGGATGAGGGATGTGAAGCGGCCTTTGATGGTTAGGGTGGCGAGGGGGGTGGAAGAAGAATTGATCGAATTGCTGAATGCTATTTGAAGTATTCTTGCTTTACTATGGCGTTTAGCAGAATTTTCAGCTAAGATTGTGTTAGTTTAAAGTCTTTTAAAGAATTGAAGATAAAATAAAACGCGTGCAGCACCCTCTTAATGGTAGATCTTGAAACTGCTTTATGCTAAAAAATTTTAATAATAAAACTGAAAAGGTTGGGGATGAGCTTAAAAAGGACCTAAAAGTCGGAAGTAAGGTTAATGTTGCTGCTGCTATTTTTTCTATTTATGGCTATGAAAGTCTAAAGGCTGAATTAAATGACATCGACGAACTCCGCTTTATCTTTACGGACCCCACATTCGTAGAGATGGATAAATTGAATCGAGAGCAGCGATTATTTGAAATCAATGCCAATAGCAGAAAAAAGGCAATTAATGGATCGGATTTTGAAATTAACTTAAAGAATGAACTTAAAGGCCGCGCTATTGCAAAGGAATGTAAGAAATGGATTGATAAGCGGGTTACGATTAAGACTAATACAAGTAAACGGTACATTCAGCCTCAACTTATTGTTGATAATGGTAGCGAGAAAATACTTTATAACGGCATGGATGAGTTTAGTAGTGCTGGTTTTGGTTATGA
Organism: uncultured Oscillospiraceae bacterium; assembly: GCA_964652975.1. Classification (GTDB taxonomy): domain Bacteria; phylum Bacillota; class Clostridia; order Saccharofermentanales; family UBA5734; genus CAZZCN01. The sequence continues at coordinate 9,822 of CAZZCN010000079.1, read as the reverse complement.
AAATGATAATGCAATTTTGCGTAACATCATTAAATCCGATGACTACGAAATGACTAGTCAGTTTCTCAAGAATTTTGATGAAGTATGGAGCGATGAAGAGGCTTTAAAAGATGTTACAGAGGAAGTCTCTGAATACATTGCGAACCTGTACAAGGAAAATTCTCCAGAGTTTATTTACTACCTCACTCTTTATAACATCTTTGATGAATTTTTAGAGGACATTACCGAAGATGAACTTGCCAATGAGAAGACAGGGTTTAAGGAATCTCTTATTTGGAACAAGATGTACGCCTTCCAGAAGGACGCTGTTTTAGGAATCATTAACAAGCTTGAAAGATACAATGGTTGTATTCTTGCTGACAGTGTCGGATTAGGAAAAACATTTACAGCACTCGGCGTTATTAAATATTATCAGGAAAGAAATAAAAGCATTCTCGTGCTTTGTCCAAAAAAACTTGGTGACAACTGGCTCACGTTTCTTGCTAATTATGAGGACAACCATCTCTACAAAGACCGCTTTAATTATGATGTGCTGTATCACACGGATCTTTCTCGTGAAAAGGGTTTTTCATCGAATAATATTGATCTCTCAAGAGTGAACTGGGGGAACTATGACCTTGTTGTTATTGATGAGTCGCATAATTTTAGAAACAATGATAAACGGACAGATAGAGTGACTCGATATCAGAAGTTACTTGATGATGTGATGCGTGCAGGAGTGAAGACAAAAGTGTTGATGCTTTCTGCTACGCCAGTGAACAACAGGTTCATGGATCTTAGAAACCAAATTGCGCTAGCATACGAAGGACATACTAATGAAATCGACGAGAAAATAGATGATAAAAAATCTATTGATACTATTCTCACAAACGCCCAAAAGACATTTAACGATTGGTCCAAGCTTGGTATTGAAGAAAGAACATCTGAGGAGCTTCTTAAACGGCTCAGCACGAACTTCGACTTCTTTAAGCTTCTCGATAGTATTACCATTGCTAGAAGCAGAAAGCATATCGAGAAGTATTACGATATGAATGAGGTTGGCAAGTTCCCAAATAGACTTAAGCCCATTACTCATCGTCCAAATATTACTAACATCGAAGATTTTATCGAGATGAAGGAATTATATGAAAGGTTGGTAAAGCTGAACATGTCAGTATATTCGCCGTTTGAATATTTACTCGAGAGCAAAAAAGAGCTTTATAGCGGGTTGTATGACACTGAGATCGATGAAAACATCGGACAAGCGGGGCGTGAAAAAGGTATTCAAAAACTGATGCGTGTGAACTTACTTAAGCGACTCGAAAGCTCCGTCGATTCATTTAGGATTACACTCGGTAAATTTATTGGGAATGTTGAGAGCACTATTCGGTCTATCAAAGATTTTGAAAGAAATGGTACAGCTGGTGTAGTAGAGACAACACAAATAAACGATGTTGATTTTGACGCTGAAAATGATGATTGGGTAGATGAAGAGTTTAGTATCGGAGATAAAGTAAGGGTTAATCTTGCAGACATGAATACTTCAGGCTGGAAAGAAGATCTTAGTAGTGATCTTCTTGTGGCAAGAAGCATATTAACAGAGATGGAACGAGTAACACCGGAGAATGATCAGAAATTGCAAGACCTCAAGCAATTTATTAAAAATAAAATTGAGAATCCCTTAAATAAGGGAAACAAAAAAGTCCTTATCTTTACCGCTTTTGCTGATACTGCAAATTATCTTTACAAAAATCTCGCTGAGTATAATAAAAACGAACTTGGCCTTGAAACTGCAAAGCTCACTGGCACAGGCAAAAATGAGTGCACACTGAAAATAGATACACAATTTAATAATCTCCTCATTCACTTCTCGCCGATATCTAAGGAGCGTAGCCCTAAGCATAAAGGGGAAAAAGAGATTGATGTGCTTGTTGCGACAGACTGTATCTCAGAGGGACAAAACTTGCAGGATTGCGACACACTCATCAATTACGACATTCACTGGAATCCTGTTCGCATCATCCAGCGTTTTGGACGTATCGACCGTATTGGTTCAATCAATACGGATATACAACTTATCAACTTCTGGCCACAGCTTTCTCTGGACGATTATATTAACCTCAAGAACAGAGTCGAAAGCAAAATGTTCATGGTGGATGCTACTGCTACAGGAGAAGATAATGTTTTAACAAACAAATCGTCAGACCTCCTTTTCCGTAAACAACAACTGGAAAAGCTTCAAGATGAAGTGGTGGACTTGGAGGAGATGGGTTCTGGTATTTCAATAACCGATCTTGGGCTCAATGATTTTCGTATGGACTTGGTTAGCTATATCAAGGAAAAGGGAGATTTGGATGGTATTCCAAATGGTATGCACGCAGTGTGTAAAAAAATGCCCGAGATTGGCATTCAGGAGGGCGTTATTTTTGTGTTAAAAAATATCAATAATGAAGTGAATATCGATAATACAAATCAGCTTCATCCGTTTTATCTTGTATATATAAAAGACAATGGTGAAATACTTTCTAACCACCTCAATGTCAAAAATACTCTTGATATTGTGCGCGCTGTATCGAAAGGTCGGGTGGAGCCTTTGCAGGAAGTGTTTACCGCATTTAACAATGAGACAGAAGATGGAAAGAAAATGGAAAAATACTCTAATCTTCTCGGGAACACTATTGAATCGATACTAAATGTAAAAGATGCAAGTGATATCGAAAGTCTTTTTAGTCGTGGAGGCACTACGGCACTTCGAGCTACAGTGAAGGGGATGGAAGATTTTGAACTCATAACATTTATGGTTATTAAATAACTATGAAATTTGCATTACCAGAGCAAGCATATGTGCATAGATCTATACCCAAGAATACATTTTTTGGAAAGATAGCTATTAGCACGAAACTAAAAAAAGAATTCACGGATCAGATACAAAAGATAACATGGGAATATAAATTAGCAGAGGGAACAATAGGAATACCAGGAACACCGAGTGTAGAAGAAATACAGATCTTTGAAATACAATTAAAGGAAAAAATCATTCCAAAGAATATTTTGAAAATTATCGACAAAACTATCCCGTATCCTATTCTCTATGTTTTTAAATATGAAAACAATTTTGCATATGGGATTACACTCAAAGAAGATCGTTCTCAGAGATATTACTTTTCAGAATGGAATATAGAAAAGACCTTCGCATTTTCAGGGACAACTCTCGAACGTGTGTATCAGGGCATTGTGACAACGTTTATAAATATTATTCAAAAAGGGAAAGACTTTGTTACAATAGTAGCAATTGATAAGGAAGTTGAGACTCTCGAGAAGGATATAGATGCACTAAAAAACAAGATAAAAAATGAAAAGCAATTTAACAGGAAAGTTGAGTTTAATAGAGTTTTATTAGAGAAAAAGAAGATCCTCGAATCAATAACAACATCATTATGAAGAAATTAACCATGCACACGCCAGATATCACGGAAGGCAATATTACAAAGATTACTGAGCTTTTTCCTAACGTGATAACCGAAAAGGAAGGTGCAGATGGCACAACCACTCGCGCTATTGACTTCGACCTTCTTCGTCAAGCCCTCAGCAGCACGCTCGTCGAAGACGACTCCGAGCGCTACCGCCTCGATTGGCCCGGCAAGAAAGCCTCACTCCTCAAGGCAAACACTCCTATTACAAAAACACTTCGTCCAGACCGCGAAAGCAGTGTGAATTTTGACACAACAGAAAATGTTTTCATCGAAGGAGATAACTTTGAAGTGCTTAAGGTGCTACAAGAATCATATCTTAGTAAGATAAAAATGATTTATATCGATCCCCCATACAATACGGGAAAGGATTTTGTGTATAAAGACAATTTTGCGACAAGCAAGGGGGAATATGAGGAGGAACTTGGGGTAGAGGACGGAGAAGGTGGTAAGCTTTTTCGCAACACTGATACTAATGGGCGTTTTCATAGTGACTGGTTGTCTATGATGTACGAGCGACTTATAATAGCTCGGGATTTACTTAAAGATGATGGGGTTATTTTTATTTCAATTGATGATAATGAAGTCCATAACTTGCGAAAGATCAGTGATGAAATCTTTGGCGGTGGAAATTTTATAGCGGACTTTGTATGGATTAAAAAAGAGAAAGCATCTGGGGTACCACCAAAAGATATGGTGTTACCCAATTATGAGCATGTTCTCTGCTATCATAATAAGGATGAGATAAAATTCCTTGGACAAGATAGAAGTTATATAAGCTATAAAAAGGATAAAGATGGGAGGTATTGGCGATATATGCCGATACAAGCAACAGGAGAACAAGATAATTGGTTCGATATCGAGGATCCTGCAACTGGAATTAAATATAATGGCAATTGGGCATTTTCTCGAACAGCAATTCAGGATCTTATATCCAATGGAAAATTAGTTTTTCCAAAGAATACTGATGGTAAACCGGTTAGGCTAGTTTATGCGGATGAAATGCAAAACGACACAGCACCTGTATTTACTAATTTAGGTAGACATGACAGTGAAGCATCAACAAAACAATTGATTGCTCTTCTGGATGGTAAAATGTTTGATTTTCCAAAACCTATATCGCTTATAACCTTCTTTGTAAAACAGGTATCAAACGATCAGGATATTGTTTTGGACTTCTTTTCTGGCTCCGCTACAACAGCACACGCAGTAATGTCTCTCAACGCAGAAGATGGAGGAAACAGAAAATTCATCATGGTCCAGATTCCCGAAGAAACTCCAGAAGATAGCGAGGCAAGAAAGGCGGGATATAAAAATATTGCAGAGATTAGTAAAGAGCGTATTCGACGTGCTGGTAAAAAAATTTTTGAGGAGAATAAGGAGTCGCTCGCAAAGCGATCGACTCCGCTTGATGTTGGATTCCGTGTATACAAAGCTGACACAACGAACATGAAGGATGTATATTATCATCCATCTGTTGTGGGTCAGACGGATTTGCTTAATTTTGTTAGTAATATAAAAGAGGATAGAACACCCGAGGATTTACTTACACAAGTAATTCTTGACCTCGGACTCACTCTCGATCTTCCTATTGAGAAAAAAGTGTTACGAGGGAATGCTGTGTACTTTGTGGCAGGCAATGCGCTCGTCGCATGTTTTGATAATAATATTGACTTTGGTATCGTTGAGGATATTGCGAAGTATGAGCCACTCAAGGTGGTATTTAAAGATGCGAGTTTCAAAGAAGAGCAAGATAGGACCAACGTAGATACGAAGTTCAAGAGGCTTTCTCCTGATACGATAATTACGGTACTTTAGTATTGTTATGAAATTAAAATTTAAACAACAACAGTACCAAGCAGATGCGACCAATGCGGTTGTACGTGTTTTTGCTGGACAAGAAAAAGGATATCGTAAGGAGACTATCAGTAGAGCAACAATAGTAGAAGAGATTTTTTCGAACAAGAAGCTTGATCTTGATGATAAGAAAATACTAGCTAATGTACAAGAGCTTCAAAAGGAGCAGGGTATCAATGTCAGCAAGAAATTCGAGGGCTTAAACTTCACCATTGAGATGGAAACAGGTACGGGTAAAACCTATGTGTATACGAAGGCAATGTTTGAGTTGAACAAAGAATATGGTTGGAACAAATTTATTATCATGGTTCCGTCTATTGCTATTCGTGAGGGTGTGCATAAATCACTTGAGATTACCGCAGAGCACTTTCAAGAAATATACGGAAAAAAGATACGTTTCTTTATTTACGACACAAAGAATAAAACCAATCTAACAAACATCAAATCTTTTGCCAATACTTCTAATATTGAAGTGATTGTGATGAATTACCAAGCCTTTGCGACGAAGAGCAAGGAGTCAAGAAAAATGTATCAGAGGCTGGATGATATGGCATCAGAAAAGCCAATCAATGTTATCAATCGTGCAAGACCGATACTTATCATTGATGAACCACAACGCTTTGGAGCGACTGCGGAGTCCATGCTTCACGAGTTTAATCCGCTTTTTATTACCCGCTATTCTGCTACACATAAAAACGATTATAATAAGATATATCGTCTTGATGCTATTGATGCGTATAATCAAAAGCTGGTAAAAAAGATTCGAGTGAAGGGTATTGAGGTGAAAGGAAATGCTGGAACAAATAGTTATTTATTTTTGGATCGCATACACGTAACTCATAATGCTTATCCAACTGCAACTGTGCAGATGGAAATTGAAATGAAACAATTAGGCGGCATAAAGAAAGTTTTGAAGAGAATCAAGGAAGGAGATAACTTGTTTACACTTTCTGGTGAGATGGCTCAGTATGAAAGTTATATTGTAAAAGAAATAAATGCACGCACAAATACGGTGTCGTTTATAAATGGCATTTCTATATCAGTAGGGCAAGTATATGGTGATGTTGACGAACTCCACGTACGCACAATACAGATAAGAGAAGCGATAGCATCTCACATAGAAAAGGAAAGAGAGCTTTTTTCGAAGGGGATTAAAGTTTTGACACTTTTTTTCATTGACGAGGTAGCCAAGTATCGGGCGTATGATGACAAGGGAAATTCTATACGGTCCGAATATGAGGAGATATTTGAGTACGAATACAATCAAATTATCTCTCAGAAGCAGCTTTTTGGTGGAGAGTACAATAAATACTTGGATTCTTTTGACACTTCGAAAGTGCATAATGGATATTTTTCTATTGATAAGAAAGGGCGAGCTATTGATTCAATAGAAACACGAGGACAGGATGGGAGTGATGACGTGAATGCGTATGACCTTATCATGAAGAATAAGGAACAGCTCTTAAGCTTCAAGGAACCTACGCGTTTTATTTTTTCACACTCTGCGCTTCGTGAGGGATGGGATAACCCGAACATCTTTCAGATATGTACACTAAAGCACAGTGAGTCAACCATGAGTAAACGCCAGGAGATTGGGCGTGGGCTTCGCATTGCGGTGAATGAAGATGGTGACAGAATGGACCATAGCGTTCTTGAGAATGAGTTTTTTGATGTAAATACTCTTACGGTGATTGCAAGTGAGTCCTATGATTCTTTTGCAAAACAATTACAAAAGGAAATTCTAGATACATTGTCTGAGCGTCCAAATACTTTGGAGGTGGATGTTTTTAAAGGAAGAGTGTTAAAAAATAAAGAAGGGGAAATGTTTACGTTTGACGACAAGGGCACAATGGATCTTATCTTTATGTTTAAGGAGAAAGAATATATCGATAGCGACTACAAGATCACTGAAAAGCTGATAGAGGCTATTGAGAATGGTACTGTGGAACTTCCTCGCTCGCTTCAGAAATTTACAGGAGAAGTAGTAGAAATTCTTCAAAAGGTGCATGCAACAAATATGTACCAAGCAACAGAAAACGATCGAGCAACAAATATTAAGGAATTCGTACTTAAGCCTAATGAAAATTTTGCGAAAAAAGAATTTCAAGACTTATGGAGTAAAATTAAAGTAAAGACCGTATACGATGTTGCTTTTAGTGGAGATGAATTGATTGCAAAGAGTGTTAATATTATTAATGCAGCGTTAGATGTGGGTAGGGCGACAGTTCGAATTACAACAGGAGAGCAAAAGGACGAAATCACTGAAGGGTCTTTGCAATCCGGTGAATCACTTTCTAAGACTGGCAGTCAGCTCGAAAAAACAGAAAGTATATTGGGGAGTATCAAGTATGACCTTATCGCTGAAGTGGCGAAAGGCGCGAATGTCACTCGTAAAACAGCGGGGGAGATATTGATAAAGATAAACGAGGAAAAGTTTTGTCTGTTTAGGGTAAATCCTGAACATTTTATTCGTGAGGTTGTTCGTCATATCAATGAACAAAAAGCAGCGACACTGATAAACAATATTACCTATCACAAAACTGATAGCGTGTACGAGGATGATATTTTTACAGTCAATAATTTTCAAGGATCACTTAGTGAAAATGTACTTGAAGTAAAAAAACATATATATAAGTATGTAAAAACGGATTCGAAGGTTGAGCGCGCTTTTGCAAGTAATTTGGAACTTAATGACAATAAAGTTCTCGTGTATGCAAAGTTGCCGCACGGTTTCAAAATACCTACTCCTGTTGGTAACTATAATCCAGACTGGGCAATTGTGTTTGATGATAAGGATGTAAAACATATCTATTTTATTGCAGAGACAAAAGGGAGTATGAGTACGCTGCAATTGAAAGGGGTTGAAAAACAAAAGATAGATTACGCAAGAAAGCACTTTGAATCGTTATCATGCTCGGATGTTTATTACGATGTTGTGGATAGTTTTGATAGTTTGATGGAAAAGGTGATGAAGTAATTTTATAAAATAAAATGACTCGGATATGAGCAGGCGCTCGATCTAGTAGAACTATTGCATCCCAACGAACCTACTGATTCCATTACCATAAACGACAAGTTTCGAAATAAAAATGACTTTATGGATAAATTTATAACATTCTCCCAACGTAAATTAAAGCTTAAGCAACGTCACGTGCCCGTGTGTTTGGAAACGTTCATCACTATCTTGTCTTATGTATTACAAGTGGGTCTAGCTTTTGCGGTGATAAAGTTATTCATTAAACTGATTTTCTACTAATTTATATTGGAGTCACTTCAGATGTTTATTGTCTAGAGACTAAAAAATTGTATGATAATATATCAGACAATAAGTTTCGAAATAATAATTAATCTAAGGATAAATTATTCACGTATTTAGCACTTATAGCATTTATAGTTGGTCCGTATTTTTATATCGCTGGATTGCATCACGAAACGGCAAACGGCGAGCACGCAGGGTACGTAACCGCCGCGCTCGCGTACGGGTATTTTTTCAAGACCGTTCGAGTTTGATCAAAACGGATACGCAAAGTTCATGAGGAGGACGCGCCACTGCGTCGCCCATGGGGCCGTGTACGCGGAGCTCCAGAAGTTATAAGATGCAGCGAGCGCGCGTGACGGTTTCGTATGTCTCATGGCAGGTAGCCCAGCATCAAGAATTGCGAAGGAGAGAATACGAGGATTTGCTGAAGAATGTTTGTGCGTAAATAATTACTCACTTTTCGGTGGATAATTAACTGTTTGACACGAGTTAATTCTCGGCATATAGTTTATCCATCGTCGCCTGCTCCGCCGTCACTGGCCTGGGCAGGTTTTTTGTTTATAAAGGAGTTAATAACTCCACGTATGGCACTCGGTAATCTTTAAACGACCTTACCCGCGCTGAGCCATGAGCAATTTCACGCTGTTCTCGTAATTAAAATTAACCCTTTATAATCTGTGCATAAACAGTAATTGACATTCGGTTTTTGTTCGGATACGATAGTAAATATAATTTGTTTATATGAATTCTCCTGAAAATAATTTATACATTTGGGTCGACTGGGAAAGTTCTGGTATCTGGCTTGAAAATGGTTCGAATGCGGACTATAAAAGTTTTGATCTTCCAGAAGATTTAGTACGTCGATTTGAATTTTGGACGCGTTGGTTCAGTGATCAAAAGTGCGAATATTCCGATGAGAAAAATAACATGGATCGAAAACTTTTTAACGACTATGGTCGCGCGTTGGCTATTGATGTGAAATTATTTGTTGGTGAAGAATGGAGAGTGTTTTACGGACACAAAACCAGCGCGGATATTGTTGAGATTCTTTTGAAGCGTAATTTTTATGAGAAAACTGTTTCAGTTGCTGTCGCTGGAAAATAATTATCGACTGTTTTGTTCGTAAAATTGATAATCATCGATCAGTGTTAGAAGTTAAAAATAAAAAAGCCCCCGACAAGGACGGAACCTTATAAGGGTCTTTTTCGTGGTGATAAAAATACTATATTCTAAAGTAGATGATGTGTCAACTGGGTG
>CAZZCN010000078.1:0-12825 GCA_964652975.1 uncultured Oscillospiraceae bacterium | reverse complement strand
AAAACCATGATTTTTGCCAATAACTTCTTTTTAATATTTGACATTCTTACCCCTCTAAATTTTAACTTGCAACTTTATATTTATATAAGCAAATATTTTTGTTCTAATGCTTTTTTTTATTAAGTAAAATATAAGTAACTATTATTCCTGTGCCTGTAACTAAAATTACGATAGCTAAAATAATAACAGCTATATTTGAAGCATTAGAAGATGTGGGCTGATTATCAATTTCAGGAATAGAAGCAAATGACTCCGATGAAGATGTCGCTAATGAGCTGCTTGTTGTGCTTAATGTATTTTCTGAACTTGTACTGTTAGCAATATTAGAACTGACAGGTGCTGAAGAATTTGATACAACAGCCATTTTGCCCGTTAAATCAGTTATGGTCACTTTTAACTCGAATTTTTTCTCAATATCTCTTTCTGTTGTTGCTCCAATTTTTATAAAGCATCTATTCTTTCTAAAGCTATCAACTGATGCCTGTGCATTTTTTGTAAGCGCCCCTAATTCCTCACCATTAACAAGTGCAATTGTTTTGCTCTTTGTTTTTTTGAGTGATAAAGTAATAGTTCTTTTAACACCAAGTTTTACCATTAATGGTTCCTTGACAACTGAAGTATCTGTCCATCCTATTACCCCGTCATTTCCAGATAACATAACTTCTAATTCCGAATTTGATCTTGGTCTTAATACGAAAACCACGCTCTTGGAATCATTTATCCAGTTTTCCAAGGTAGCACAAAAGCCTATCAGGTATGTAAAATCGGGATATTGATTATAATCACAGCCCTCAAAAGTTTCTGGAAACTTTACAGTAATCGATGAATTAGTAATATCATACGGTGGAATGTGTCTTGTTAAGAATCTATATGTATTTGATGCATCAGTCGAATATCCCTTGCCTGATAATACAACACCTTCCGTTGACCCGACAATAGATGCTCCTGCAAAAACATCTGCCCACTGTGTTTCATCAAAGACAGGTTTTTCAGCGTTAGCGGTTATCCCAAAAAGCAAAACAATGCTAATATATAGTAATGTCGAAATAAATTTTTTCATAATAATTCCCCCAAATTTTATTTTTGGCAGTCAGTACTACCTTTATTTTATTGTAATTCTTGACCATTCTAATTGTCTTGTATCCATCTGCATTATTGCAAGTTCTGATGTGTTTTGGTTAAGTCTTAAATCATTATTACCATAAGTCAAAAACATCGTTGTCCATCCATGACCAAATTCATCTCCAATAAACCCCGGATTATGGTTTGTCACAGCTGAGAAATCCTGTGCGGGCAATTGCTCATCAGCATTACCTGCAATCCAATTTACGCCGTCATCCGATATTACTATTCTAGTTGCAGATGCCTGTGGTTTTGTGAATTGATTTTGCTCTGAATAATAACAACCAATCCATTTGCCTATTTCATCAACATATTTTACATCTATAGCCGTTGGGAAGACATAAACCGGCTCAGACCAATTATATCCGTCCTTTGATGTTCTACGCATGCATCCGCCCTGCAAGTCGTATGTACTATAATAATACATATAAAATGTGCCTTCCTTATAAATCACACTGGGTGCTCCCTGACCATAGGCACCAGTATGCTTTTTCAGGTCAAGTGGTACTGCAGGCTTATCAACCATATTAAAACTTTTCCCGTCTGTTGATGTCAGTAAATATATTGAGCTTCCTACTCCTGCGCGAAGACCTCTTGTAATTCCTGTGATATACATATAATAGACACCTTTTAGCTTTATAACAGCTGGGTCTCCACCATATCCAGGAGGCTGTGTTGCGGGAACCAAAACACCATTTGGATCGTAGGGGAAAATTCTATAAGGTAAAGACCAACCCTTTTGTGGATCAGTTGTTTCAATATAAAAAATATTGTCTGCCGCACCGGCTTCTTTAAAACCGCAACCATACCATAACTTCCATTTTTTATCTTCTTTATCATAAAACCCAGAAGCTGAATATGGACCCCACTGTGATTGTTGAACATTTCCTAAATATTCGGTAGAAAAATTTAAGTCATCAATTTTGATATCTTTTTTAACTGTATTCTCAGAGTAAACATCGATATAAAAAATCTCATTCTTTTGATGACTGTCACCATTTGCTTTTGTACCGATATCAGCATTATTAGTTGTAAATTTAATCTTAGAGATACTTCCTCTTTCCTCCTGCTTTATACAACGCAGGTCAAATGTAACTTCGTATTTTTTCCCTGATTGCCCATTATATTTACCTAATTCATACCATTTTTTGTTTTCTGGATTATAAACAGAAACCGCAATATTTACATCTTTACTTTCCGGATTTGTTCCTCTCCATATTAATCGCAACTGATTATATGGTGAAAAGTTCTCATAATTAAGCTGCCTTGGTGCGTTTAATTTATAAACCACCGCGCAACTCCCGTCTTTTGCACCACCACTATCAGGCAAAACATACCAATAGTTGCTGTTGTCAGTATTCTCATCGCTTGTAAAATTAATTGTTTTATACTTGTCCCCTTCGCTATCCACCGGTGTGTAACTATAGACAGGTTGTAGCTTTTCCCAAAAATGAGGTGCTGAACTATAAATTCTATCATATGGTGCATCAAGCCCGTATTCAAACGTTGCCAGTGTTTCACGCATTCCCATTTTTTCGGTATATCCATTTTTTATATCAGGAGCAGTATTAGCTGAAACTTTAGCATTAGGTATTATCACATTTAATTGATTTTTATTTAAATTTGTGCTAATTGGAAAGCCACCAATCAACCCTATAACACCGGTCCCGGCAAATACAGCAAGTATATATGATATGACAAATATTCTAAACGTAATTTTAATATTCATAGTCAGTTACCTCGTCTTGCTGTTTTATACCAATACACTGGAATAATAACTGATGCTAATACACCCACTGCTATTAACCCAATAAATGCTATTTGTATAATATCAATCTGAAGTTGTTCTTTAGCTTCAACCGCATTAACTAAAACTGGTTGTTGTTGCTCTGATGGAAGATCAAATCCACGAATTCCGATCTTTTCGCTATATCCTTCCATCGCCAGACATTTTGAGTTGCCCGAATTTTCGCTTTTTATCTGCAAAATAACGATTACAGCTAACATAATCATTAAAACTGATACCATACATAGAATTGATTTTATAAGTGAATTCATATACTTCTCCTAATAAATTTTTATTGATAAATCATACTTTCATACCAGAGGTTGCAACACCACTTACGAGATTTCTTTGGAAGGCAAAGAATACAATTGCAGGTGGAATAACCATCATGGTTCCCATTGCCATTTCGTAGTTTGGCCAGGCATTTTTGACCAATGTCCCTTTAAATTCTATGTAAATACCCATTGCCAGTGTATACATTTTAGAATCCTTCAAATATAAAAGCGGACCCAAAAAGTCATTCCAAACACCTATAAATGTGCCTACCGCTACCAAAGTAATTACCGGTATAGAAAGCGGAATGATAATTTTTGCAAACAATTGCCACTTACTTGCTCCGTCAATCATAGCCGCATTGTCAATTTCCTTTGGCAATGTCCTAAAGAACTGTCTCATTAGAAAAATATTTACAGACCCGCCGCCAAAGAAAGCCGGAACGGTTAGTGGTAAAAATGTATTTACCCAGCCCATTTTACTAAAAATAACATAAAGCGGAATCTGTACAACTATGCCAGGTAACATCATAACAGCAAGAACAATAGCAAACATTAAGTTTCTGCCCTTAAACTCTAATCTTGCAAAAGCATATGCACACATTGCTGCACTGAAGGTAACTCCAATAACATCAATAACAATAATAATCAAGGTGTTTAATGCATACCTTAAAAATGGTGCGATATTAAATACTTTAACATAATTGCTTATAAGCGGATTCTCCGGTAAAAGCGGATTAGGAAGCATTAGTATCTCCTTATCACTCATAAGACTTTTAGACACCATATAAAAGAACGGAAAGGTAAAAATGATTCCTAATGCTATCAGTATGATATAAGTAGCAACAATTCTTATATTATTATTGATTTTTCTTTTTGACTTGGCTGATAGTCCCATTATGCAGTGTCCTCCCCGTAATATACCCATCCGCTTGTTTTAAAAACAATAAGAGTAAGTATCATGATGATTACAAATAATACCCAGGACAAAGCTGATGCATACCCCATTTTAAGGCTGACAAACGCATCGTTATAAACCTTCAATACATAAAATGTTGTTGAGTCATTTGGACCTCCACTCGTCATAATATAAGACGGACCAAAGGTTTGAAATGTACCGATAATGCTCATAACCAAGTTATAAAAAATAACCGGACTGCACATCGGAATCGTTATGTTCCAAATCTTCCTAGGCCATTTTATGCCCTCAAGCTTAGCTGATTCATAGAATGATTCCGGAATCGAACGAATTGCCGCTATCCAAATAACCATACCTCCGCCGAGTCCCCATAATGTCATAAACATCATTGAAGGAAGTGCTGTTCTGTAATCGGTCAGCCATGGAAAGTTTTGAATACCGAATATGTTTAAAATCCTATTTGCAATTCCATAATCAACACTGTAAATGTCCAACCAAAGAAGACTTCCAACAACTCCCGGAATAATAACAGGTATATAAATAATCGTTCTGAAAATATTAATTCCTTTTATCGTTTGTGCAAGTAATAGTGCCAATCCGAACGAAAGCACAGTGCTTGCCGGAACGACAATGATAGTATATTTAAATGTAATCCAAAGAGCATTATAAAACCCTTTATCTAAAGTAAATATTTTTATATAATTTTTAAGCCCTACCCATACAGGCGAGGAAAGTACATCATATCTGGTAAAGCTGTAATATAGCGATGATAACATCGGCCATAATGTAAAAATGAGCAACCCTAAGACAACCGGAGAAATAAACAACCAGCCTGTCAGGTTTTTTACAAAATTTCTTTTTGCGGATGATGAAAATATTTTCAACTAAAGACCTCCTAAAATTATATTTTCAAATGCACTATTGTGTTTCATAAACTTGATTAATAGCAGCTACACACTCACTTGTCGCTTGATCGACTGTTTTCTTTTGTGAAAAGACATCACTGAACATATTTAAAATTCTTCCTTCCACATCGCCCTGTGCTTCAATAGCCACACCATCCAGGTATGTTACAATCATGTCGTTTTCGGGAAATTTTACAAACGCTTGATGATTATAATTTTTTGATGGGAAACTTTGCCAGGTTGTGTCATTCGCAAGACTTTTGAGAACCGGCACAGCGCTTCCTGTCTTCGAAAACTCTATCTGTCCATCTTTGCTGACCATATAGTTTAAAAAAGCCCACGCTTCATTTGGATATTTCGTTTTTGAGTATATTCCATAGCCAGATGTACCTGTTCCTGTAAAAGGTATTGGAAGCTTTGGAAACGTAACAACATCAAAATTTATAGCCGCATCAGTTGCATTTCCCATAAATGGTCTCGGTGCAAAAAACATTGCAGCTTTTTCAGAAAGAAAAGCATCTACCGGAGGTGGATTAAATGGATTAAATGTTGAACCACTCTTAACAAGATCGTTCATAACTGTAATCGCTTGTTTTGTTTTGTCACTATTCATTAAAGGTGTGCCTTTTGAATCAAGTACTTCACCGCCGAAACCCGCAATGATAGGTAAATATACCGGCTGCCAGTAAAGCATTGCATTTACGCCGTATTGATCTATTTTTCCATCTTTCAATTTTGTCAGTTTCTTTGCTGTTTCAACGAACTCGTCCCAGGTCCAGCCATCCTTGGGATATGCTACATTTGATTCATCAAACAAATCTTTATTATAATACACAACAACATGGTTATAGTCACGGGGCATCATATACTGTGACCCGTTGTGATTTTTTTGCCCCATTTTTAGCATTGAAGGATAAAAATCATTTAAATCAACATTTGAAGCCTTGATATATGGGTCAAGATTTAATAAGGCATTTTTTTCCGCAAAGATACTAACCCAGTTGTCAGGTACCCAAGCAATATCAGGCATGGTATTTGAAGCCACCTGTGATAAAAGCTGCGTTCTAAAATCTCCTGCAATTGGCTCAATATTTATTTTAATATTCGGATACAGTTTATTAAACCCATTGATAAAAGCTTGTGCAGTTCTCTTTTCTGACGGGTCGACTGTAATGGCAAACCTAATGCTTGCAGATACATTCTTATCAATATTCACATTTACATTACTAGTAATAGACGAGGTTGGGCCACCCTTGTCTCCACAAGATACCAGACTAATCACCAAACTAACCATAATAAAAGCTGCAATAATTCTTTTCATTTCATTTCCTCCTTAATTTTTTTGCTTATAAAATAACAAGTATGCATTTCCTAAACCGTATCGATTGAGACTTAGTTTCTTTGTATACTGGGCTGCATCATTGAATACTCCTATATCAACCCATGGCATTTTTCGAAGTTCGCTCAAATATGCAGGTCCCATCAAATTAAACAAATCATTTGCTGTTACAATTTCAATTTCGACCTCTTGACCTGCAAACTGAGTCAAATTGAATATATACGGCGAAAAACCAGTGGTTCCAATTAAATTGCCATTTACATAACAGCGGGCAGAATCCCCTTTATAGTCAGATAATTTAAGAATAATTGTCTGACTTTGTGGCAAAATACAATTATACTTATATGATATATGCCCAACATAAAACGGATACCCAGTTTTAACAATATCTTGACTGCATATTTTTTTATCATCAAAGTCAATATAAAACTCTTCCATATCAATGTCAAAAACTTTGAAATCACCAACAATATAAATTGTTTCTACTTCTGTGGGGGTATATCCTTCAAAATCCTTAACCCCAATATGCGAGCCAACCCCGGTGATATTATTAAGCTTTTTACCTTTAATTATAAGCTCGTTTACACCTGTCTTTATCAAACCATTTAAATAAACCCTTGTAAAACTGACATCAAGCCATGCTTTATCGTTTAAAACACAGTCTTCACCTTTTGTTCTTTCCGGCTTCACTACAGCACCGTTTATTGTTATTTCATCCAGGTTTTCAGCAGCTTCAATTGCTGCAAACACTTCACCCTCTGGAACATATTTCACATTAAAATGATAACTTGCAGTAAATTCTGCACCATCTTCAAGAGTATAATACTTAAAATGAGAAATTTTGCTTATATGTTCTTCATTGGCTACGATTTTTCTATCAACTGAAAGTGTAAGCCTTGTAAGCGGCAAAATATTTGGGTCTGTTACTTCAACATTTGACAGGTTTAATCTTTGAATTTCTGGTTTTATGCAAATGTCAAAACAGCTTCCATCTTTTAAAATCCCCATAGTTTCCTTTATATCAATTGCCTCCTCGGGAATAGTTTTTGATATAATTAACGCAATGCTTCCGATTGCATTAATTGTTGAATGAATAACTATATTGCTGTCTTCAATAGCAAATGGAATTTTATACACTTTCCCCTCGACAAGTGATATCAGCAAAGGAATACCACTTCGTTTTATTGAAATTCTGGCATCGATTTCTCTGTTTCTATCGGTATTGGCAAGCAAGATAATGCTATCGCCATCAGCAGTATCCGAAATCAGGGAAATGACCTTTGTAGAAGAAGTTTCAGAATGTAAATCCGTAACTTCAACCTCTGAGTATTCTGTGCTCTTTAATTTTGTTATTAATTCGTCTACTGTCTCTGCATGAAAATCCTCTCTAATATCAAAATCAACCAGTTCCCCTTCAATTCTATTCGGAACATCCATTAATGTAAAGAGGGTTCCGCCACTTTCTTTAAAAGCTTTAATTTTGTCAAATGTAGTTTGACGAAGATTACAGCTTGAAGGAATAATTACAGTGTCATAGTAATGTAAGCCCACTTTAATCCTGCCGTTCTCACAACTGGCATGGCGACTGATAATAATTTCGTCACCAAAATGGAAATCAATCCTGTTTACAGAAAGCTTGTTAGCAAGCTCTACAAACGGTTTGTTGTATTTTTGATTCACTATCGGGTAACCCTCAGCCCGTTCTGTCGGGTTGAATTCACACCAGGCACTGGATAATGGATGAATGACAAGAATGCGGACACTTCTTTTACCTTTGGAAACAAGTTCGCACAATCTTGCAATATAATCCGAAAATAAGATCTCATCCTCCCACCAAGGCTGTTGGTAGAACAAATTTGGTGGATAATCCCGTTTGCGTTCCCCTCTCATACTGTAAGCAGAGAGGTGAGGATTAACAAAATTTATGCCATTAACTGCCTGCCAGTCGGCAATCCATTTTCTTGTGATAAACCCACTGTCATGCCCAATTCCTGCAAAGCACTCGCTAAGTGCATGCTCTTTCCCAAGTTGCTCAGTAACAGAAGTCAGCTGTTTTAGTGTTACAATTTGGTCAAGATTATTAAACAGCTTATCAATTCCGGGAACTGTCATGTATTCATAATTCGGCATTAAACCGCCCATCCAGCAGGTCTGCTCAATCAAGTTTTCCTCTGACATAAAATGACCGGTCAGTTTTAAATTGTGTTTTTCACACCAAGCCGCATATTGTTTTGTAAAGCTTTCTACAAACATTTCTGAAACACAATCATAAAAATCATATCGTGTTTTCTGATAATCGTCAATATTCAGAAACAGTTCTTCTATTTTTTCTGTTATTCCATATCCTTTTTTAGCAAAAAACCACTGTTCAAAATTCTGACTCCAAGGCACGAAAGGAACAGTATAAAAGCAATGCATGTTGGTACAAGGTTCATCAGTAAAAACACCTTTTATGCTTTTACCAAAACAGTCACCCATTTTTTCAGCGTATTTTTCGTGTGTGCTGTCCAAAAACGCTTTAACAGCATTCATGTTTAATGTATCAATATAGGTGGTGTTATTAAACCATTGATTCCCAAGCTTGGTAACTCTAAGTGCAATATACTTTTTTTCATCCTTTATGTCTAATTCTTTTATAATTACATCATCTTTTTCCAGTTGGTCACTGCCAATAAAAACAATCCCCTTTTCTCTATATTCTTCCTTTTGCATCGGGACTGCTCCACTTGCATAGCCGGATGGCCATTTGTCCTCATCATAAAGCCATGCATTCATTCCAAGCTCGTCAGCTTTTTTAGCACATTTTTTAATTAACTCCATCCATTTGTCTGAAAGATACCCTGTAACAAGCCCAACTCTGGAATGCATATAAAATCCGCCATAGCCTTGCTCTTTCATTAAGATTATCTGTCTAAATAATTCTTTTTCGTTCAGTTTATCATTCCAACTCCAAAATGGCGCTACTTTTTTTTCATTGGAAGGATTTATAATACTGCTTATATCCATTTAATAAGACCTCCATATTTTTCAGCAAGATTATAGTGCCTGATGAAAGTAAAATTAACATTAAATACAAGCCTATATTATCATTTGTGTCAGGGTTGCCCGTTTTTACTAAGTTTAGTCCGTTCACTGTTTTTAAATAAAAGACTGTAGGAGTAGTCTGATTTGTTATACCATCCCAGGAGGATATAATTTCAATGTATCCTTTTCCTGCTAACCTTGTATCAAGAAGATCAAGAATTTCTGCATCAAACCCAGTTGTTGGGAATCTGGTTCCATTAATATAAATTCTGTATATCCCGTCTACTTTAATAAGTTTCAAAACTACGAGTCCATCACTGGATACAGGAATATCTAATGATTTACCAAAATCTTTGATTCCTTTAACAACACCAGTAGTGTTTATGATAACCTGTGCAGTAAGCCCGTCCTTTGGAGTGTTTCCTTTTGTTGTCAGTCTTATGTATATACACTTTTGTTCTATAAAGTTGGCATTTTTCTTGTTTCCTAAAATAAAACCTATCTGGTGAGGGTTCTGGCTTGTTGAAGCAAATACTTTTTCCAGCTTTAATGTGACACCTAAATTTGATGTGTCTAATTGTGTGCCATAAGTCAGCATTGACAAAAATCCATATGTTCCTGTTGTTGCCGTAACTTTTACACCATCATTTGTAATCAAATACTGAGCTTTTGGATTGAACCCGGAATATACAAAATTACTATCTGTAACCACCCTTTCTCCGGTTATTGCATTTTTTGTGTCAGTTGTGTCAACAGGTGTCCCATCAATAAATTGAAGACCGTTAACTGCTTTTAGTGTATATATCGTCGGTTTTGATTGATTTGTCACTCCATCCCATGCGGATAAAACTTCAAGGTATCCTTTTCCACCCAGCTGTGTGTCAAGAAGGTCAAGAATTTCTGCATTAAGGGCTGTTGTTGAAAACTTAAGTCCATTAATGTATATTCTGTAAACGCCATTAATTTTAATAAGCTTTAAAACTACAAGACCATCGCTTGAAACAGGAATATTCATTGATGTCCCTAAGTCTTTAACCCCTCCAATCAAACCGGTGGTGTTTAGAACTACTTGAGATGTAAGTCCATCCTGTGGTGCGTTTCCTTTTGTAGTCAGTCGCACATAGACACATTTTTGTTCTGTAAAATTAGCATCTTTTCTATTCCCTATTAAAATATCGATATGATGGGGGTTTTGATTTGTTGAAGCAAATACTGTGTTAAGCTTCAAGGTAACCCCCAGATTTGATGTGTTTAATTTTGTGCCATATGTCAGCATAGACTGAAATCCGCCTGGTCCATTCATTGCAGAAACTTTTATTCCATCATTCGTTATTGAATATTTAGCAGTGGGGTTAATGCCCGAATAAACAAAATCGCTGTCTAATACCGGTCTTGTTCCTGTTATCTTATTCGTTGTGTCTGCTGTGTCCAGGGTGGTATTATACATTTTACCGTTAATATTCTGAATAAACAATTTCGCTTTTGCGGTCCCCAGGGAACCAATGTCATCATAACCTGCTGAATAAATTGGATATGCCCCCATTGATGAAAGTGCATCAAGCTCAGCATTTACAGCAGTATTATTGCTAATCACAACTCTACCATTTGCAAGTATAGACCAGTGAGATGCGCCACCATTATTTGTTGTAATAAACGAAATGTTGATATTCCCATCAGCAGGAACAGCAATATTTTCGCCGTTTAAAAAATCGGCAGGATAATTCAACTCACCATTTGCGCCCAAAACAAGTATATTAGTGCTAAAATAGCTGCCAAAATTTTTAAATCTTATATCGAGACCTCTCGCCCCGGTTACCGCCGAACCATAATAGTCCCACGTATCTAAGCGATCGCCATTTATTCCGCTTCCGGTTGATGACAATCCAAAATTAAAATTCGGCGCTCCATTTGTACCATTTACACCGTCCATAGTAGCATTTATGGTTGTGTTAAAGCCGTTCAAAACGGTAAATGCTGTGTTAAAACCATATTTAAAGTTACAACCAACAGATGTCAATGAACCATTAAGTTCAAAGCCGTCTTCTGTTCCCTGAGCATTCTGATTTGCCGCCACATTACCCTTGGTGCTTTTTATTAAGTTGCTTTCTGAAAACTCAGATGTTTTTGCGCTTGCACAACCAAACAACTGTTTTAATTTAATTGAATAATTATTTTGATTTTGCGACCATGCGTAAATACCAAAATATAAATTACCTGCATCCAAAACAGTCTTTATAGCAGAGAGGTCGGTGCCTGTGTCAACGCCATTTGCAAACAAATGCCAGACTCCGCCATCTTCTCTGCTCAAAGATATATTAAATGCACCACTTGGCTTGTTTATTTCGAGATAATTATTGGTCGCAGCTGAGTAGATTGGTCCATCACCATTATTGTAATATGGATGTATCTGACACGCACTAATATTAGGATTATCCGCATAAGGTGAGATAATAATTTTGAGTCCATTGCTTGCAGATGAAGCTGCTGATGTTAAACTCAAACCAAAATTTGTGTTTGATAATGAACCAATAGCATCAAGATCAACGGTTGCACTAAATCCATTGACACTTGAAAATGTTTCTTGATAAAAAGATTCTAGCAGCATACCTGTACCATTCCCGGAAAAAACAAGACCGCTGTCATCTTGAGTTAGATTACCTGAATTTAGTGTCCAATCGCCAAGGTTGTCAACCTTTTTTGTACTTTCTATTGCAAGTACAAATGAGCTATTAATAGAAGCAGAAAAAACAAACACCAAGACTACAAATACTGCTATTTTCTCTTTAATTTTCATATTTCCTCCATAAAATTCCAAGTTCAAACAATGTTGACTAATCTTGTATAATTGTACCAATATTAAGAATTTGTTTTTTTACTGCTAGCAAATCGGAAATTGTAATAGTTCCGGTTCTGATAACATCAGCCGCCCAGAACTTGTTATTATTTTCACTTAAACTAGTCATATTCAGCAACTGTGTTTTAATTAGTGCCAAATCATCGACTGAAATATTACCGTCCCCTGTTACATCACCAAAAATCAATGCGATATAGGTAGCGTCTGCACCATCCTCAATAATTTTAAATGTTGTTCCTGTTCCAAGTTTTTCAGTATCAGTCAAACTCTGATTATCGACGTTTTTAAATGTACCCGGCGCATTTACAGAGGTTATCTGACTTTTTAAAGCGGAGACAAGAGTTCCCGGGACTATATTATAAATGGAGTAAGCTGATTTTTTAAAAGTCCCAAAAGTAACAAATCTGCTTAAATTCATAGAATTTATGCTATAAATAGTCATATTGGCAGTAGCAGTTGTAAGAGTTCCCAATCCGTCATAGACGGCTGAATATACAGGGCTTGCTCCCATTTGTGAAAGAGCATCAATCTCAGCATTTAAACCAGGATTATCGCTTATAATCTCTCTGCCATTTGCAAGAATTGACCAGTGAGATGCACCGTT
>CAZZCN010000077.1:0-13092 GCA_964652975.1 uncultured Oscillospiraceae bacterium | reverse complement strand
AAGGCTCGTCCAAAAGAAGAATGTCTCCACCTGTCAGGATGCTTCTTGCTATACAAAGTCTTTGCTGTTCTCCGCCTGAAAGATTCTTTGCTTGAACATTTATAAAGTCTTTTAACCCGACTTCTACCAAAATATTATGTGCTTTGATTCTGTCAGGTATTTTCATACCGATAATCGCATTGTTTAATACAGAGGTATGAAAAATAACCGGCTTTTGCGGTTGATATAGAACAGTTCCATTAACAGTTATATTACCGACCGTCGGCTTTAACAAACCGGAAATCAATTTTAAAAATGTAGATTTCCCTGTTCCGTTTAGCCCTAACAAAGGATAAATTGATTCTGTTGCTATATTAATGCATCCAGTTTCAAATAAAGTCCGTTGCCCGAACATTAATTTTACATTATCAATAATAATTCTATCCATATATCAGCTCTCCTTTAGCCGTTGAGCTAAAATATTGATTGTTATTGAAATCAAAAGCAATGTCCCGCCTAAGATCATGGCTTGTTCGTAATTGCCCTGATTGGTCTCAGTAAGTATGGCCGTTGTCATTACCCTTGTTTTTCCCTCGATATTTCCGCCCACCAGCATAACTGCACCAACCTCGGATATCGCTCTTCCAAACCCCAGCATTATCGCAGAAACACAAACATAACGACATTCTCTAAGCATCAATTGAAAGGTTTTTCGGGGTGACAATCTTAATCCGACACAGGTTTCTCTTATCTCTTCTCTTGTCTTTAGAAAAGCAGGATAGGAAAAAGCAATAATTATCGGCAATACTATCAACAGTTGTGCAAATATCATCGCAACTGGTGAATAAAGCCATCTAAATCCTCCCAACGGACCATTCCTTGTTACCAGAAAATAAATACAAAGCCCCGCCACAACCGGTGGCAAGCCGGTCATAGCGGTTGTAATGCTTCGTAATGTTTTAACAAATCTATTGTTTGATTTCGAAATCAGGTAACCTAAAGGCAATCCAATCACGGTAGAGATAGCAGTACTTATTACCGTAACAAAAAGAGTCAGTGTGATAATTTGAAAAATATATGTCATCTTTACCAACTATCCTAATAGTTTTTTGTCAATAAATTAATTAACAAAAAACAGTGCTTCTCCATATTTCGCCTTGCCATAATCGGCTATTTTTTGCTGAGTCGAGGGCTTTAGAAGCCAATCGTGAAATCTTTTGGCGTCGTCATATTTTAAATCAGGATACTTATCCTTACTGATCAAGGTTACAGAATAAACATTTTTTAGCTCGTCACTTTTTTCGTATAATAGCTTTAAATTTATTAACTTGTCTGTATTTGCCAAAAACGTCGCCTTGTCAGTAAGAGTATATCCGTCTGTATTATCAGCCATTATTAAAGTATCAAGCATGCCTTTACCGGTTTTTTTGTAAAAATCGGGCGAGAAAGTCGCAACATCGAATCCATTTCCGACCCAAATTGATTTTTCCTTGGTATCCGTTCCTGATTTATCGTCTCTGGAATAGAATATGCAATTTGGATTTTTCAAATAAGCGTTATATATTTTCGTGAAAGCTGCGGAAGCACTGGTTGCTGTAGAAACTTTTGCAGGGTCTGCAATTGGTCCCGCCACTGCAAAATAGTTATACATAAATTGCTGTTTTAAAACGCCGTATCCGCTGTCGACAAATGCTTGTTCGGCTGCCGGACTATGCGCTATAAGAACGTCACAGTTTCCGTCCTTGGCTGTTTGAATAGCCTGTCCGCTTCCTTGAGCAAGAACATCTAAAGAAATATTCTCCTCGCTTTTTAGAAATGGTTTCAAATAGTCAAGTAATCCAGAATCATTAACGCTGGTAGTCGTAGCCAGTTTCAACGTAACAGCCTGTTTTACAACGGTTGAAGTGCTTGAACTGCTTGTTGATTTTGATGAGCTCGAAGAACTTGAAGAACTCGATGTTTTTGATGAGCTAGTGCTCGACGATTTACTGCTAATGCTAGAAATATTTGATGTCGAATAACTGCTGATGGAAGATCCCGGTGTCGAAGAACTATCGATTGAAGATACCGATACCAAAGAACTATCGCTTGAATATTCCGATGTCGAGGAAGAAGCTGTGACGCTGCTGCTTACACTACTACTATTAACATCCCCGGTTTTTTCACGATTACATCCTGTAAACATAATCGTCATAACAGCGGATATTATTACCGCTATTATTAAAAGTCTACTTGTTTTTTTCATTGTTTTTCTCCTTTTCTCTTTTAAAAAATAAAAACCCGTTCCAGTTGCATTTGGAACGGGTAAAATACAGTACAAAAAACACTGCGCAGATAAATAAGAATCCTGTACAGAATTGCTTTGTGTATCCCTTTCCAAAACGCGGGAGGCAAAATCGTTTCCAATCATACCTGTAGATCTAGATCCGTAGCAAATGCTTTAGGACGTTATAGCGTTTTGAAACAACTTGTATAATGGATGTGATATCAAAACGCATTAGATTCGGGACCATATTAAGTTTTTATCATTATAACATCCCCAAATATAATCACAATATCAATAATTTGCAATTTTTATAAATTATTGATGTAATTTTGCAACAATCAGGAAAAAAACAGAATAGTCGATTTTTAGTATATAAGCGCAACATTTGATTTGCATTGATTTGAGTAATCCATACACTTTACTTTAATGAATTTACTGCAATTTGATGAACTTATGGCATTAATAAAAACGGAATGCAAACATAATATTTTAAAGCAATTACTGATATAACTCTCTTAAAAAAAGTGATATAATTGGGTTGTGGACTTAAAATACTTTGCAGACCATATTCTTGTTCATTTGTGAACCGAAAAGCAAAGGGAAGGCACGACGCTTGTTTGTGTGTCGTTTTATGTGTGAGTTTATGCGTTGATAAATTCACCTATAAGTGCTTGAGATTGAGTGTTCATTCGTTGAAATTGTATTTCATAGTTTGAAAATAGCAGGGAGTATTGGGTTTTTTATGGAAAATTTTATTGAATTTGTTGATGTCAAAAAGACATACAAGGTAGGAGAGATGGAGATACATGCAGTAGATGGTGTATCGTTCTCTGTCAAAAAGGGTGATTTCACTATAGTTGTCGGAGCCAGCGGAGCAGGTAAAAGTACGGTTTTAAATATAATGGGCGGCATGGACAGTGTTACGAGCGGCAAGTTTTTTGTCGACGGTAACGAAATCAGTTCATACAAGCCTGTTGAGCTTACGACATATCGCAGAAACGACATCGGATTTGTCTTTCAATTTTACAATCTTGTACAGAATTTGAACGCGATAGAAAACGTAGAACTTGCAACCGAGATCTGCAAGGATTCACTGGATCCGCTTTCTATAATGAAGCAGGTAGGTCTGGGAGACCGTATCTATAATTTCCCTTCACAGCTTTCGGGCGGGGAGCAGCAAAGGGTTGCAATTGCGAGAGCTCTTGCCAAAAATCCCAAGCTACTGTTGTGCGATGAACCAACGGGCGCACTGGACTACAATACAGGCAAAACGATACTGAAAATTCTGCAGGACACCTGTCGCGAGACCGGTAAGACAATAATAGTAATAACACATAATCTGGCGGTTGCACCAATGGGAGACAAGATTATCAAAATGAAAAACGGCAAAATCGAAAGTGTTACCTTAAACGATAATCCTGTACCGATTGAAAGGATTGAGTGGTAGTGAGATTTTTTGCCTTCAAAAAAACATCCGGTTCCGGAAAGATAGGAATTCACGGACTTTTTCAAAGAAGTCTTCTAAAGGACAGTCTTCGTGAAATACGTAAGACTTTCAGTAGATTTCTTGCTATTCTTGCAATTGTTGCCATCAGCATTGCCTTTTACACAGGAATCAAAATTACATGTCCGGATATGAAAAACACAGCGGACGTATATTACGATGATTATCGCCTGATGGATTTCAGGCTTCTTTCAACGGTAGGTTTTAACAGCGACGACGTCAGTGCAATTCGCAATTTGCAACTGGTACAAGGTGTTTCGCCGTCATATTCTGTAGATGCAGTTCTGGATGCAAAGGATTCAAACAGTGTTGTCCGCGTTCATTCCCTTGTCAGCAAAGATAAACGAAGCGGCGAGGATTATATCAACCGTCCTATGCTTGTGAGTGGAAGACTACCTGAAAAAAGCGGTGAGTGCGTTATTGAAAAGAGCGGATTTATCGGTGTGAATCTTGCAACAGGCTCAAAAATAAGCCTCATGTCAGGGATTGAAGGAGAAAGTTTAAGTGAATTGAAGACCAGGATATTTACCGTGGTAGGTGTAATCAATTCTCCTTTATATGTATCCAAGGACAGAGGCACCAGTACAATAGGCACAGGTAAAATCGCAACGTTTATATTCATCGATGAGTCTGATTTTGACATGCCGGTTTATAGTACCATTTATCTGACCGCCAAGGGCACATTGCCCATGAATACATATTCCGATGAGTATGATGATTATATCGAAACGGTACAGTCGGCGCTTGACACT
Source organism: uncultured Oscillospiraceae bacterium (assembly GCA_964652975.1). Lineage (GTDB taxonomy): Bacteria > Bacillota > Clostridia > Saccharofermentanales > UBA5734 > CAZZCN01. The sequence goes on along the minus strand of CAZZCN010000077.1, from coordinate 8,591 downwards.
TTTGTGAAAGAAAGGGCCGAAACGCGCTTCATAGAGATAAAAACAGATGCCAACAAAACACTTGCCGAAAAGGAAAATGAATATAACAAAGCGGTTGCAGATACTAACAAAAAACTTGATGATGCAAAGAAAACCATAGCTGATAACGAAAAGAAAATTACTCAAGGTAAAAGTTCGCTAAAAACCGCCAAAAATGAATTCGAAAAAACAATTAAATCATCAACAGATAAACTGGACCAGGGGCAAGCCCAGGTTGATGCAGGAATGGCACAATATACGGCCAAGCTGCAAGAATTCGAGACTAACAAGGCAAACGCAATTCTGGCAGGAGTCTACGAAGCACAAAAGCAAATTTTCGTAGCAGCCGAGAACCAGTTGAAAGCTACGAAAGACCAGCTTGATGCCTCTTATGCGGACATTGCATCTAAAAGGGCACAGCTTGAAACATCCGAAATGGCTGCATTAAAGCAATTTGTAGCTAAGGGCAAGGAACTTGCATCCGCACAAGCGGAAATTGTAAAGGCAAAGGAAGACCTTGCCAGAGGCAGGACCGAGGCGAACGAAAAACTTGCAGAAGGAAATTTAGAGATTGAGAAAGCCCGTAAGCAGATTGCCGACATTCCAGAAGTCAAATGGCATGCTCTTGCCCGAAACACCAATGCAGGATATGTTGATTATGGCGGTGCTGCCGATAGGATGAACGCCATAGCGCAGGTTTTCCCATTGATTTTCATATTGGTCGGAATTCTTATATGCTTCACTGCAATGGGCAGAATGGTGGACGAACAGCGTTCCTACATGGGTACGGTCAAGGCACTTGGATATTCCAAGGCGTCGATTGCCGGCAAATACACTATTTACGCAGCACTTGCAAGTGTCCTGGGAGGGATTATAGGCGTTTTTATAGGATTTTCGTTTTTCCCGTCATTTATTTTTAAGGCGTTTTCAGCGCTCTACACACTTCCGAAACTGATTCTGACATTCGATACGCCCTTTGCAATAGCGGCAGTTTCTGTAGGAATTGCGGTAACAGTAAGTGCTGCGTTGATTGTATGCATCGAGGAGCTTCACACAAGCGCTGCTCAGATGATGAGACCGAAGGCTCCAAAGCCCGGCAAGATAATAATCCTTGAGCGAATACCGTTTATATGGAAAAGACTGAAATTCACACAGAAAGTAACTGCAAGGAACATATTGAGATATAAGAGCAGATTTTTCATGACTGTCTTCGGTGTAGCAGGCTGCACTGCTTTGCTGCTGGTAGGGTTTGCTTTGCAGAATTCTGTGGCGGATATAGGTATAAAGCAGTTCACTGAGATATATACTTATCAGATGATTGTCAATATCAAGGACAATGCCTCTGATTCAGAGATGGAAAGTATCAATAAGACGATAGAAAGCAGTCCGGATTTTGCCGCCAGACAACTCTATATGTCCAAGAGCGTAACGATAGGATACAAGGATGAACAGAAAGACTGCGGGCTACTAGTACCACAGGACAAAGAAAAGATTTCGGATTTCATTTTGCTTCACGAGCGTGTTTCACGAAAAAATATAACTATGACTGACGACGGAGTTATCCTTACAGAAAAACTGGCACGTAAAATCGGTGCAACAGTAGGAAATGAAATTTTCATTAAAATAAACGAGTATGAGAAAAAGGCAGTCACAGTTACAGGGATTTGCGAAACATATCTCAATCACTATATGTATATGTCCACTGACCTTTATACACATGTTTTTAAAACAAATCCGGCTTATAACAGCATTTATGTAAATTATAGCAACATCACGCCACAGAACGAAGAGGCGATTTCAAAGAAGATTCTTGCCCAAAATGGCGTGGCGGCGGTATATATCAGCCGTGACATGCTAGAAAGGTTCAAGGATACCATCACAAGCGTCAATTATGTTGTCTTTGTACTTATCATATCAGCAGGTCTACTTTCGTTTATCGTTCTTTATACGTTAACCAATATAAACATCAGTGAGCGAATGAGGGAGATTGCAACCATAAAGGTGCTTGGATTTTATGACCGGGAGGTCGCCGCATATGTTTTTAAAGAAAATATCATACTTACGTTCCTCGGGTCGGCAGTTGGCCTGATCATTGGATTCTATCTGTCTATATTTGTAATTCAAACAGCTGAAGTAGATGTTATAATGTTCGGGAGAGAGATTTATCCGCTCAGTTTTATTCTGGCATCGCTGATGACCATAATATTTGCATTGTTCGTAAATATTGTTATGTTACGGAAGATAAGGAAGATTAATATGGTGGAGGCCCTCAAAACCATCGAGTAGAAAAGGAGATTTGACTTATGCGCGCCAGAGTTATCATCAATCCTTCATCCGGACAGCAGAATATCCAGAAAAACGCCGAAAAAAGCGTAAAACAGCTTCTTGCAGATAAAACATTTAGTCAGGCAGAAGTAATCAAGACTGCCAAGAAGGATGACGCCTACAATGCCGCGTTTGATTTTAAAGACGATCAGCTTGAACTTGTTATTGTCGTTGGCGGAGATGGAACTGTCAATGAGGTAATCAATGGCTTGATTGACGGACAACATAAAGTGCCGCTTGCAATCCTGCCGGCCGGAACAGAGAATGATTTTGCAACATACCTCAAAATGCCACAGGATGTGGACAAATTTTGCAATATGATTAAAAATTTTCAAATTCAAGAAGTAGATATTGGCAAAGCTGGATCAAGATATTTTATAAATGTTGCATCCGGAGGCATTTTAACAGACATTTCCTTCAATGTGTCCTCAAAATCCAAAACAATTCTAGGACAGATGGCATATTTTATCGAGGCGGCAAGGCAATTGACAGAGTCTCCGGAGCTACGGACCATTGGCGTCAAATTACAGGCAAAAGATCATTTGATAGAAGAAGACATATTGTTGTTTCTAATTTCTAACTCACCAAGCGTTGGCGGTTTTCATAAGGCATCTCCCAATGCTTCTGTCTCTGACGGACTGCTTGATGTCCTGGTTATTCATAAGCAGGGATTACTGGATCTGGTACCGCTGTTTTTGCAGATTGGTAGCGGAACTCATATTGAAAGCCCATCAGTAACATATTTCCAAACAGATGAAGTTATTATGGAAAGTTTCGGTGCGGAAGAAGTGATATTCGGCATAGACGGTGAACCCGGAGAAAAACTCCCTGTAACAATCAGTGTTGTTCCCAAAGCCATAAAACTTGTCGTACCATCAATCTAACCCGCGGAGTTTTAATGCTTTGTACAGAGAATCTGGTTGTATCAGATTCTCCAAGAGCGAAAAGGCAAAACTAAGGTTTTGCCTCTATGTAAAATTTACTTAGGTAAATTTTATTAGATAATAAGTTTTATCGCTTTGCATATGTAATATATGTAACTGAATTTTGCAACTTCCATCAACGAAGTAATCATGCAAAATAATTGCGGTTGCGGAGTTTTAACACTTCGTTCTAGGAAAATAGGTCGTTGAGGACCAGTACCCCGCTCCCCACAACAGGTGCCTGGTCCATAAATGATGAAATCTCAACCGCCACGTGCTTGCTATTTCTGAATAGTATTTTGCTGTTTAAGACCTCTTCGATTTTACTGGCGAAATATTCTCCGCCTAGAGCACCGTCATGTCCGAGATAAATGATTTTACTGTCAAGAGTGTTGATTGAATTTGCAAGAGCGATACCTATATAGAAACACAGATCATCGATAATCTCCGTAAAAGAAGTTTTATTCGCCTTAGCATACTCAACTATTTGAGAGAATGAATATTCAATACCTGTCTGATTTCTGACTGTCTTAACGATGTTAGGAATACTTGCATATACCTCGAGGCACCCTTTGTTGCCACAGGCACACAATGGTCCGTCAAAATTAATCGAAATATGACCGATTTCACCGCTGAAGCCACTCTCTCCGGTGTATAAAGATCCGTTTATTACAATACCGGAACCAATTCCGTGGGTTATGCCAAGATAGATAAAATTATCACTTCTGCTTTGCTTTCCGTATAAAAGTTCTGCTAGTGCTGCTGCGTTCATATCATTATTGACAAAAACACTAAGCCCGGTCTTCTCCTCTATTATTTTTTTGAATTCGATATTATTTATGTTGTTAAAATCAGTAGGACTTAGCAATGCTCCGCCTTCAATATCCAAAGGTCCTATAGTTGCAACACCTATTCCCAATATCTTTTCAATGCCGGTTTCACCGATGATTTTATCGATACCTGCAAAGAGTTTATCTATAATAGTATCCCGGCTTTCATTATCATCCAGATCAACAGTCTGCTTTTTTACAATATCAGCCCTCAGAGTAATAAGGGAGAAGGTGATAAAATCTCTGGACAAATATACGCCGATGCTAAAATAATTCTCATCTGTCGGATGAAGGTACACTGCCTTTCTGCCAACAGTGGTCTTTTCAGATGCCTCGCCCTCATGTATAAAGCCTGACAAAATGAGTTCGTTTATGACATTTGTTACAGTCATTTTAGTAAGTCCGGTCTGCCTTGCAATGTCCGGTCTCGAGCTGCACATGCCTGTGCAAATAAGCTTAAGCACTAAAGCCCTGTTCTGCTTTTTTAAGTCCTGCTGATTGTTGCCCTTTGAATTAGTCATACGACACTCCTTGCACCTCGGATTCTACGTGAAATATAGCGTTTTGAATTAAGTTATATAATACATGTGCCATTAAAACGCATTCGGCAAACTATTTATTAGTATTTATAATTATATAACATAAATAAGTTTGCTATAATACTTGAAATATAACATAAAATATTATATAATCCAATTAGTAAAATGATTTTACGAATATTATTGTATCATAAAAATCAGCAAAACAGTTTAAAATTAATTTCTACCACAACTATGAAAAATGAAATAAAAGTAGATTTTTATCAATAATAAAACTGTACAACAAGATAGCAATAGATAATTTATTTTCAAAATAGCAAGGGATAATGTATTTTCAAATTTTTAGTGTCGTATTTAAGCGGCGGAACAGGAGAATCAAAATGATAGATATAGCATGTGTTGGGATAATCGTGGCGGATGCCATCGCGAAACCTGTAGAAAAGATTCCGGCGAAAGGAAAGCTGGAACTAGTCGATACACTTTCGCTGTATACCGGAGGATGTGCTGCGAGCGCCTCTATAGATATGGCAAAGATAGGTATTGATGTTGCATTGATAGGGAAGATGGGGAACGACGGATTTGGGGCATTCATGAGAAGTGCCTTTGATGAAACCGGTGTTATCACTGACGGACTCGTCATAAACGAAAATGGCTCTACATCAGCTTCTCTTGTTATTGTCACAGCAGACGGAGAGAGATCATTTATACATTGCCTTGGTGAAAATGCGACACTTGCAGAAAGCGATATAAACTACTCGATAATCGATAAGGCCAAGCTGGTTTTTGTTGCAGGATTCATGCTCATGCCGCAATTTGACGGAGTGGACTGTGCCCTTTTTCTTAAGAAATGCAAGGAGATGGGCAAAATCACTGCACTTGATACTGCGTGGGATTCAAAAGGCAGATGGATGAGCGTGTTGGAAGATTCAATGCCGTATATCGATTATTTTTTGCCGAGTATCGAAGAAGCTATGGAACTTTCGGGTAAAAGCGAACCTGAGGAGATTGCGGATATATTTTTATCGATGGGTCCAAAGGTTGTCGTGATAAAATTAGGCAAGGACGGCTGTTTTATTAAAACAAAAGAAGGTGAAAAGTACATTATACCGACTTATGACAGAATAAAGCCCGTGGACACCACCGGAGCTGGGGACTCATTCTGTGCAGGATTTTTGACAGCTCTTGTCAAGGGCAAGTCACTCGTTGACTGCGGAAAATTTGCAAACGCTGTAGGTACGCATTGCATCATGGCAAAAGGTGCTTCGACGGGTATCAAATCCGAGGCGGAAATCTTAAAATTCATGGATGACTATGAAAAGGGACTCGTGTAAAAAACCGCAAAACAAAACTTAACTTACAATCTAAGTCCAAAAGTGCTATACTCTAGGTATTGAAAGATTTCTTTCAATATTGATTTTCATCACAACCAAATTAAATTTGCAAATGAAAGGAGAAAAATATGTTTAAATTGAAAGCAGAGACACGTGATTTAAGTGTCAGAGGTAAAAGACTGAGAAGAGAAGGTTCAATTCCGTGCGTATTATATGGTAAGCACATGGAGGCATCAGAAAGCATCCAGATTTCCAGGGCTGATTCAGAAAATTTTATCAAGAATCACACTATAGGATCAAAGCTGGAACTTCAAATCGGTAAGAAGAAGCAGATGGTTCTTTTGAAGAACGTCTCGCTTGTTCCAGTGACAAATTCGGTTGAGCACTTAGGATTTCTGGCTTTAACAGCCGGAGAAAAAATATCCAGCAGCGTTCATATTCTATTGATGCACAAGGAAAAGGTTGACGGTATAATCCAGCAATCAACCAGTGAAATCACCTATACAGCATTACCTGAAGATTTGATAGAAGTCATTGAAATTGATTTGACGGATGGCAAGCCAGGCGATGTCATAAAGGTATCGGATCTGCCAATAGCAAAAAACAAGAAACTGGAAATTCATACACCGCTCGAAGACGTAGTTGTTTCAATAACACCGCACAGAGAAGTAGTTGAAGAAAGCGAAACAGAAGAGTCTCCTGTTGCGCAAGCCGTTGCCGAAGTTCCTGTTGTCAAGGAGAAAAAGAACAAGGAAGACTGATAAATTAGGTTTGTATAGTAAAAGTGATACAAGCTTCGCAAAAGCAAAACAGAAGACAAACGAAAAATGTGAATGACATAAACCCAATTGAGTGCAAATGCGAATAGAATTCGCAAATGAAAATTGTCAATTAAAAAGAAAATCATGGCTACGGCTGTGATTTTTTTGATTTTTCTAGTTAAGGGTGAGCATAGTATGAAATAAATTTTTGAGTATAATGTGAAATAAATTTTATACAGAAATTAAAAAGGGTGGGCATAATAATGAATGATAAATTTAATGTCAAAAAATTGTCTATTATCGGTGGAAGTGTACTCCTGGCAGTTTTAATCATCGGTGCGATTGCATTTTCATTATCTTACCTCAAGAAGCCTGGAATTTCACAAAATTCACAAATTTCAATAAGCAATTCGTCGGACTTGGCAAATCAAAGTGAAATTTCTACTTCTACCGAAACCCAAAGCGGACCTTCTATTTCGGGACAGACATCATTACCTGACTCTCAAGCTTCTAAAGGAACCATAGTTTTAAAGGAGTCACCTCCGCCTTCCGGTGATATAAAAAGAGGATACACTTATACCATCGGTGACAACAATTTATTTTTCCCGAAATTTGACACCAGACTTGATCTCTTGGTGGCTTCAGGGTCTGCCAAACCCTCTATATCTCCAAGGTTTACACCTGTTATAACCAAAGTGGTGCCCGTCACTAGAATATCCGCACCCAAATCAATTTTCACAAAATCCAACTACATATTTATCGACAAAAACGTCAATTCTTTAAGGTGGTTTGCATTTCAATTAACGAATGCCGCAGATGCAAAAAATATCATCTGGCAAGTATCTGATTTGCCTTTCAGCGGTGATGTAAAAAATTGGAAAACCCCCTCAGGGCTTATCTCTTCCGGACAGATTGCAGCAGGTGCTAATCAATTCTCAATTGATTTTAGCAACATTTCCAAAGTAAGACTGCAAAGTTTTACGACTAAAAAAATCCAACCGATAACGCAACTCCAGAAGACATATTTTGTCAGGGCATTCCCTGTTAATGTAAAAGGTGAACCAATAGGTAATCCTGGTACAGGTATGAGCGTTCTTTACGGACAGACTTTACCTGTTCCGTTTTCAAATGCAAAATCAAGTCTTCAATTATTTACTCCAACCGGATTGCTAGGCAACTACACTTCGGAATTTTCCGATCTTCCCAGGCATGACCCGCTCGGCAATGGGAATATAGTCGGTTTTCCTGCAAACCAGCCAAATTCATCGCGAATGTTTTATTTTAACAATGTCTCAGCGAATTCAGAAAGCATAGTAATACAGGTCTCTACAAGCTCTTTCAATGAAAGTAATATCTACCCTGGTACGAAAAATCTGATTTACGAAAAATCCTATAAATTGCCCGTATCATATGTCGGACTGCCATCTAGCAGCTATCTGCCGTCGGTTCTGGTGCCATTTGGCCAGTTCGGCAAGAAAGCTGCTGAAATGCAGGCAGACCAATATATAAACTATTATGTCAGAGGGGTCGTTATTTCACCGTCAATTCAACAAGGGCGTTTCGATACGAAATACACTGACACAATTACAGTTAAATATGGATTTGCAAAACCAGTCAACCTGATAAACACATCCCCATATGACAAGCAGCAGATGCTCAAATCCTCTCTGCCAAGAATAACGATGAAAAATTACATTCCTGTCAAATGGAGCGACCCCGAATATCTTTCGCATTATTATGTGTTTAAAGCACCGAAAGCAAATGAAATAACATGCAACTGGAAGAATGTGAAGACCGGCGAGATATTAATGCCATATAATTCAATAACCAAGGAGATATATAAGCAGCAAGGAATAAAAAGCGA
>CAZZCN010000076.1:0-13245 GCA_964652975.1 uncultured Oscillospiraceae bacterium | reverse complement strand
TCGGGCATTCCGCGGTCATCCATGCAAAGTGCGATGATACCTGTCTTGTACTCAGCGACAAGCGGCATGACTGCTTCAAAACGTTCCTTCTCACCTGTTATAGAATTGATGATGGGCTTGCCGTTCTTGTTGGCCTTAAGTCCTGCAAGAATTGCCTTAGGATTGGGGGAGTCGATAGCAAAAGGAGTCTTGACCACCTCTTGAACTGTCTCGATAAGCCATTCCAAAATCTCGATCTCGTTCTCATAGAACATTCCGGCGTTGACATCCATAAATGTAGCACCTGCCTCAGCCTGTCGCTTGGCGAGATCGATAATTGCGGCCGTATCCCGAGTCTCCATTGCAGGCCTGATTGCTTTTAAAGTACTGTTGATTTTTTCACCGATAATAATCATTAAAAAATTCCTCCTTAACATATATATAGTATATTTCATAAAACTCGATGTTCAGATTATAGAATATAGTTAAATTCTTTTCAATAAAAATATACAAATAGAATAAAAGATTGCTAAAAAAACGCAATATTGACAAAAAAATGACGAGTGCGAATTTGCTTTTAAAACGGAATGAGCTTTGAAAATCTACTTCTTGACGTACGCAATAACGTACGTTATAATAATGTTAGAATAAAAGAAAATACGTTACAAGAACAACTCATTGGAAAGTGTATTGTATAAACAAAACACAAATAGTGAAACGAAAAATGACGAAAATAGAAAAAGGAGGAAAAAAACATGACAGTAATAAATGCTACTAATGCAAGAGTTAAATTGTATCAGCTTATAGCGGATGTGAATGCTAATGCGGAGCCAATAACAATAATTAATAATAAAGGTCAAAATGCGGTGCTTATTTCCGAAGATGATTGGAAAGCGATAGAGGAAACGATTTATCTAAATGCAATTACGGGCATGGCAAAAAGCATAATTGATGCAGACAAAGAAGCTTTATCGGCATGCGAGAAGTACAGCGAGGATGAAGAATGGTAGAATATGAAATTTACTTCACTAAGCAGGCACAAAAAGACAAAAAGCTCATCAAACAAGCAGGTCTCGAAGAAAAAACGAGAACATTATTAAAAATTATAATGAGAAATCCATTTCAGAATCCTCCACCGTATGAGAAATTAGTGGGTAATCTGGATGGGTTTTTCTCAAGAAGAATTAATCTGCAGCATAGGGTGGTGTATAAAGTACTGGAAGAAAGCAAATCGATAAAGGTGTTGCGAATGTGGACACATTATGACGGGGTATAACGAAGAATGAAATGAAAGTGTTATTATGTAACACTCAAACATTAATATATGATAAAATTTGAATCAGAATATATTGATTTAGAATTAGTGCAACAAGCTGTTGCACTAATAACCTGGGAAAGTGAAATCATAAAATAATTATTAAATATATTACAATTTTTTATTTTTTTAATACTTTCAAAGGTGTATAATAAGAATCAACGGTAGTTATGTATAACTTAAAAATGCAATCAATTTAGTTGCATCAGCAAGGAATAGTTTTTGCCGGAAAAATCCAATAAAATTGAATAAAATTAGGAGGAGGGTATTTTATGGGAAAAGAAATTAGCTTTACTTCACTAAAAAGGTTCAACACGATCATGGGTTTTCTTCATTTCATTCAAGGCTGTGCCATGCTGTTTTTCGCCCTTTCAATTGAGAAAATTGCGGATTTCAGAACACCTGTCTGGTCATATTTTTTGACATTTGACAGGACACAGATGAGACTTGTCACCACACCCGAGAAAATCGGAGAACTTCCATTTGCAGCATTGGTGGCTGTCTTTCTCTTTCTATCTGCTTTAGCGCATTTCATAATTGTTCTTCCAAGAACCAATAAGATTTACAATTCAGATCTGGGCAAAGGGATGAACAAATTCCGCTGGTATGAATATTCACTCAGTTCTTCTATTATGATTGTTTTGATTGCCCAGCTTTTCGGAGTTTTCGACATCGGGGCTTTGATACTTATTTTCCTGCTCAACGCATCGATGAACCTGTTCGGACTAAATATGGAGGAGATAAGCTATTACAAGCAAAAGACGGACTGGAAATCGTTTGTTTTTGGAACTATAACAGGTCTGGGAGCATGGGTGGTAATTGTCCTTTATGCTTTCGGCAATGCAGACCCCAAGGAAGTACCTTGGTTTGTCTACGCAATAGTAGGATCATATTTTGTATTCTTCAACCTGTTTCCTATCAACATGATTCTACAATACAAAAAAGTTGGCAAATGGGCGAACTATTTGTACGGTGAACGGACATACATAGTACTTAGCCTTGTTGCTAAGTCGGTACTGGCTTGGTTAGTTTTTTCCGGTGTCATGCAACCCTCATAAGAGTTGTGTTAAAATTCCGAAATGCGGCGTTGCTGAAAGCTTCAAATTTAGTCACATATAAAGCATATGCTCGTAAATTTGAAACTTCCATCGCCTGGCCTTTCGAAATTTTTCCGACAACTCCTGGAATAGTGTTAAAATTCCGAAATGCGGCGTTGAGAAAATTGTCACAGGAAATCTGCCTAAGCAGATTTTCTAGAGTCAAAACTTTAGTTTTGACTTTCTCCTTAGTATAACGAAATTTTATCGACAGCCCGGAGTTGTGTTAAAACTCCACCCAAAAAACAAATGGAAGGAAGTAATTTTATGTTAAACGAAAAAATCATCAAATTAGTCAATGAACAGATCAACAAGGAGTTTTTCTCCGCGTATTTGTACCTGTCAATGAGCTGCTACTACACATCCAAGGGATTGAACGGTTTTGCTAATTGGTTTAAGGTACAAGAGCAAGAGGAGCGCGCACATGCATTGCTTTTCATGCAATACGCACTTAATAACTCTGTAAAAGTCGAACTTGCAGAGCTTGCCGGACCGACAGTGGATTTTGAAAATTTTGCAGCTCCATTGACAGCCGCCCTTGCTCACGAACAATTTATAACTGCATCAATTAACAACATCTATTATGAAGCATTTACTCTTAAGGAATTCAGAACCATGCAATTTCTTGACTGGTTTATCAAAGAGCAGGGCGAAGAAGAGAAAAATGTTGAGGATTTAATTCAGAAGTACGAACTTTTCGGACAGGACAGCAAAAGTCTATATCTGCTCGATGCAGAATTGATGACCAGAATTTTCACGCCTCCGTCGCTGGTTTTGTAAATGTCACTCGATAAGCAAAGCGTAACTGACAATGACAAAATTCGTTGTTCATGGTGCGCAGGTAGCCCATTATACAGAGAATATCATGATTTTGAATGGGGAAGACCTGTGCACGATGATAGCCACCTTTTTGAAATGATTGTTCTTGAGGGAATGCAGGCCGGACTTAGCTGGCTTACAGTACTCAAGAAACGCGATGCTTTTAGAACTGCTTTCGATAATTATAATTTGGAACGAATTATTGGATACAATGATGAGAAAATAGAAATGCTGATGTCCGATAGCGGCATCATACGAAATCGCCTTAAAATCAAATCTGTTGTTTCAAATGCAAAAGCATTCCGAGAAGTTCAGAATTCTTTTGGTAGCTTTGATCATTTTATTTGGAATTATGTGGATAACAAACCTATTGTAAACTCATGGAGGTCATTATCCGAAATTCCTTCTAAGACAATACTCTCCGACAGAATTTCAAAAGATTTGTCGAACTTGGGATTTAAGTTCGTTGGAAGTACAATAATATATTCTTTTATGCAGGCGGTCGGCATTGTAAACGACCATATAACCGATTGTTTTGTTTACTCAGACACATCGCTTTGCATAACGTAATTTTAACACAACTTAGTGGCGACTGCCTCAACCTCTATCATAACACCCTTCGGCAACGCCGCCACCTCGACACACGAACGGGCAGGATAGGGGGTTGTAAAATATGTTGCGTAAATTTCATTTACCTTCGCAAAATCGCCCATATCCTTTAAGAAAACCGTCGTTTTAACAATTTGGTCAAGACCGCTTCCTGCAGCTTCCAGGACGTTTCGCAGATTTTCGAAAACCTGTTTTGTCTGCTCTTCAATCCCGCCTTGAACAACAAGTCCGGACGAGGGATCGACAGGTATCTGTCCCGAGGTGTAAATGAACACCCCGGTGTCGATTGCCTGTGAATATGGTCCTATTGCGGCAGGGGCTTTATCTGTGCTTATTACTTTCTTTGAAATTTCCATTGAATTTTCACTTTCTTATAGCGTTTTGAAACAAGTTGTATAACTATAGCGTTTTGAAACAAGTTGTTTAACAGACATGATATCAAAACGCATTTGGCAAACTGTTTTGTTTTCTTTAAATTTATATGACATAAGACAGTTTGCTATAATATGATATCAAAACGCATTTGGCAAACTGTTTTATTTCATTAAAATCATATAATACATATCAGTTTGCTATATAACAAATAAGTTTAGTTTGCAACAGCCTTTGTAAGAGCCTGGTCAAGATCATAAATAAGGTCTTCGACATCCTCTATACCAATCGATAACCTGATCTGGTCAGGCGTAACACCTGCTGCCATCTGATCCGAGTCAGAAAGCTGGGAGTGAGTTGTCGTTGCAGGATGAATTACAAGTGACTTGGCATCGGCAACATTTGCGAGAAGTGAGAAAATCTCGAGATTATCGATGAATTTCTTCGCAACATCGCTTGAACCTTTAATGCCGAATGTAAAAATCGAGCCTGAGCCTTTAGGAAAATACTTTTTACTCAGTTCATAATATTTGCTGCTTTCAAGTCCGGGATAGTTAACCCATGCAACAGCACTGTGATTGCTTAGAAATTTGACTATCTCCAATGTATTGGCAACATGCTTTTGAACCCTGAGTGACAAAGTCTCAAGACCTTGTAACAAGAGAAATGAGTTGAATGGACTTATGCATGCCCCTGTGTCTCTTAAAAGAGTAACTCTTGCCTTAACAATATAAGCAAGAGGTCCCAGAGCCTCGACATATTTGACACCGTGATAACTTGGGTCCGGCTCTGTTAGATCAGGGAATCTTCCGCTGGCAGCCCAGTCGAATTTGCCGGAATCAACGATGACACCACCGATTGAAGTGCCGTGACCACCTATGAATTTGGTAGCTGAATGAACAACTATATCTGCTCCGAATTCAAAAGGCTTGATCAGATAAGGAGTTCCGAATGTATTGTCAACAATAAGTGGCAAGCCGTTATCATGTGCGATTTTGGCAACCTTCTCGATATCTACAATATTGATCCCGGGATTTCCTAGAGATTCGATGTAAAGCGCCTTTGTTTTAGGAGTAATCGCCTTCGCAAAATTCTCTACGTCGTCAGGATCCACCAACGTTGTTTTAATGCCAAGCTTGGGAAGTGTCACAGAAAACAGGTTGTATGTTCCACCGTAAAGAGTGCTTGCAGCTACGATTTCATCGCCGGTTCCAGCAATATTTAGAATGGAGTAGGTGATAGCCGCCGAACCTGAGGCAACCGCCAAGGCTCCAACTCCGCCTTCAAGAGCTGCAACCCTCTGCTCAAAAACGTCACTCGTGGGATTCATAATTCTTGTATAGATATTGCCAAATTCCTTTAAAGCAAACAGGTTCTCCGCGTGCTGTGCATTGTCAAAAATGTATGATGTTGTCTGATAGATTGGAACCGCTCTGGATTTGGTAACCGGGTCAGCAGTCTGCCCTGCGTGGACCTGTAATGTGTCAAAACCTAATTTTCTCTCGCTCATATAATTTCCTCCTTTAATGAATACCAACTAATCCGATATGTTTTGTATATATTATCTCAAAAGAAATTTATTGTCAACAGTTAATTTTAAAAAACTTGAAACTTGAAACAGTTAATTGTGAAAAAATTTGAAAAATAGAAGTACAGTAAAAGCTATAGAATTGAAATTATGCCCATTTTGATAATGTCAACAAAATGGTTCAAGTCGGTTTTGATTTCAATGCACAGGTATAAATCAATCTTCCATCGGTGCAAAAAGACAGCTTGTTACATTTACAAGCCGCCTCTGAGATTAAATTAGACAAGTATAAAAAATGGAAAAAATCAAGCAGACAATTACAACTCGGCGGGCTTTGAGATGGAGTTTGTGGGGCAGACTTCGTAGCACTTGCCGCAATTAGTGCATTTGAACGGGTCGATCTGTGCAAGCGGTCCATCCATTGTGATAGCATCTGAAGGGCAGATTTTAAAACACTTCTGGCAACCTATGCACCCTACCGAACAGTGTTTTCTGGTTAGGGCACCAGGCCATTTGTTCATGCATTCAACTTTGAAATTATTATTATACTTGGTAACCATTTTGATTATTTGCTTAGGACAGGCTGCTACACAAAGACCACAGGCTTTACATTTAACATTATTGATAACGGCAATGCCATCGATCATTTCAATTGCTTCATAAGGGCAGACAGCTACACAGTCTCCATAGCCCATGCAACCGTATGTGCATGAATTAGGTCCGGAAAAAAGTCCCTGCGCCGCAGTGCAGCCAAGCGTACCATTATAATCGAACCGCTTTGAAGTGACTAATGAAGTGCCCTTGCACATAACATGAGCAACGATTGGTGTTACCGACTTTGGCTCCAGCCCTAGAAGAGCAGCAATATTGTTAGAGACTTCCGTGCCTCCTACAGGACATTTACCGGTATTGTCCCCGCCTTCTGCAAGCCACTTGGCGTAGCCCTCGCAGCTTGAAAATCCACATGACCCGCAGTTCACACCCGGCAAAGCAGCTGTAATGTCTGTGAGCAGTTCATCAGCAGGTACATGGAAAAGCTTTGACACGACACCTAGAACCAATCCAAGAAGAAGTGCTATTACACTAACGACGATAACCGGAAATACAATATCGTTTGTTTGTAGTGCAAAATAATAATTAAAACCTAAACCCGTCATATGACCTCCATACACAAACATTGTAAAATATAAAGCAAATATTGCATCAAATCAATTTAATATAGCAGTCGATGGCTAAATTCCAGCATAGCTGGAACACTGTCTGGCAATTTATGCAAAAAGCTTCTCGATCAAACCCTTGAATCCAATAAATGATACAGAAACAAATGAGGCTGCCACCAGGGTTATAGGCAAACCTTTCATAAACCTCGGAATGTCGGACCTGTCAATTTTAGAACGGACACCTGCAAACAAAAACATGGCAAGCAGAAATCCAACACCCGCACCAAAACTGTTGACAATCGATTCGGTAAAAGTATAGCTCTTGTCAATATTCAAAATTGTGACACCAAGT
Source organism: uncultured Oscillospiraceae bacterium (assembly GCA_964652975.1). GTDB lineage: Bacteria > Bacillota > Clostridia > Saccharofermentanales > UBA5734 > CAZZCN01. Next base: position 6,014 of record CAZZCN010000076.1, on the reverse strand, counting down.
ACTGCGCAATTAGTTGTTATAAGCGGAAGATACACACCGAGTGCATTGTAAAGAGGCGGCAAAAGCTTCTTCATCACCATCTCTATACTTTGGACCAGTGCTGCTATGACTGTTATAAAAATAATAGTACGCAAATAATACAATTTGTATGGTATAAGCAAAAAAGCTTCCACCGGATATGTCAGTGCGGACGCCAGAACCATGACGACTATGACAGCCAGGCTCATTCCCATAGCAGTGTTAAGCTTCTTCGACACTCCTAGAAAAGGACATATTCCGAGAAACTTAGAAAGAACGAAGTTATCAACCAATATTGCACTAAATAAAATTATCAGCATCTGTTTCATTAAATTTCACCTCGATTTTCGTCATGCAAAATCTTTGATTCGATTGCCTGGCAGGCTGCTTGTTCAGAATCACGGCAGAAATTACATGCACCGCAGTGCATCTTCATATCCTTCTTGTCGGCTTCCCAGTCAAGCTTCTTGCTGAGCCTTTGAGAAAGTGCTATTAAAATACCGAAAACAAAGAACCCGCCGGGTGGCAGTATGAAAATCAGAATAGGCTCTATCATACCTCCCTGCTGTAGACCGAAAACCGGAAAATCTACAATGGTACCATTTCCGAGGATTTCACGTATGCTTCCCATTAGAATAAGTGCTGCTGTAAATCCAACACCCATGCCAAGAGCATCAAGTATGCTCGGGAAAACAGAATTCTTACTAGCAAACATTTCTGCTCTGGCAAGAATAATACAATTAACAACAATCAGAGGAATAAAAATACCAAGCTCCTTGTTAAGTGCCGGCATAAAAGCCTGCATCAGCATCTGCACCACAGAAACAAACCCTGCAATAATTACAACAAATGCCGGAATTCTGACCTTCTCGGGGATGACATTGCGCAAAAGAGAAATGGCCAGATTTGACCCAAGCAGGACAAAAAGAGCGGCAACTCCCATTCCCAAACCATTCTTGGCTGTTGTTGTTACAGCAAGCGTTGGACAGGTGCCGAGGACCAGTTGAAGAACAGGGTTTTCCTTTAGTATTCCTTTTGTAAATTCATTAAGAAGAGGCTTTTTGTTCTTTGCCATACTCAATTTCCTCCAGCTTTCATTTCTTGAAAGATCTGCTTTGCAATCGAAAGAGCTTCATTTACAGCATTCATCATAGCTTTTGATGAAATGGTCGCACCGGCTATAGCATCTACAAGATTGGTGTTCTTATCGCCTTTTTTTAATGAAAAGGAAAGGTCCGGGCTTTTTCCGACAAAATTACTTATAAAACCTTTGCCAGCTACCTTTTTGCCAAGACCCGGAGTCTCGTTGTCATACAAAACTGTTACACCTGTCACAACCATGTCGACAGAAATTCCTGACATGATATCTATATTACCAGCATACCCTTTGGATGAGGATGCTATGACAAGACCTAAAACATCACCGTTAGCACCTATTGCCTTATGAATGGAAGCGATATTAATATTCTGTGATGGCCACTTGTCCTTTGTAATTTCTTCGAAATGATCCGCCTTGTCAAAAACCTTCAGCCTGGCTGCATCCGCATCCTTCTTTGCCTGCTCGGTGATAATATCCCTGGTGTTTACGTTCGCAGCAGCCAAAGCCAATGTAACAACAGCAGTTATAAGGAAAAGTATCAACGCGGCGATAATTGGGTTGTCTTTATAGTTACGCTTGCTGTTTTTCACGTTTTTTACCTCCTCCAAATGATTTAGGGATAAGGAAATTATCGATATGAGGGGTAATTATATTCATGATAAGTATTGAATATGAGACACCTTCAAACATTCCACCGTAAAGCCTTATCAGCCCCGTTATAAGTCCGCACCCTATACCAAATATGACCTTGCCCTTGTTTGTCAAAGGAGAAGTGACATAATCCGTTGCCATGAAAAAAGCACCAAGGACAAGTCCGCCGGACAGCGCGTGGAAAAGCGGATCCTTCCCACCTATGGCAACGAGCAGAACAGTCGTGCCGATGTATGAAAGAGGTATCCAGATTTTGATTACTTTACGAAAAAGAAGATAGGCACCACCGAGGAGAAGCGCTGCAACTGATACTTCACCGATGCAACCGCCTTTGAATCCCAGAAACAAGTCGAGATAACCAGGTAAATTCTCAGAACTCTTGCTCAGCATGTCCAAAGGAGTGGCTGTTGTTACAAGGTCGGCTCCGGTAAATGAATTCACTATATTGCTAAAAGGATTGCCTATGCTGTCAAGCATTGTCCATCTGTTCATCTGTGACGGGAATGAGATTGCGAGGATGATTCTCGCTGCAATGGCAGGATTGACAAAATTGTTGCCGATTCCACCAAACATCTGCTTGGCGATAGCTATTGCGATAAAAGACCCGATAGCACAAATCCAAAGCGGAATCGTGGGGGGCAGGTTGAATGCTATCAAAAGGCCAGTAACCACAGCACTCAGATCGACTATTGTATTATCCCTTTTCATGATCCTGCGTGCAACGTATTCAGTAAGAACCGCAACTCCGACAGTTACAGAAACTATTGTCAGGGAGCGCAGTCCGAAAAAATAAACAGATGCCAGAAGTGCAGGAATCAAAGCTATTATTACGTCAAGCATAATTCTCGAAGTCTTTGAGTTGTCCCTGATATGAGGAGAGGAAGAAACCTGTAAATTCATACTATAACCTTTCTAATAGAGCTAATTTTTTGTAGATGCATTTTTTACCAATAATTTGCCCCATCGGATACTTTGCACCAGATAACGCTTAGAAGGGCAGACATACGAACAGCATCCGCATTCAATACAATCCATGACATTGTGGTCCCTGAGTGCAGAGACATCTTTTATTTTCGTAAGAGCATCAAGTGTAGTGGGCAAAAGCATCATCGGGCAGGCATCGATACACCTTGAGCATCTGATGCATGGGTTCTCAGGTGGTGTGTAAGCTTGTCTGGAATCCATGACCAGGATTGCATTGTTCGCTTTGACAATACCTATATCAAGTCTATCCAGGGCAATACCCATCATAGGACCGCCCATCATAACTTTAGAAGGTTCTTCCTTTAATCCGCCCGATGCTTCGATAATGTCGCTGATCAATGCACCAACCGGTACATTCATATTACAGGGCTTAACCAAAGCGTCTCCATCCAACGTGAGATTTTTACGGACGAGAGGCATACCTGTTCTTAAAAATTCTTCTAAAAAGCAAACTGTGCCGACATTCAAAACCAGAACCTTTACATCATATGGCAGTCCGCCAGCGGGCACGGCGCGTCCGGTGGTATTATATATCAGGGATTTCTCCGCTCCAAAAGGATACATTGTCTTGAAGTATTTTATTGATACATTCTCAGAACATCTATGTCTTTCAATCTGATATCTTAAAAATTTTGCCGCTTCCAGCTTGTTGTCCTCTATCCCTATAATTGCTCTTGGTATGGAAAGCCATTTCATTACTGAAAGGGTCCCAAGTATTATATCATCAGAGTGTTCGACGCACTGGCGGTAGTCGGATGTTATAAACGGCTCGCACTCGGCAGCATTGATTACAAGGGTATCGGGCTCCTTGCCCTTGGGCGGTCCCATTTTGACATGAGTGGGGAAGCTAGCTCCACCAAGACCTACAAGTCCGGATTCGCGAATCGCCTTAATAAAGGATTCCCTGTCATTTATTACAGGAGGTATGACACTCTCATGAACTGTAGCCAGACCATCGGATTCAATGTCTATAGAATTAACCGGAAGTCCTGACCATGCAACCACTTCTCTAATCGCGGTGACCTTGCCGGAAATGCTGCTGTGAACAGGTACACTCATAAATGCTGAAGAATCCGCGATTTTCTGTCCGACGCATACATAATCCCCGACATTCACAACAGGCGTGCAGGGAACGCCGATATGCATCGACATGGCAATCGAAACCTTCCCGAACGAGTTATAACTTAGTGTCTGACAATCCTTGGTGCTTTTGCTCTCAGGGGGGTGAATGCCCCTTTCTGATAATTGCAAACGAAACATTATTGCTTACTGCCTCCGTTTCAATTTTGATATTTAAGACTGTACATTCTTAAATTAATAGCAAAAAGGTCTGCAAAATACAGCACTTATTTTATAAAAACTCAATCATGCAGTATCAAAAGTACTTTAAGCAACATAAAAAACTCAACAGCACATTGATAGCGATTTGGTACAATCTCAAATGATATAATATCACAAAAAAGGCAATCAGGGATAAAAGCATTAAAATTTCTTGTAAAATCAATAAAAACCATGAAAATAATTCAAAAAATGGGTTGTTTTTATGGCAATTCAATATGACAATAATTTGATTTGCCTGTTATTACAGACACAGACAATTGATTTGTTTATCTTTTGTTTATATTTACTTAATAAGTAATCAACATCTGCGGTGCATAATGAAGTTGTAAAAGGTAGATGGCTGAATTGATTTTGTATTTTACAAAAGTAATTTGAAACAGTGCGTTTTGCACGATAGGAACAAGGAATAAAATATTTTAATTTAGAAAAGGAGCGATTTTTATGAAATTACAAAAGAAAACCATTATGCTGCTAAGCCTTATACTTGGAGTTGTACTTCTTGCATCGACAGCTTTTGCAGATTCAATGACCAAGACAGGCTATGAGGAGCTAAAGGACACAATCAAATTCACAGCGGCGAGCATTGGCAACGGAGTTGACAGCGGAACTGTCAATATGTCATACATATTGAAGGACAACGACACAGTTCTTGCAACCAAGACGGATATCAACAAGATGGATGTGAAGAACAACATAAGCGAGACAAAGGGTTCGCTTGTTATTGACGGTGTTACAGTTCAGAACAATTTTTCGTATTCAGACAAAGAAGGAAACATCTCATACGACCAGTACAGTGATACATATTATGTAAACAAATATATTAACAAGGATCCGGCGATGTCATATAACGGCGGCAATGTTTTCACAAATCCTTTTACCAACCAAAGTGCAATGGATGTAGAGAAGATATTTGATGCCGCTATAGGCAACCTTAAGAACTATGTTTTTGTCACAGTAAACGACGACAAGAGCAAGGTGTTTACAGGATCGCTTTCAGATGCACAGATCCCTGCACTTGTTAATGCAGTGGTTTCATTTGCCAGCAAGCAGATGTTTTCAACAAACGATGCACAGATGAACGGCTATGCAACCAAAGAAGCTTATGCAAACTCAAGCCCGATTTCATCAGATCCTAAGCAGGTCAGAGACATCACGCAACCGAACCTTCCCAAGATAACCGGGGATGTGTTTGTCAAGAATGTAAACGGCAAAGTGACAGTAAGCGCGGACGGTCTTATAAGCAGCGTGTATTTTTACGGAGTATTATCCGGTAAAGATGGGCAGGGTAAGCTTCATGACCTTTCAGTAGAGGCTCTTGTCAAACTTGAGAACATAAACTCCACTGTCATCACCAAGCCTGACCTGACCGGCAAGAAAGTTATAGAAAGCACAGACATGAATGTTATGCCAGAGACGCTTTCATCTAAATTCGAAGGAACATACAAAGTCGATATAATAATAGATAAGTCACAGCAACTTGTTAAAATCGGCGAAAAGACCCTTGTTATTGAATCGATAAAGGACGGCAAGATAACCGGCAAGTACTTCGAGACTTATAAGGCGGGATATGAATCATATATCACTGACACAAGTGAATTCTCATTTGAATCACCTGTAACAGACCCTTACAATGTGCAGCTAAAATTTACCGACAAGGCAGGCAACATCCAGACCGGTAGCATGAACTTTGATCAAATGACATATAGAATAAGTTTCTGGCTCGACTCGGTTAATAACAGCAAATTTACAGATAACAACTTTGCAAGAGTTTTTGCAGACTAAAATGATTGTTACAACAACTACAGTATGTTAGAATTATTCAGGGGAGTTCACTAGGATTCTCCTGAATAATTTTTGTATACACTATGAAAACAAGTTTTACAAAGGATTTTTCCTGCACAATACGAAAATTGTACAGGAA
>CAZZCN010000075.1:0-13580 GCA_964652975.1 uncultured Oscillospiraceae bacterium | reverse complement strand
TCTTCTTGTTATAACATCATTATAAAGTTGAAATGTGTTGGATATGTGATAAAAATAAAAAAATAATGTTAGTGCAAAATATTCAAACATGGTAAAATAATAAAAAATGGATGCATTCCTACTATTATTGCATCCGCTTGATTTTTGAGTTTCTCATTAGAACATGTAAGGAATTTTATACCTGTACAATGTGTTTACAGTTAAATACTGTTTTACACTACCATAGCTAAAGAAGAACATTTCACTAAAATTAAGCCACATGGAGGATTTTCCTATGCCTCAATGTACATCCGAATGCCTACAGAAACAATACACAGAATTAGAAGAATTCATCGACGCACTTCCTGATACCAAGGGGGCGCTTATCGACGTCCTGCATAAAGCACAGGGGATATTCGGATATCTGCCTGAAGAAGTGCAGGCGTTTGTCGCCGGCAAACTTAAGATTCCTGAGTCTAAAGTATATGGAGTTGTAAGATTTTATTCGTTTTTTTCAATGGAGCCCAAAGGTGAACACCATATATCTGTCTGCATGGGTACGGCTTGTTATATAAAGGGATCTGAGGCTGTACTTGACGAGTTTAGAAAAATACTTGGAATAAATGTAGGAGAGTTGACAGCTGATGGCAGGTTTTCACTTGACACTCTAAGATGCCTTGGTGCCTGTGGCCTTGCACCCATAGTCATGGTTGGCGATAAGACCTACGGAAAAGTCACTGCAAGGGACGTAAAGAAAATAATCAACGAACACAACGACTAACTTGAATGACACGAACAAGGAAGCAAATAATGAACAATATAAAGAAAATGGTTCAGAATTATTTGTAGAAGCCACAGTTCAATAATTAGATACTTCCAAATGTTTTCCAAAAAATAGACAAAGTTAAGAATCTGGAAAAGCCAATACACAAACAACGTCACAAAACAAAGCATCAAGCAAAGTCAATACACAAATAAATGAGAAAATGTAAATACCAGATATAAACAGAATTGAATTATAGGAGGCCCTTAATGGCTAAAGTGAATTCAATAAAGGAATTGACAGACCTTAAGAAACAAATGGATACCGACAACGCTCTGAAATCCAAAAATATCATCACCATTAAAGTCGCCATGGCCACATGTGCGATCGCTTCGGGTTCTAATGAAGTAATGGCGGCAGTCGAAAATGAGGTGAAGAGCAACAATCTCCAAAACATCAACATAATGCAGACAGGGTGTATGGGCTATTGCTATGCAGAACCGACCATCGAGGTCGATATGCCGGGGAGGGCTCCTGCGGTTTTTGGTCATGTGGATGGCGAAAAGGCAAGAGAGATAATAGACCGATATATTATTAACGGGGAATCAGGGATGGAGACAATCCCTGTAAAATTCACCGCAATAAAGGAAATGCAAGGAAGCAAGGCAGATCCGGACAAAAAGCAAATAAGAATAGCACTTAGAAATTTTGACAGCATAGACCCCGAGAAAATCGAAGATTATCTTGCCAACGATGGATATCAGGCTCTCGGCAAGGTTTTATCAGAAATGTCGCCAGATCATTTAATTGGACAGATAATTAAGTCAGGACTCAGAGGCAGAGGCGGCGGTGGATTTCCAACAGGTGTCAAATGGGACATGGCTCGGAAAAATCAGTCGGATAGCAAGTATGTTGTCTGCAATGCAGATGAAGGTGATCCGGGTGCTTTTATGGACCGCGCAATACTTGAAGGCGATCCGCATTCGGTAATAGAAGCAATGGCTATATGCGCTTATGCCATCGGTGCATCCGAGGGTAAAATATACATCAGGGCTGAATATCCACTTGCAATAAAAAGACTTAAAATGGCAATTAATGATGCCACACAATATGGATTTCTGGGCGAAAACATCCTGGGAACGGACTTCTCTTTCCAAATAGAACTTAAATACGGCGCCGGTGCATTTGTTTGTGGTGAAGAGACAGCTCTTATACATTCAATGGAAGGTGAACGCGGTGAACCTACATCAAGACCTCCTTTTCCTGCTGAATCGGGATATTTTAATAAGCCTACAAACGTAAATAATGTCGAGACTTTTGCCAACATACCAGCTATTATTTTAAAAGGCGCTGACTGGTTCAGCGGCATAGGCACCGAAAAATCAAAGGGCACAAAGGTTTTTGCATTGGCCGGCAAAATCAACAATGTCGGACTTATCGAGGTTCCAATGGGGATTACTCTCCGTGAAGTTATTTACGAGATAGGCAACGGAATCAACAATGGCAAAGCGTTCAAGGCTGTGCAGACCGGAGGACCTTCCGGAGGATGTCTTACCATTGACCATCTTGATGTACCCATAGATTACGACAATCTTATAAAAGCCGGTTCCATGATGGGGTCCGGCGGTATGATTGTCATGGACGAAGACGACTGTATGCCTTCTGTCGCAAGATTTTATCTTGATTTTATCGTCGACGAGTCATGCGGCAAATGCACTCCGTGCAGAGAAGGTACGAAACGGCTTTGCGAGATTCTGGACCGGATACTTGCTGGCAAGGGAGTCATGGATGACATTGATACAATAAGGGATTTAAGTGACACGATAAAAGACACTTCACTTTGCGGTCTCGGACAGACAGCTCCTAATCCAGTACTGTCTACGCTTAATAATTTCCATGACGAGTATCTTGCACATATTAATGACAAAAGATGCCCTGCCGGAAAGTGCAAAGAGCTTTTGCAATATATCATAGATGCCGACAAATGCATCGGGTGCACATTATGCGCCAGAGCCTGTCCGGTCGAAGCCATCACCGGCAAAGTCAAGCAGCCACACAAGATAATTGATGATCTTTGCATCAAATGTGGCGCCTGCATGGACGCATGCAAATTCGACGCGGTCAGCAAAAAGTAAAAATCCAAAAACAAACATCCAACAAACAACAACCACCCAACAACAACCAAACCAACAACAACAAAAAACCAACAACAACAAAAAACCAACTAACACAAAACCAAATGCAGCATTGAAAATATTAATATCGACAAACTACCTGCAGAGGAGTGAACAGATAATGGAATCAGTGAAAATTACAATTGACGGAATTGAAGCAGAAGTGCCGAAGGGTATAACCATTTTGTCTGCAGCAAAGCAAATGGGAATAAGAATTCCAACCTTTTGCCACAGTAAATTTCTCGACGAAAAAAAAGGCGCTTCCTGTAGAATTTGTGTAGTAGAGGTTGACGGGCGCAAAAACCTAGCTGCATCATGCTCAACACCAGTAGCGGACGGAATGGCCGTCAGAACGGCTTCAGACAGAGTTATAAAATCAAGACGGACATTGCTTGAGCTTCTTGTTGCAAATCACCCTCTTGACTGTCGTACATGCCAGAGCGCCGGCAATTGCAGGTTGCAGGACTATTGTTATGATTACGACGTAAAAGATTCAAGATTTTCCGGTGGAGAAGTCCGGGAACTTCCGATAGACCGCACCAACGAATTTTATGATTATGACCCTGCAAAGTGCATTTTATGTGCAAGATGCGTCAGAACTTGCTCGGAACTCCAGTGCACGGGAGCGATAGGATTAAGTGAGCGCGGCTTTAAAACCCATGTCACTCCGCCGTTTGAGAGGAATCTTTCAAAGTCTATCTGCGTATCATGTGGCAACTGTGTTTCTGCATGCCCATCGGGAGCGCTTACACCGAAATCGAGAACTAAATTCCGGACTTGGGAGACACGAAAGGTAAAGACTACATGCTCATACTGCGGTGTAGGATGTCAGATGAACCTGCTTGTGCATAATGAGAGGGTCGTCGGTGTTGAGCCAGCGATAGGACTTGCTAACAACGGATTGCTTTGTGTAAAAGGAAAATTTGCTTATAACTTTATTAATCATCCCGACAGGCTTAAGACACCGCTAATCAAGAAAAACGGCGTTTTTCTTGAATCCACGTGGGACGAGGCATTGGACCTTGTTGCCAGCAAGGCGCAGGACCTTTTAGACAAAAGCGGAAGCGAGGCTTTTGCGGGATTTGCATCAGCCAGATGTACAAATGAAGAGAATTACATTTTCCAGAAAATGTTCAGAGCGGTCTTTGGTACGAACAACGTCGACCACTGCGCGAGGCTTTGTCACGCATCAACGGTTTCAGGTCTTGCAACAACTCTGGGTAGCGGCGCTATGACCAACAGCAATCTGGAAGTGCTCGGGTCCGATGTGATTTTCATAACCGGCTCCAACACCACTGAAACGCATCCTGTTATTGGATCATTCATCAAGCAGGCTAGAGCCAGGGGGGCTAAAATAATTGTTGCCGAGCCTAGAAATATAGAACTTGCCAAAATAGCAGATGTATTTTTACAGATAAAGCCCGGAACAAATGTTGCAATTTTCAACGGTTTGATGAACGTAATCATTGAAGAGGGATTGCAGGACCACAAATACATAGAAGCCAGAACAGAAAACTACGAGGAGCTGAAAGAACTCGTAAAAGATTATACACCCGAGAAAGTTGGCGAGATTTGCGGTGTCGACGCGGCAGATATTCGCAAAGCGGCAAGGATGTACGCAAACGCTGAAAAGGCCGGTATCTACTACGCGATGGGAGTGACACAGCACAGCACCGGAACACACGGAGTCATGTCGATATCCAACCTTGCGCTTCTTTGCGGGAACGTTGGCAAGGAATCTGCAGGAGTAAACCCATTAAGAGGTCAGAACAATGTACAGGGCGCCTGCGATATGGGCTGCCTGCCAGGAGACCTGCCCGGATACCAGAAAGTTTTTAACAAGGATGCCATAACAAAGTTTGAAAATGCGTGGGGGACGAAGCTATCCGACAAAGCGGGGCTAACTGTCACAGAAATTACCAACGAATGCGAAGCCGGGAATATCAAATTTCTTTATATAATGGGTGAAAACCCAATGCTTTCAGACCCTGATATCACACATGTCAGGTCCGCTCTAGAGAAAACGGAATTTCTGGTGGTACAGGATATTTTCTTGACCGAGACAGCTGAGCTTGCTGATGTAGTTTTACCGGCTGCATCTTTTGCAGAGAAGGATGGGACTTTCACCAATACCGAGAGAAGAGTCCAGAGGGTACGAAAAGCAATCGAACCTGTGGGTCTCGCAAAATCAGACTCCGAAATCCTTCTTGAGATAATGGACCGGATGGGATACAGGAACATTTATCGAAACACATCCGAAATCATGGACGAAATAGCTTCGCTGACGCCGCAGTACGGGGGCATCAGCTTCGACAGGATAGAGCATGAGGGGCTTCAGTGGCCCTGTCCTGACAAAAACCACAAGGGTACGGTTTTTCTTCACAAGGATGGATTTTCGAGGGGTAGAGGACTTTTCAAACCCGTTGACTACGTTGAAAGCGCGGAGACAACGGATGCGCAGTTCCCATACATACTGACAACCGGCAGGATACTCTATCATTACCATACAAGAACGATGACAGGCAAAATAGACGGACTTAACAACCTTTTCCCGCATTCTTATGCAGAGATCAATCCGGTCACAGCAAGCAGGCTGGGTATTGTAAACGGAGACAGGGTAAGGCTTGATTCGCGACGCGGTGAAATTATAACAACAGCTAAAGTGACAGACATAGTGGAAGAGGATGTGATTTTCATGCCATTTCATTTTGCAGACGGGGCGGTTAATTTTTTGACAAACACAGTTACAGACCCTTACGCAAAGATTCCAGAGCTGAAAGTGTGTGCAATCAACCTTCAGAAAGTCGGACAAAACGTCCAAACAATAAACTTACAGGAACCCTGAAAGGAAAAACTAATGGATAATTTCGGAACCGCAGCAATACTTGCCGGTGGCAAGAGTACAAGGATGGGATTTGACAAGCAAGGGATTTTCCTTGACGAAAAGAGTTTGATTTTTCATCAGATTGATGTACTGTCGCGCGAATTTTCCGAAATAATCGTTGTTACCGACACTCCTGAAAACTATGCCGGACTAGACTGTAAAACTGTAAGTGATGAGTTTAAAGGCAAGGGACCTCTTGGCGGAATACACGTTGCACTCAAAAATGCAAAGAGCCGTTATGTTTACGTTCTGGCATGTGACATGCCAAATATCAACATGGATTATATCCGCTTTATGAAATTGCAGATTGAAAGGACATATCCGGACATTTGTATAACGAAGCAGGGTGAATTCATCGAACCGTTTAATTCGTTTTTTTGCAGGGACACTGTATTTGAAATTGGAAGATGTCTTTTATGCGACAAGAAATCCATTTTTGATTTTGCTAAAAAATCGGACTGTCTATACATCAGTGAAGACACAGCCAAAGAATTTTCACCGGACTGGGGAATGTTCACGAACCTCAACACAAGGGAGGAACTGGACAAATACTTGAAATCTGTGAATTTGAAATTGTTTAGCAGTTGATTATTATAACATGCGGAATAAGGCACACTTGCTAGATATACAAATTAATAAAATAGAATATAAATTAATAAGAGGGTCAATGACGGATTCAAAAAAGAAATACAAAATAGTCAAATATTCAAATGGCGTTTCCAAGGAAATCGACGACGATGTGGTCACGGAGTACTCTTTGCGTGTGGTTTTAAACGGGAAGCCGTTTGTCACATTGCTTTGTACTCCGCACTCACTTAAGGAGCTTGTTATTGGTTTTCTGTTTTCAGAGGGGATTATCGGTTCATTTGATGATATCAAGAGCATAGAAGTGGATGAATCTAACGGTAAAGCCTATGTCGAAGTGGCCAATGAAGATGTTTTTTCGTATGCCGGCGAATATCTGCTTGCGCACAAGACAATCACAACAGGATGCGGCAAAAATCGCACAATTGCTTTCAATGTTATGAGCCTGGCAAATAAAATCGAAAATGGAATTGCATTGGATCCTGCTAAAATTTTGAAGCTGGTAAATGAATTCAGCAAGTCATCCGAGCTTTTTATATCGACCGGGGGGGTACACAGCTGCGCACTTTGTAGCTACGACGAAATCCTTTATTTTGAAGAGGATATTGGAAGACATAACGCGATGGACAAATTATCCGGAAGCGTCTTGGTTAACAAAATATATGCCGGTAACAAGATTATTCTTACAACAGGCAGAATATCATCGGAAATTATAACAAAAGCTGCAAAAATCGGCATACCTGTTCTTGTCTCCAGATCGGCTCCGACTGATGCAGCTATTGAAATGGCTTTACAGCTAAATATAACTTTAATTGGTTTTGCGCGCGGGCAGAGTTTGAATATCTATACCTGACCTGCCTTTTTATTTATTTCCTTACGATGGGATATCCAGAAAATCATTCCTACGAAAACTATTGCGCCGACAATATTGCCCAGCGTTACAGGCAGGAGATTAGAAACGAAAAATCCCTCCCAGTTCAATTTGTCCAGGGCCTTTTCCTTGACTCCAAGTGCCAAAGCCTGTTTCAGGAAAACCGGATTTGCCTTTGCGAATATTCCCGCAGGGATATAATACATATTTGCGACGCTGTGCTCGAATCCCGAGGTTATAAAAAGCCAGATCGGGAAGAAAATGGCAAACAGCTTACCGGTGATATCCTTCGCTGAAGCAGCCATCCAGACAGCCATACAGACCAGCCAGTTACAGAGGATTCCCATGGAAAAGGCATTTAGAAATGTAAGATTGGTCTTGTAAGCGGCCACTTTTATGGTAAACCCGCCCAACATTCCGGCTGAGAATCCAAACTGTCCCGAGAAAAGTATCAGGAAAACAATTATCATTGATCCGATAAAATTTCCGATGTAAACCCAGAACCAGCTTTTGAGCAAACCGAACGCGCTGATTTTTTTGCCTGCAAAAGACATTATCATGAGAACATTTCCGGTAAAAAGCTCAGCTCCCGAAATAACAACCATCATCAAGCCGGTTGAGAACAATGCTCCAGCAAGCGCCTTGCCGACACCAACAGATGCAATTGTATGAATTGCGGTGTTCGATCCTTCTGATGCAAATGCAATGAATGCACCACCAAGAATACCGAGCAGAATCATGCGGAATACAGAATAATTACTTTTCTTGACTCCTGCTTCCATTATCTTGTCAGTGGTATCAGCTGGTGAAAAATGATATAGATCCATAAAACCTCCAATTAAAATACGTTTTCAGACAGACTTAAACAAACCATAAAGGTAGGGTTAAGTCTTCTTCAATTGTTTATTTGGGAATTGTTATTATAAATATCTTTTGACATATAGACATCAAAATATCTAAGAAATACAAATATGATTTTTGAAGTTGCAATATCCGTTGATATTTCATCTCATCTGACAGTAAACTCATAATGATTGTGAATTTACTGTCAAATGAAGATTGTTGATTCTTAGAACAGACCTGAAATTTTACCGGTTGAATCCACGTCGATTTTCTCTGCGGCCGGTAATTTAGGAAGGCCTGGCATAGTCATGATATCGCCGGTAAGGACCACAACAAACCCTGCTCCTGCAGAAACTTTGGCGTTTCTTACAGCAACTCTGAAACCCTTGGGCCAGCCAAGTTTCTGAGCATCGTCAGACAATGAATATTGTGTTTTGGCCATACATATCGGAAGATTAGCAAATCCCATCTCTTCAAGCTTTGCAAGCTCCTTTGTCGCAGCAGGTGCAAAATCCACACCATCACCGCCATAGACGTTACAGACTATTGCATTGATCTTGTCTTTAAGGGACATATTATCTGGATATATATATTTGAAATCAGCTTTACCTTCGTCAATAAGTCTTACAACTTCATTTGCGAGATCAATACCACCGTCGCCGCCCTTGCCCCATACTTCTGATAGAGCAACATTAGCGCCATATTCTTTACATTTTACTTCTACCAGCTTAAGCTCGGCTTCTGTATCTGTAGGAAAACGGTTGATTGCAACAACTGCCGGAAGACCGAATTTGAGAGTGATATTTTCGATATGCTTCAAAAGATTGGGGATTCCCTTGGAAAGTGCATCAAGATCTTCAGTGCCAAGATTTGCCTTGAGCGCTCCGCCGTGGTGCTTGAGTGCTCTTACAGTGGCAACAATAACAACAGCTGAAGGAACCAGTCCACCTATGCGGCACTTGATATCCAGAAACTTTTCGGCTCCGAGATCCGCACCGAATCCTGCTTCAGTAACAACGTAATCAGCAAACTTGAGAGCCATTCTCGTAGCCATGATACTGTTACACCCGTGAGCTATATTGGCGAAAGGACCGCCGTGAATAAATGCGGGGGTATGCTCCAGTGTCTGGACAAGATTGGGCTTGAGCGCATCCTTTAACAATGCAGCCATTGCACCCTGTGCATTAAGCTGGCCTGCAGTAATTGGCTGGTCGTCTCTTGTATATCCGATAACGATGTTCTTGAGTTTTTCTTTCAAATGATCCAGATCCCTGGCAAGGCACAAAATAGCCATAACCTCGGAAGCGACGGTGATATCATAGCCGTCTTCACGTGGCACACCGTTGGTTTTGCCGCCAAGTCCGTCTGTGATATAACGCAGCTGGCGATCGTTCATGTCAACACAACGCTTCCATGTTATCTTGCGGTTGTCTATCCCAAGACTGTTTCCCTGGAAGATGTGATTGTCAATCATAGCAGCAAGAAGATTGTTGGCAGCACCAATGGCATGCATGTCTCCTGTGAAATGAAGGTTGATGTCTTCCATTGGAACAACCTGTGCATAACCGCCGCCGGCAGCTCCGCCTTTAACACCGAAAACAGGTCCCAGTGAAGGTTCTCTTAAAGCAATAATTGTCTTTTTGCCGATTTTGCTCAAAGCATCACCAAGTCCTACTGTTGTGGTGGTTTTACCTTCTCCTGCAGGAGTTGGAGTAATTGCGGTTACTAAAATCAGCTTGCCATCCTTCTTGTCGGAAAGCTTTTCAAGCAGATTGTAATCAACCTTTGCCTTGTACTTGCCGTAAAGTTCGATGTCATCCTTTGATAATCCGATGACCGATGCAATATCCTCGATTGGCTTCATTGTTGTAGCCTGGGCGATTTCTATATCGCTTAAATAATCCATAAGTTTTATCTCCTCTGTTTGTAGATTTTAATTTACTAATAATTTGTATTTTTTAATTACTAATATTTTGAAAACTAACATTTTGTATTAACCGCTCAAAAAATTTCGATAATATTTAAAACTAGCCCAAACGGTAATTCTGCTTTATCAGTTTCTACTAATTTATCTGTCAATAATTTAGACTATGGTTTTCAAAATCATACTGACAATTTTATAGTTCAGGAATCTGCCTGATTATTTCCGGAATGATTTCAAACAAGTCACCAACTACCGCTATATCTGCAATCTGCATCATTGGCGTGTCAGGATTTTTATCAATGGCCACAATTAAATCACATGACTGCATTCCGACAAGATGCTGAATCTGTCCGGAGATAGCGCAGGCGATGTAAACCTTGGTCTGTACAGTCTGACCAGTCTGACCTACCTGATGTGAGTAAGCAATCCATCCGGAATCAACAGCTGCACGGCTTGCACCGACTGCTCCGCCGACTCTAGATGCAAATCTTCTCAAAAGGTCAAAACCTTCAGGACCCTTCATGCCTCTTCCGCCTGATATAATAATCTGTGCATCTGCAAGATTGATTGCAGTACCGTCACTGTGAACAACATCCAATATCCTCTTTATCTTGCTAGCATCACTCTCAATGACGGATTCTGTAATAATCTCTCCTGTGCGCGATTCATCCGGCTCAGGAGCCTTCATAACACGAGGACGTACCGAAGCCATCTGAGGACGGTGGTTGGAGCATCTTATAGTGGCCATTATATTACCGCCGAATGCAGGTCTTGTCTGAAGTAAATCGCCATTTGCAGGATCAATGCCAAGCTCTGTACAGTCAGCTGTCAAACCGCTGTCTGTCATAACGGCAACGCGGGGGATAAGGGCGCGGCCTCTGGTGGTTGCTCCGCAGATTACGATTTCCGGTGAATATTTATCGATTAGTCTTTTCATTACCTTGGCTTCAATCTCATCTGTGAATCCGGCAAGCCTTATGTCATCGGACACAATAACCTTGTCAGCTCCATATGCAAAAAGCGAAGATGCCTGTTCTGATACCTTTGAACCCATTAATACTACCCAGACTTCTGATTTGCGCAGATCAGCAAGAGACCTTGCCGCTCCGATAAGCTCGTGCGTCACAGGCTGTACTGTTCCTGTTAAGACTTCTGCCACCACCCATACATTGGAGTATTTTGACTTTTCGTTTTCGTTTAATAATTTCATCTTGTTTCCCTCCAATTACAGCATGCTGCGCAGGCGGAATTCTTTAATAAGTTCCTGTGCGCAAACATCTGGTGTGCCTTCAATTTTCTTTGATACAGAGCCTCTAAGTGGAGGCGGTGCAGTTTTTACAACTCTGGTAGGAGATCCATCAAGACCGATTTTGTCCAGGTCGGCATTGATATCAGCTGGCTTCCATACAGGGATCTCCAGTTTCTGAGCTGCCATTCTTTTCTTAAGTGAGGGAATCCTTGGTACGTTTATATCCTTGACTACAGTAATGACAGCGGGGAATACCATCTCACAGACATCGTAACCGTCTTCGTGCATGCGCTTGACAGTAATGCTTTTGTCCGTGGCATCTTCAACGCCCATGACATAAGTTGCTTGAAGCCAGTCAAGATGTGCAGCTATTCCGGGGCCTACCTGCGCGGTGTCTCCGTCGATAGCCTGTTTGCCGCAGATTACGAGATCGACATCGCCGATTTTCTCGATTGCCTTTGCCAGAACATAGCTTGTAGCCCATGTGTCGGACCCGCCGAATGCTCTGTCACTGAGTAAAATTGCACTGTCAGCACCAACGGATACTGCTTCGCGCAAACTGATATTGGCTTTCTCGGGTCCCATGGAAATAACAATTACTTCTCCACCGAATTTCTCCTTTAGCAACACTCCCTCTTCTACGGCATATGTATCAAAAGGGTTCAATATTGCGTTCAAGCCTTCGCGGATTATTCTTTTGGTCTCGGGATCTATTTTTGCATCATTGGTAGCAGGAACCTGCTTGATGCACACAACAATTTTCATAAGAGCCTCCTAAACACTAAATATATTTTCCAGATTTTGTTTTGCTTATATTTATTTCCATGTATCCGTAATGAGATGGTACTGGGTTTTGAATCCGAGCAATGAAAGATAGAAACCGCAATTCGGATAGATTCCATGAAGAGTCTTCAAGGTTTCAATTGGATCAAATTCAGTGTCCTGAGGTATTTCGTATCCAACAGCATCGGAAAGAAGGTAAAGCTTTTTGCTCATCCAAGCCTCAACGATAACGGGGATTGTCGGGAATTTTGCGAGCAGTTCGTCAACGATTGCATTTTGCTCGATAACAGGCTGGGTTATTATGAAAGTGGCTCCGTTGGCAAGCTTCCTGTCCAGTTTTTCGAATTCGTGCTCCGGTGGTTCATATGGATTGAAAGCGACACCCATGTTAAAAGTATCAGGATAGGTCTCTCCGATGTACTTAAGCAGTTCGACAGATGTGACAGCTTCCACTCCGGTAGCGTTGATATCTGAAGGGGAGAGCTTGGGCAGACGCTCTGAACCGTCGCCGCTTATAACCAGCAGATGCTTAATCCCTTTGGCTTTGCAGGTGTCCAGAATCTTGTGCAGGTCTTCCTTTGTATGAAAAGTATTAAGATGAATCATGATCTGTTCAGGAAAAACCTCCAGGTCCATTTCCTCGATCATTTCGGTTCCTTGGAAAGCAAGGTGTCCCATGGCGTTATCAGTTATACATGCGCAGTATCCGCTCTCCATGACTCTGTTGTATTTTTCGACAAACATCTCGAGGTCGCTGTCAAGCTTTTCGGAATCCTGCTTTGGGGGAAGGACTTCCACGTGATAAATTTTGTTTTGAATATGATGTAGCATCTTTTTTACCAAACCTTTCTCATTATTGAAATTAATTTTACAATTATAAATTTTTAAAACAGAATTTCAGTTATTCTATTTATAATACGGTATTGTCTTTTTTTGGCGAGTTCCCTTTGATAATAAAATAACCAGTGGTTGATTTTGAACTATACTTTTACAAGCAGGTGATGTTTTCTAAAAATATCGCCTGTGCTTGCTGCCAGTACTAATACAATTAAAATAATAAACTATTAAACTTCCAGTTCGCCATCGCGGAATTTGGTTATGAAGTTCATGCAATAATCGTCAAGTCCCAAAAGCGCTTCAGAGGCATAAAGGAAAGTCATCAGCTTTTTGTCGAGAGGATCAAGGATTGCTCCGTCCATACCCGAGGTCATTGCTGCAACAAGGAATGCCTGGTTGATAACTTTACGGGCAGGAATTCCGAAGGATATATTGCTAAGTCCGCATGCGATATGAACATCAGGATATTCAGCTTTGACTGTACGCATTGTATCAAGGGCAACTATTCCGTAATGTGAGCCTGTGCCGACCGGCCTGATCATTGGATCGATATAGATATCGTCCAATGCAACGCCTTCTTTAGTAAGGCTATCGATCAATGTGCGTGCGATTTCAACTCTCTCCCTTGTGGTTTCGGGCATTCCGCGGTCATCCATGCAAAGTGCGATGATACCTGTCTTGTACTCAG
>CAZZCN010000074.1:0-13727 GCA_964652975.1 uncultured Oscillospiraceae bacterium | reverse complement strand
GTGCTGCAACTTTTTTCCCAGCTGGCCGCCCGCGATGCCCCATCACGGTCACCACAGCCTTTTTCTTAAGTAAAAATTTCAGCGTCGGAACCGCACAATCCAAACGATATGCAGATTCCGGCGCGATCTTGCCACGAACAATGTCGATATCCGAATCTATACGAACAAGAATGCGTGTCCCAACGGCTATAGAGACACTTTTTAATAACTCAAATTTCATACCATCAAAAATATAGCCAGATTATACAGGACTTTATATATAAAAAAAACCGCAAAGACAGATAACTGTTCAATGCGGCGGCAGAGGTGGTAATGATTAGAGCACTCTTTTATGCCCCAAGTCGGCGAGCCTCAATCAGTCGCGCAAGTTCGGAAGTAGCAACCTCAGCAGTGGAAGCACCGGGGTCAGAATTGTCGATGTTGCACACGGTCTGATTGCCTGAAGCGGTATCGAGAATTTGCACCCCATCAGCCTCTCCCGGGTACGCCTCCTCAAGACGCTCCGTGATTCCACTTACGTGTTGCAGAGTTACCTCCCCAAAGCGCCTCCGACCCACTCTTTTTTCACGCCCGCTAGTCATTAGAAACACCTCCTGTGTGCATAGTTAAGCACACAGACACTATACATTATTTTAGAAAAATATCAAGCACCCTACAGTAAACCAACACGGCGCAAACCTTTGAGGAAAAAATTATTGCACAAACCTCCACTTACCACCCTCTTGAACAAAGTGCCAATTTTCAGCAATCCTTGTAATATTTCCTGAATCATTAAGACCTGAACGAACAAATTGAACTTCAACAGCCTTATTAAACTGTTTTTTTATAGCACCCCCACTCCATTTTTTAATTGTTGCTGATTTAAAATCAAAACCAGCATCCAATATAGCTCCCTGTTGGATAACCCCAAACAATAACTTATTTTTTTCAGCAACAAAATTATCAGATGATACTATTTTTTTTACTTCGCTATGCGCAAAATCATAAACTTTTTTAAATTTGCGTGAGCGATAGAGCTGATCAATATCAGAGAGTGTTCCAGCTAGTTCTTGATTCAGGTAGTACACCTTATTATTAATAGAACTCAACTTAACCGAAATTGCCTGACCCCCGTTATTAAAACTAATAATTGCATCCTTATCTGAAGCAGTATTCTTTACTCTAAAATTACCTTTTTTATCTGTCAAAGCCGTCTGATCCCCGACTGTAATAGTCGCATTTGTAATAGGTCTATCTGTAATCGGGTCAATAATTGCGCCTTGTATATACGTGATCTCTTGAGCCTCTTTTTTTAGAATATCATTAAACTGTTTTTTCTCATCTGAAATCTTTTTATCGTAATCATTATAAGAAAGTGTCTCATTTGTTTTTGTATTTTCTACTGCCTGTACAAAAATAAACCCGATTACAGCCGCAACAAAAACAACGGGTCTACCAATTTTTTGAATTTTCTTCAATCGTGAGAAGAGATCTAAACTTCCAAATATAACAATAATTCCCAATAATATCAGGAGAATAGATCTATATTTTGCTACATTATTAACAAATACTGAATTCGCAATATCACTTTTAATTTTATTATCCTCAACCACAAACTGAAAGGCTTCTCCCGAAAATGAAGATATTTTTTGAAGACCTGGTGAAAAAATATTTCTTAGCTTAACTCGAAACTTCCCATCCTCATCTACGATGGCAGCAATAACAATTGGCGCAGCATCTTTTGTGGTTGGTGAGATATATAGAGGAATTACCGTTCCAACAGGTCCACTTACTATACCTTCGAGCTCAATAAATGCATCATCAGTTGTAAATGTCGCAACTTTTGTATTTGATCCAACAGGAATTCCTCCAACATGCGTAATTCTAACAATACCTTTTTCTGCTGAAAGAGTGTTTTTAATTACTTGTGTACTGCCAAAATCAGTTAGCTTTCCAATTGGCGAACTTGCCAAAGCTTCCTTAATTATCTCTTGCTCTGATTGACTAGATGATGATGGAGGAGGGGGTGAATTTAAATTATTAGGCTCGGATACACTGCAAGCCTGTGGAATTTCAACAAACTTGATAACTTCGCGAACCACTGGCTCACAACTTACGTTAGCAACACAAACAGGACAAGTGTTCTGTGTAACCGCGGGCGCTGTTGGGCACTGCGTCTCTATCAATCTTGCTGCTACTACTGGACACTCGCTTGTGCCTGATTGCCCAGAAAGCCCCACCACGAAGCTAAAGAGTGTTGGATTTGGTGAAATATAATTTAACGATGGCGCCTGATCACGAACAGAAACACGAACGCTTACAGGGGTATTATTTGTAAAATCTGATGCAGGATTTATTGAAATATGATACAAACTTGCGTCGCCACTAATCAAAACCTCCGGACTTGCGCTCGTATATAAAATATCATTTACATATATCTGCAACGTTTCGATCGCAACTCCCGCACCAGAATCGGCTAAATCAAAAGAAATATTTGTTGTAGCACTGTTTCCGTAAGAATTTATCAATGGTGAAATATTTAAAATTGTTGGAGCGGCTGTATCTTCTGTTGTAAATGTATATGTTGACTGACCCATCACATTAACAGGATCTGAACTATCTGACGCATTAATTGTCACAACAACTGTTTCGCTTTCAGAAAAATGTATCAACGGAATAATTGTAATAAGCACATTTTCTGTGCCACCCGAAACATCACATGTAACTCCTGGTGATGCACAAGTATACGTTCGATTACCCGACAAAGAACCCGAAATTGAAATGCCTATTGATCCAGTATCGACACCACTACCTGGAATGATGCCTGCATTATTTTTATAATCCTTCAGTCGAAAAACAATTGATGAATTCGTGGCAACACCCGATGCGCTCGCAGCAGGAGTTCTACTTGTTACGTAGGGAGCTGCTATATCATTTTCAGTTGTAAAACTCCAAACTTGCGTAGAGCTATGCGGCAAACTTGCAAAATCTGCAACAGTAGAACTAACCGAGTAAGTTGTATTATATTTATAATACCCACCATGCGTTTTAATATTCGAATTTGGATTTGTTACTCCTGTATATTGATAATACCTATTTGCATTAGTTGTTTGAACCGAACCTAACGACAGTGTCTGCGAATTATAACTTCCCCCAAGTTCTTTCATCTTAATTTGTGCACTAGAACTATTAATACCCGCCATTGCATCAGCCACAACAAATGAAACAGAAGAGTCTACTGAAACATTTGTTGCATTATTTGCTGGCGATAATTGAGAAAACTGCGGCGCATCAGAATCTGACACAAACTTTAAGGACGGATTATCAACCGCAACCAAAATATCTGACCCATCTCCACTTGTTTGTGCTAAATTTGTATCAGTTGTTACTCCTTGTGTATATTCAAAACTCAACGGAAAAGACTCTGACGTCTGTAAAACTTTAACGAAAAAATGACCAAATAATCCATTTGACGTGTTTACTGAAACACCTGGATTATTATAAGCACTTAACAGAATCTTCGCATCCGAAACAGAGTTAGCATTGCTCGGATAAGTATTATACAGCCCATCCGAATATATTTGTGTTGCCGCTGATGAGCAATTACTTTGTACAATTTGACCTAACGTACTATTGTAGTTTATTTCTACATCGGCACCATTAGTATTTAATCCGCCCGTATTAACGTATATATTTACTCTGAAACAGCGCCCAACATAAAACTCATTTTGAGCACTTCCTTGGGCTTCCGATGCTGACATACGAAAAAAAGGCGCATTTGTAGCCAACGCCACTGCTGGCAAAAAAACCAACAGCCCCATTGCTACCAGACCAAATAATGCGCTTGATATTCTTTGCATATTAATCCCCAACCAAATTAAAATTATCCAACACAGTTCCCGCATCAAGTGCGTTTACCTCAGTATCCTGATTTAGATCAGACCGTCTCTCTGAGGACCCCCAATTATTAACTAAGACTGACATATCGAGCGCATTTACCTTATTATCGCCCATAGTTAAATTGATATCTCCTGCATATAAAGGAAACAGACCCGCTTCAGTAAAATCAAGCCGCACTCCACTACTCATTATAACGTTTGAAATGAGTCTTGCTAAATGTGAATCATCTTTAAAGATGATATCATATACACCATCCTGCAAGCCGGTTAAGGTCAGATTACCCACCGTTTCACCAGCGTCTCCAGTTGTAATCGTACTAGTCGTAAAAACAATTAAACTTGGGTCAGATCGATCTGCATTAGCAGGATAGACGGTAAGCAACCCATTTGTCACAGATCTATTAAGTATTTGTACACCAACGTTTGCGACTCGACGCTCGGGTATCGCAATAATTTTAGCAGTTACGCCAAATGGATTATAAATTACGACGGAGGTTCTAACAATTACCTCGGCAATAACCGTGCTAAAGGACCAAAAAAAAATTACCAATACAGGAATAATCACTAAAGCAATGTACCTCTTTTGAAGAGCGAGCATAGTGATTACATTTTAGCACACTTATGTACAAAAAAAGAACCACCAAAATCAATTCTTACGTGGAGCTTTTTTTACGACAGCTTCCACAACCTCAATTAAACGATGTGAATAGCCCAGCTCGTTATCATACCAAGCTAATATTTTGACAAGATCACCATCAATTACCTGGGTAAACGATAAGTCTACAATACATGATGCTCGATTGCCCACAACATCTTGTGATACAAGCGCTTCGTTTGAACACCGCAGAATCCCCTTCCAACGTGCCGTTTTACTCGCTTTAATTAGAGCGGAATTAATTTCATCAACCGTAGTCTTTGTACGAACAAGGAATGTAATATCGGATAAAGACCCTGATGGAGTTGGGACCCTAATTGAAATTCCATCAAATTTATCCACGAGTTTCGGAACTGTTTTTGTAACAGAAATTGCCGCGCCTGTAGTTGTTGGAATAATATTGAGCGCAGCAGACCGTCCTCGTCTAAAATCTTTGTGCAGCCCATCCACTAACGATTGATCTGCTGTATATGAATGAACTGTTGTTAAACCAGCCTTTAAAATACCAAATAAATCATCAATTATGGCCGTTACGGGCGCAACACAATTTGTTGTACAACTTGCGTTACTCAATAAGTGTAGTCCGAGTATTTCAGCATCATTTACTCCGCGAACTATCGTCTTAATCTCCTCATCTTGACTTGGTGCAGACAAAACAACGTGTTTTGCCCCTGCTTTGAGATGTTTCTTCATTCCCTCAGCATCAGTAAATCGACCTGTTGACTCAATAACAACATCAACTCTTAAAGACCCCCAAGGCAGCTCAATAGGATCTTTTGCTGCAAAAACAGGTATTTTTTGACCATCAACAATTAAAAAACCCTGTTTAGATGATATTTTATGATTCCATTCACCATAGACACTATCATGCTGTAAAAGATATGCCAGATTTGCAGCGTCTCCCAGATCATTAATACCAACAAATTCAATTTTCTTATTCTCAAATCCCGCCTTAAATACTTGCCGTCCGATCCGCCCAAAACCATTAATAGCAACTCGAATTGGCATATATTAACATTTATTGCTTTATTTGGACCGAAGTTTCAACAACATTTGGGTCTTTATCAACTTTTGTTGCTTCTCGTGAATCCTCACATCCAGCGCCTACGAATACTGTGAACATTAATAATCCGAAAATTGCTAAATTCATTTTCATAAATAAAGAGTTATACAGCTATAATATCGAATTTAATTAAAAATGCAAATTATCTTTGCAGATAAACAGCTGCTATTGTAATACTAATAAACAAGGTAATTGCGCTCGCAAAAATCATACGTATACGAATATATGTCTTATGAAATTTGACAAGCTCAAGATCGCATACAATATTATTTTCATCAAAATGATCACTTGCTTTATAGAAACATTCTGGAAAAGTATATCGTACAACAAAAGGGATCATTCGTGGATGTTCTGTTAAAAAAAACGCAATAATTATGGTAGTAATTATAATTCCAACACTAAAACCAACAAAAAGATCATCACGAAATAAGGCTATGAGAGTTATCCACCCCGCATTTGCGTTTGCGACGATAGAGCTGCCGATTTTTTCAAGCATAGTTTTAAAAAATTTGTTATAATGTTTTTACATGCAAGACGAACATTTCAGTATTCATATACATCTACTGCTCTCCTTTTTAAAGGCTCTAACAAAAAGCTTGTTTAGTATAGCATGTTTTTTATTTATACTAAAATTTTTTATAGTCTCCTTTGATCAGGTTGCTGGAAACTCAATGGTTCCAACATTTAAGACCAACAATTTATTTTTAACAAATAAATTATCCTATATTTGGCGTAACCCCCAGCGTGGAGATGTTGTTCAAGTTATCGAACCTGCAAAAAATACCTTTGTCATTAAACGCATCGTTGGTCTCCCAAACGAAACAATCACCTTTAAAGAAGGGTCTGTATTTATAAATTCCAACAAAATCGAAGAGTCTTATTTACGTAAAGATACCCCAACGTTATATAATCGCAGCGCTGAAACAACATCCATTGAAATACCACCTAACCATTATTTTGTACTTGGTGATAATCGTATGTTTAGCATTGATTCAAGAAACTACGGCATTGTCGATCGGCTGAATATTACAGGCTTAGTGACGGCACAATTCGATCCTTTGCTGAAAAAAATAACTCGTCTAGATTATTAACGATTTTTGAATAAATTCTTTTTTCTGGATGCAAAATATACCAACCTTTTGATGATCTTAAAATTAGAACGGAACGACTGATCCACCAATATTGCTCTGCTTGAACAGGCACAATCAATGATGGAAGCTTATCAGTAAATCGGCTTTTCAATGTAAGAAAACCGAATCTTGTAATTTCTATATTATAATCCGGATCTTGAAAATCTATATTTTCTAATTTTAGACTTTTGATCTCCTCAAAAGAAAGTGGTTGAATTAACTCACTTGACCACGGATCATATGAAAAATATTCAAACTCATTCTTAAAGTTTTTTGTCTGAACAATCAAAGAATGGTCCTTATCTTTTTCCCAGTCATACTTTATAACCTCTCTATTTCGATAACCTTTATTATTTAATAGATCAATTACCGAATAACACGCATCATCATTTTTAAATATTAATTCACGCACACATAGATGTGTTGTCGTATTCTTCGTTCCAAAAAATGCCACATATAAAAAATCAGCACTTTTTTTGACCTCTTTTACATTCATCTCACCTAGAAACTTTTGCATTGATCCCGATATGTGTGAAACCAAAGTGTAATAAGTAGTCGGAGTACTTGTTGATATTTTATCAGCATCGAACACTAATACTGAATGATAGTTTAAAAAGAAGCTTTTTGCTGACAAAGGAAAATCAATTCTATCCAGACTATTAACAGGGGAAACACTTATATTTTGGTTCAGTGAGGATTTGTACAAAATAATCGGAATTTTTTCATTTAATATGAACTCTTCTTGGCTAACCATCCTAAAGAAAGCCACACTTTGAAATTTACTAAAAAATGCAAGTATGATTACAGTTGAAACAATAATGACTACTGATAGTAATCCCAATCGTTTGTTTATTTTTTCTATTTTCATATAATACAAAAACCACCGCCATATAATAA
Source organism: uncultured Oscillospiraceae bacterium (assembly GCA_964652975.1). Taxonomy (GTDB): domain Bacteria; phylum Bacillota; class Clostridia; order Saccharofermentanales; family UBA5734; genus CAZZCN01. The sequence goes on along the minus strand of CAZZCN010000074.1, from coordinate 6,104 downwards.
CATGACGGTGGTTTTTTTGAAATACTCTTTTAGCAGGAGTATTAAACTGAAGGAATTGCAGTGAATACCATAGTACCAGCACATGAACCTGTAACACCAGTTGGAACTGTGAGCTTGGTGTAGATAGGATCAGACTGAACTGTTGATGACACTGAAGCAACCGGAATATTTGCATCTAACGAACCTGCAGCGCCCAATGTCTCACCCAAAGATGTCATTGAAGCAAAAGTTAGATTTGTTAAAGCAGCTTTAACCTGTGAAGTAAAGTTAATTGAGGTACCATTTGTAATAGCGCCTGTTGTACATGCCATATCAGTACCATGAACCTTAACGTCAATTGCAGTATTTCCAGTATTGTATGCTGTTACAGATGAAGCATCTGATTCATCTCCAATTTGCAATCCATTTACACCTGCCTTTGTATATGAAATTGTACCTGGCACTGTCAATGCTGTAAGAGGAGCAATTGCTACGTTAGATGCATATGAATATGCGGTAACTGCTGTACCCGTTCCATCATTAACATAGACTGTTGCTGTCCAATCTCCAGGGAGTGCGTTATATGGAACATCAACTCTACATGAAAATGTTGCGGTAGTATCATCCAAAGCAACAGTCTCTAAGTTACAATTAGTTGAGCTTGTATCAAGCAAAGAACCTGAGACGGTCTGAACGATACAGTCATTATCACTATATACACCAGCTGTACATGCAGAAGGTGCAAGTGAGGTAAACTTATATGTGAAACTTGCGGTTGGCTGATTTAATAAATCACCAAAACCGTTATTATCCGTAATAGTACCAGTAATGTATGCGGTTTTACCACCAACATCGCCAGTATTATCTGTTTCAACAAGTGTCAATGATGTAATTGGCTCATTACACACACCACCAGTTGCATGATCAGCGTTTGTTAGACAAACATTTACACCCGCGGCTGAAGGAGCTGCAGCTTGCACAGAATATTCTGTGTTTACCTCAGACCCTATATCATCTGCCTTATTCTTAATGTTTACAAAAACCAATAAGATTAATAACCCTGCTATTGCAAGTAACAAAGCAAAAATCCAATGCGATCTGTTTTCTGCGTTATCTTCTAATGACATATGTGTCGTTAATTATTCAATTACTACTTTAGTCTGAACCTTTTCTAAATTATCAGCAGCAGACGTTCCATCTTTTCCAGTAAGATGAACAACTGTCTCTACCTGATCTTTATTATTTCGTCTGACTTCTTTTTTTGAGTCGACTGCTCTTAATTTAGGTTCTTGTGATCCTACAGTATCTAACTGCTGCTCTGCGGCAGGTAGGTTAATGATCACAATACCAACAATCAATGCGAATCCAACCCAAACGACGCCAAGAGTTTCGGCGAATTTACCAACTTGTTTGTGCGATTCATGATGCATAATTTCACTATTTAATTTCTTCACTATTTTTTTCATCTATTTTTTCTTTTTCAGTAGACGACCTTCTTGAATGTTTAAAAAGTATAAACACTCCTCCACTGATAAAAGTTAAAATAAGAACTATAATAGCCCAGATACCATACGCGAATCCACCAACCTTAATCTCACCATTTTTTTCTTCGCTCCGATTTGGGCCAAAATCGATAAACGATCTAACCTTAAACGTTCCTGAATTATTGATAGGTTTAGAAAGTTTTAATAATGCCTTTTGATTTGGAATCATCAATACTTTATCACTTTCAATAATATCAATGACTTTTTCACCATCCAATATCTCTACATGTAATACTGCTTGATATGCTAATTTACCTGTATTTCGAGCTGTTGCTTCAAAGTATGCGATATCACCAGTTTTTTCCAATTCTTTTGGACGTATACTGAGCTGTTCATAAGAGATGGTTTGAGTCAAACTTCCTATTGGCAATACTTTAAATATCATTTTTTCAGCACTACCTACAGCTGTGTCGTTAATCGATAAACCGATATTTGCACTATATGTCCCAAGCGGCAAATTTACAGGTATATCAGACACGAGCATACCCGTCTCTTCAGGTCGCACCAATTCTACAATCTTAATTTCTTCTAACTTATTATCTATCACCGTCACATCTTCCGAATTTTTAACAGTGATTTGAATTTTGTTCGGTGCAGTATCTACATTGCTTAAATTCTTAAAGTTAAATGAGAATGGTAGGCGTTGACCTTCTCCCAGTTCAATATCATTAAATTTTACATTTGAAACTAAGCCACCGATTACTTGTTCATCTGTTACTGTAAAGTAAATAGAAACTTGTCCACCATACAAAATTGAATTACCACTCGATTTTGTATCAGTTGCTGTCTGCTTAATAATTTCTGGCTCAAAATAGATGGTAGCATTATATTTTCCATTTTGAAGATTTTTTGGTTCAATTATAAAATCGTACCCAACTTCCTTCTGTCCTTTTGGTAAAATAAAATCGGTTGTTGATAATTTAATATATTGAGCAGCATCTCCCACAACCGAAACAACAAACTTATCTTCTTTTGCTGGATTATTTCTTGAAATAATAATCCTCTTTTTTAAAGAAACATTATTTAACACTTTATCAATCTTATATAAACCAGGAGAAAGTCCAAGTGCATATAAATTTTGTGGAGTAAAAATTATTAATGCAAATATTATTGCACACAATGACTTTTTATTGTTAAGCAGCATACGATTCATAAATGAACATTCGATTTGGCACTAGTATATCTTTTTTTTTACAAACAAACAATTATCTGTGGATAAAAAAATGCTGCTATAAAAAAATGTTTTAATATAGCAGCAAAACCTCCTTATTGAATTGTGCAGAATTTATCCCTTATTAGGGTACTTCCCCATAAGGTTGTGTTATCCATCTCCCCTTCTAGAACATCCACCTTATAATGAAGCTTCAATGTCTGAGCTGTGAGCGGATAAATAAACACCAACGGATTTGATGTATCTAGATTCGTCCACGTCAGCACCTTGTTGCCCAAAACAGTTGTCTGAACGGTTACAGTGTTTGTCTTGCCTACACCGTTTTGCATTGGCCAAACAGCTGAGCTCACCGTGAGAGCGCCTGACAACTGGTATTTCGCCCTCACTTTTTCGAGATCAAGCGTTGCCACAAATGAACTACCTGCTTTCATCCCTTTCGGAACTCTCAAAACACAGCTATCCTTAAAGACTGCGTTCTTTTGAGTATTGTCACACGTTACCTCGTAAGACCCTGTCACCGTCCACTCTTCAGGTAGTTCTGGCCAGTGATCATAGCGCACCCAATTTTTTGGGTTATAACACTGACCACTGGGTGACTTGCAAAGATCAGAGGTGCAAAGATCTCCGTCACCACAGTCTTTCGCTCCGCCGGCCGTACACGCACCTGATTTGCAGATGTCATTTACCGTACAAAAATTGCCGTCATCACAGAACCCTGTTTGTGCTAAGTTTTGACACTTAGCAGCCCCGGCAAATACGTAGCACGAGTCAGCTGTGCATGAATTGCCGTCATCACAGTTCTTTGACGAGCACTCCGAGACGTCGGCTTGAATATCGAGCGCCTGACCATCTTGGACCTCAAACATCGTATCCGAAAGAGTGTCAACAATGTCGGTTATGTCCACAGCGTCCTGGACATCTTGGACAATATCGACAACGTCCTTTGTGTCTAGAGTGTCGATGGCATCAACAACATCCAGAACATCAGGCGCGATTTCCGCAACGTCAACATCCTGAACGACTTCGATTTCTGCTTCGAAAGCGTCGGTCGTATCCGCCACGTCAATCACCTCTTCGGCGATTTCTGCAACATCAGCTGTGTCGACAACTTCCTGCACATCGACTACTTCGACAACATCGAACACCGGAGCATCCGCGTCAACTTCAGCAACATCGACCGCATCAACTGCATCCAGAACATCCGGTGCAATCTCAACGATTTGAATGTCCTGAATATCGACATCAGGAACGTCTTCGCTGGTCTCCGTATCGACCTGAGTGTCAACCTCGTCGACAGCATCGTTCTCAACCTCTGCTTCGAAAGCATCCGTTGTATCCGCCACATCAATCACCTCTTCGGCGATTTCTGCAACATCAGCTGTGTCGACGACTTCGACAACATCGAAGACCGGAGCATCCGCGTCAACTTCAGCAACATCGACCGCATCAACTGCATCCAGAACATCCGGTGCAATCTCAACGATTTGAATGTCCTGAATATCGACATCAGGAACGTCTTCGCTGGTCTCCGTATCGACCTGAGTGTCAACCTCGTCGACAGCATCGTTCTCAACCTCTGTATCCGACTCAGCCTCAGAGGCATCGAAAAGATCGATAGGACTAATAGCATCAGCAACCTCCGTTACATCTGCTGCGTCCTGAATCGTTTCGAACCCCTGAATATCGCTATGACTTACGTCGCCGCTATCACCACCGATTCCGTCCTTTTGTGCTGCGGCAATCATCTGGTTGAGCTGCCCATCAGTCATTTCATCGGGCATGCAGCCCACAAAAAGAACCAAGATCAGCCCCAAGAAACAAACGCCACGAACTAGCTTTCCCATTGTGAACCCCCATCGATCGTTTAGCTACAATCCGGCCATGATTGCAGCTAAAGAATATAGCAATAATTTGCTAAAATGTCAAGCTACTATATAATCATCTGGTGGTCTTGCTCTAGACAAGACCTACATTATATGATAAAGTGTTTTGCTGGCTTTGACCAGCAAAAATAGGAGTGACCATGTTCCAGAAGAAGTTTTTTTGTTTTTTCATCCTTGTTGGCATGATGCTTGGTGGTCTTGCACCGCCGATACCCGCTTTTGCACAAAAGGTGCAGGGTCAGATGGCGCGAGCTGAGGTGATCAATGCTCGTGCGCGAGCGGCCTATGCGCAAAAAAAGTTTGGCGAGTCCGCTGAACTGTTTCTTGCAGCATATGAGCTGTCCGGATCGCCGGGCACACTCTTCAACGCTGCACGCGCAATGCAACAAGCCGGCAAGTTGCGCGAGGCGCGCGAGATGTTCCACCTCTTCCGCACCAAGACTCGCGACCAAAAAGGTATTGCGGAGGCAGATCTGCAACTCAAGCTGATCGATGCAGAGCTGCTGCGCATTGAACAGCAGGAGAAACTACTTGCGGAGCAGCAAGAGAGACTCCTTGCAGAACAGAAAAGAAAACAGCAGCAGAAGAGCGTTGTCGTTGTTGATTTACCAAAACCAGCAACGCCGAGCGCGATCGCAAAAGCTAAGGAGATACCAAAATTGGTAATTCCTCCGCAAGTTGCTGAAAAGAAATTCAGTCTAGCGAAACTCGCAGGCTGGAAAAGCTATACAGCACTTGGGCTCGCGACAACAGGAATCGGTCTCATACTCGGTGGACGATCGGTTGCGCAATCTGCAAACGAACGACCTATTGAATCTCTGGCCGACAAAGAGGCATACAAATCATCGTTTAACGCAGGCAACGCGCTCTGGTGGACAGGAGTTGGTCTCACCGTCGCGTCTGCAAGCTTCGCATCATGGGCAACCATTGATGCAGCGAAATAACCCCCCCCCCAACCGCATGGTGTGGTAAGAGTTACCTCTTATCTTGCTGTGCGTGTTTTTTTAAATTAGCATTATAAAAAAATACGCCATGCTCGAGAAGTTCATTTCTTTCGAGCATGGCGACAGCACTACTTCGTAAACTCGATCTGAACATGCTCTCCGAGCGCGTCCTGATCAAAGGTCTCCGGATTAATGCCGAGATCTCTCAGAGTTTCAGCGCCTGCGGCCTGACCTACGACAACTTGAGCCGTATCACCGTCTATCGACTGCGCTGCTGACGTCGAGATGCTCGAGCGAACCGCAGCACCAGCCAAATCAGATGTGAATGATCCCGGCACAATGAGGCCTGACTTATGCCTCCTCCGTCGCCGCAAATCACCATCTCCACCACCACTCTCCGACATGACCTCTCCTTTTTTCTCTGTTACTGAGAAGGGCTAAACCTTACATCACTCACTTATTATTTGCAAGAATCAAAATCTCAATAAACAAAAAAGCCGGCTAGCAGCCGGCTTTTTAAATCTTCACGGATTATTCCTGTCCGAGATGGAAGCGAACGAATCGTTTCATCTGAATGTTTTCA
>CAZZCN010000073.1:11476-13732 GCA_964652975.1 uncultured Oscillospiraceae bacterium | reverse complement strand
AAAGTTCATATCCGGCAATCGATGTGAGATAGGAAGCGGCGGTATCAAGAACAAGGATGAATTGCCGAATCTATTTGACTACAAATACAAGAAGCTGTTTTCATATAAGCCGTTGGAAGCCGGGAAAGCCCCACGGGGAGACATTGGAATTCCCAGAATATTAAACATTTACGAAAACTACCCGCTTTGGTTCACCATTTTAACTGAACTGGGATTTCGAGTTGTAATTTCCAGAGATTCGGACCATGAGCTTTTCAGACAGGGAATGGATACGATATCCAGTGAAAGTATCTGCTATCCCGCTAAAATTTCCCACGGGCATATAGAAGACTTGATTGCAAAGGGCATAAAGAACATTTTCTACCCTTCGATACCATATGAGCAAAAGGAGAATGAGGGTGCAAACAACTGCTACAACTGTCCGATTGTCATTTCATACCCCGAAGTCATCAACAACAACATGGACCGGCTGAAGGAAGAAAATATTAATTTCATTAACCCATTCCTGTCGCTTGATAATCCTAAAACACTGGCAAAGCAGATTGTGAAAGCATTCGCATATGCCGGTATTACAATAAAAGAGAGCAATGCAGCTGTTGTCAAAGGCTTTGACGAATACGCCAGATTCAAGGAGGACATCCTTCGAAAAGGCGATGAGACCATAGAGTGGGTAAAAAAGAACAACAGAATTGGAATCGTGCTCGCAGGCAGACCTTATCATCTTGACTATGAAGTCAACCACGGTATTCCAGAGATGATTTCAACACTTGGATTCGCAGTTTTGACAGAAGACAGTGTAGCAAAGGCTGGAAGGCTTAGCAGGCCGATACGAGTGGTTGACCAGTGGGCCTATCACACAAGATTGTATGAAGCTGCTGCAGTCGTTACGGAGAATCCGAATCTGGAACTTGTTCAACTCACATCCTTCGGGTGCGGACTTGACGCTGTAACCTCTGACCAGGTTCAGGATATTCTAGATGCCAAAGGCAAGATATATTCATTGCTAAAAATAGACGAGATATCCAATCTTGGCGCCGCAAGAATACGTATGAGGTCACTCAAGGTGGCTTTGCAGGAACGTGGCATCAGAAACGAAGCCGGCCTTAAGAATCCTGATTATGTACTTAAGCGCAGAGTTTTTACCAAGGAAATAAGAAAAAAGCATACCATCATAGCCCCACAGATGTCTCCGGTGCATTTCAGACTTTTAGAAGCTGTTTTCAGAAGACATGACTACGATGTTAAAATTCTAGAGGAGACCACTAAACAGGACGTCGAAGTGGGCTTGAAATATGTCAACAACGACGCATGCTACCCCTCAATCATGGTAGTGGGACAGCTGGTAAACGCATTCGTAAGCGGTGAGTGCGACCCTGATAACACATCGGTTTTCATCTCGCAGACCGGTGGAGGTTGTAGAGCGACCAATTATACAGCGTTTTTGCGAAAAGCTCTTAAAGACGCTGGCTTTTCACAGGTTCCGGTTGTAGCCATAAGCGTTACGGGAATAGAGAAAAATCCCGGGATGTCTTTTACTTACAATATGCTGGATCAGGCGTTCAAAGCATTGGTGTACGGCGATCTTCTGCAGACAGTTCTTCTAAGGGTGAGACCGTATGAGATTGTAAAAGGTAGCGCGAACGAGCTATACAAAAAGTGGCTTGACCGCTGCTATTATTCACTTATCGGCGAGAAGAAGGCCTTGGAGTATAAAATACCTAAAGGCGTTGCCTTCCCTAAAACTTTCCGTGGCACCATAGACGCCATAATTACAGATTTTGACAATCTACCTTTACTTGATGTCACAAGGAAACCCAGAATAGGAATCGTAGGGGAGATTCTGGTCAAATTTCATCCTGATGCCAACAACAATGCAATAGGAGTCATCGAGGGCGAAGGTTGCGAGGCGGTTGTGCCGGGGATAATCGATTTCTTCCTGTATTGTTTTTACAGTCCGGAGTTTTCATATGAGACTCTCGGAGGCAAGAAATTGTACTCGGATATTTCTAAAATCACCATTTCTTATCTCGAGACCTACAGAAAATTCATGCGCAAAAGGCTTCATGAGACCAAGAAATTCATGCCGCCGGCTCCTTTTTATGATTTGACCGAATATGCGCAGACTGTGCTTTCACTTGGAAACAATTGTGGTGAGGGCTGGTTTTTGACCGCCGAAATGATCGAACTTATCAAGCATGGAGTGCCTAACATAATTTGTATGCAGCCCTTTGCCTGCCTGCCCAACCACGTCACCGG
>CAZZCN010000073.1:6427-11376 GCA_964652975.1 uncultured Oscillospiraceae bacterium | reverse complement strand
CCAACAGCACCGTTTACTACAAAAAATCAAATTACAACAATGTTCAAGTCAAGAAGAAGAATATTTTTGAAAAATTCAAAAGCAACAAGTATGCAAAATTTTACGTACTCGGCCTGGTTGTATTAATCCTCAGTCTGATTTTAGTTTTAAGCTTCAGCGGCATTTTAGAAGGTGGGAAGAAAGACAACACAAGCGGTTCCAACAGTTTAATAACCAGCAATACCAGTAATAACAGTAACAGTAGTAATAACAATAGTGAGAAGGATGGTACGAACATGGACGGATTTGATGCAAAGACACAGGTAGTGGCTATCGAAATGGAAGACGGCGGAATTATGAGGCTGGAGATGTATCCTGACAAGGCTCCGATAACGGTAGCAAATTTTATCGGACTGGTAAAAGATGGATTCTACAGCGGTTTGAAGATTCACAGGATTATTCCAGGCTTCATGATTCAGGGTGGAGACTCAGCTGGTACGGGTAAAACAGCGAAGACTATAAAGGGTGAATTCAAACAAAACGGTGTAACCACGAACGATATAATTCATGTCAAAGGAATAATCTCAATGGCCAGAACAAGTGCAATGGATTCAGCGTCTTCACAATTTTTCCTTATGCACGGCACTGCAACGCATCTTGACGGAGCTTATGCGGGATTTGGCAAGATTATTGAAGGGATTGATGTCCTCGACAAAATCGCTGCAGTAAAATGCAACACCGATGACCCGAATTTCCCATATCCACTCGAGCCACAAATTATTAAAGAAATGAGAATTGAAAACAGGTAATAATGATCTAATTGCTCATTGTAGGATTATACATGCAGAAAACTGTTGAAAATTTGCGATTAACATTGGCTAACCGTTATACAAAACATGCCGATATCGGCAATAAAAGCGCATATATTTCATAATGCTATTGAATTCTTGCCGATAATGTAATATACTATTTATAGAGGTGAGAATAAATGAGTTATCTTTCTGTTAAACAAGTTGCTGAAAAATGGAAAATGTCAGAGCGTACGGTTAGAAATTACTGCGCTGAAGACAAAATTGATGGTGCGTTTTTAACCGGCAAGACATGGAACATTCCAGAAAATGCTCTTAAGCCTGCGCGGGCTAATAAAAAGAAGACGGTTATAAAGACTCTGCTCGATATTTTGAAAATCGAGAAAAAAGCAAAAATGTCCGGTGGTATTTATCATAAAATCCAAATCGAACTAACTTATAACTCAAACCATATTGAGGGCAGCAAACTCACTCACGACCAAACACGCTATATTTATGAAACGAACACGATCGGTATGCAAGACGGTATTCTTAATGTTGATGATATTGTAGAAACTGCAAATCATTTTAGATGTATTGATTTAGTCATTGATAATGCAAATAATGTTTTGAGCGAGAATTTTATAAAGCACCTTCATTTTGTCTTAAAAAATGGAACTAATGATTCGCGTCTTGATTGGTTTTCCGTAGGTGAATATAAAAAACTTCCAAATGAAGTTGGTGGTTTGGATACCACCTTACCGGAAGAGGTACATATCGAAATAAAAAAACTTATTTCGGATTATCTAAAACTCGAAACAGTTTCATTTGAAGATGTACTGGATTTTCATGTAAAATTTGAGAAAATACATCCTTTTCAGGATGGAAATGGCCGTGTCGGAAGGCTTATAATTTTCAAAGAATGCTTAAAACATAATATCGTTCCATTTATTATCGACGAAAGTACAAAAATATTTTATTATCGCGGTTTGTCACAATGGAATAAAACAAGAGGATTTTTGATTGACACCTGCCTTTTAGCGCAAGACAACTTTAAAAAATATCTTGATTATTTTAGAATTGTATACTAGTTTTATTGGATTTACCACAGCCATTATTATGTGGCAAATATTGCTCCGATAAAAATATGTAAATTACTTTGTATTAGTGTATGGTCTATTTTACAGGCTTATAAGAATCCTTTAGCAACACCGTTCTGTTGAATACGACCTTTGCTGGTGTTGTCAGCATCTGGTCAATCGAAAAATATCCTGTACGTAAAAACTGGTAATTGCCAATCTTATCATGGGTCTCGGCGATGGACGATTCGACCTTGCAGTCCTTAAGAACTGTCAGAGACTGTGGATTAAGATATTCTTTAAAATCATTCTCACCGGAGTCCGGTTCTTCACTGGTAAAAAGTGAATCATACAGATAAACTTCTGATGAAACGCAGCTATTGGCATCAACCCAGTGAATGGTTGACTTGATTTTTCTCTGATCGGGTGTCGTCCCACCTTTGGTTAGAGGGTCGTACGTTGCGTAAATTTCTAAAATTTCACCGCTATCATCCTTTTTTACACCAGTACATTTGATAACATAGGCGGTCTTAAGGCGCACTTCGTTTCCCGGGAAAAGTCTGAAAAACTTTTTCTCGGGATTTTCCATAAAATCTTCCTTTTCAATCCAAAGTTCACGTGAAAAACTGATTGTCCGCAGACCGTCATCAATGTTCTCAGGGTTGTTTTCGGTTTCAAAATTTTCGGATACGCCTTCAGGATAGTTTTCTATAATAAGTTTAACAGGATTTAAAACGGCCATTATTCTGCGTGCAGTCTTGTTCAGATCTTCGCGAAGGCAGTGCTCAAGAAAAGCATAATCGACGGTGCTGTTAACCTTGGATACACCTATGCGCTCGCAGAAACTTCTGATTGAACGCGGAGTATATCCTCTGCGGCGCAAGCCACAAAGTGTAGGCATTCTAGGATCGTCCCATCCATCAACGAATCCTGATTCAACAAGTTCGCGTAGTTTTCTTTTACTCATAACAGTTCTATTGATCCCAAGACGTGCAAACTCGATCTGACGTGGACGGGAAGAGCAGCTTATGTTGTTGATGACCCAATCATAGAGCGGACGGTGGTCTTCAAATTCGAGAGAACAAAGGGAGTGGGTAATATCCTCCATGGCATCTTCAATCGGATGTGCAAAATCGTACATCGGGTATATGCACCAGGTATCCTTCGTCCTGTGATGATGAAATCTGTTGATGCGGTATATTACCGGGTCGCGCATGTTGAAATTTCCTGATTCGAGATCGATTTTGGCTCTCAGAGTCATTGCACCGTCTGCAAATTCACCGTTTTTCATTCGGCTAAAAAGATCCAGACTTTCCTTTGGATCACGGTCCCTGTAAGGACTGGGAATACCCGGTGTTGTAAGAGTGCCTCTGGAGTTTCTAACTTCGTCAGCCGACAATTCACAGACAAAAGCCAAGCCTTTGCTTATAAGTTCAACGGCGTATTCATACATGTCTTCAAAATAGTCAGAGGCAAAAAAGAAATTGTCACCCCAGTCATATCCTAGCCATTTAATGTCTTCCTTGATGGCGTCGACGTACTCGACATCCTCCTTGCTCGGATTGGTATCGTCCATTCTGAGATTGCAAAGACCGTCATGTTTTTTCGCTGTCTCAAAATCTATATAAATCGCCTTGGCATGTCCAATGTGCAGGTAACCGTTGGGCTCGGGCGGAAACCTTGTGTGAACTGTCTTTCCTTCGAACCTTCCACCGGCTGCCATGTCGTCTTTTATTATGTCATTGATAAAATTATCCGGCATTTCATTGTCATTTTCAATGTTAATATCCGTTTCTGTATTCATACATACCTCCAAATTTGAGTGTCTTTATTATAACTGACTTTTTGTTTTTTTATGTGATTTCCTGTTATCTAAATCAAAAATTTTTCGCTATAGACTATTGTACTGGATTTTAATTATTTTTCATATGAATTGTGTTAATTATTTTCTTTGTCAATTTGCTTCGTTATAGACTATTGTACTGGATTTTAACTTATCTTAATAAAAATGTGTTAATCTTTGTTTTTGGAAAATTCTATACTTTGCAGATGGCTTTACATCTCCAGCAAAAGTATTCCTTGCTTGATTCGCTTTACCGACTCTGCTTTACCTAAAATGTAAAGCAGCTCGACAGCTCCGCCAGGAGAGGTGGGAAGACCTGACAAAGCAGTTCTTATAGGCCACATGACCTGACCGTTCTTAAGAGCATGGTCGATGGCAAACTGAATCAATACGTCATGGATTCTCTCTTGTGACCAATCTGTGAGGCTTTCTATCACAGGTAGGATGAATTTGAGGTTTTCTAGTGAATTTAGCAGGTCGGTTTTCATTTTCTTATGTTCGTATATTTCTGCAGTATATTCAGGCAGGTTGTAGAAAAATGCAACAAGCTCTTTAATCTCGTTCAACTGAGAAATGCGTGACTGCAATAGTTCCGAGATTTTCTCGGTTCTAAGATCTGGGTTGATACCTGCAAATTCATTATAAGAAACCTGTGCGATTTTGTTAAAATCAGCAAAAGGCATTCTGCGGATATAATCAGCATTTACCCATCTTAGCTTTTCGTAGTCAAAAACAGCGGGGGACTTGCTTATACCGTCAATTGAAAACTTCTCGACAAGGTCGTCCATGCTCATTATTTCGGTGTTGTCCTTGGGACACCATCCTAAAAGCGCTATATAGTTAATAATCGCCGGAGCTAAAAAGCCTTCCTTGACCAGATCTTCAAAACTCGTCGAGCCGTGGCGCTTGGAAAGCTTTGAAACCGTTCCGTCAGGATTCTTGCCCATGATAAGCGGCAAGTGTACGTAAACCGGGATATCCCAGCCGAATGACTCGTATAGGAGATTGTACTTGGGTGTTGAAGAAAGGTACTCACTACCTCTGACAACATGTGTTATGTCCATAAGGTGGTCGTCTACAACATTGGCAAAATTATATGTGGGATATCCGTCAGACTTAAGTAAAACCTGGTCTTCCAGCTCGGTGTTTTCTACCGTGATACTACCATAAACCGCGTCGACGAAAGTTGTTGAGCCCGAGAGCGGCATCTTCTGCCTTATAACGTATGGAATTCCATTTGCCAGGTTATCTGCAATCTCA
>CAZZCN010000073.1:0-6327 GCA_964652975.1 uncultured Oscillospiraceae bacterium | reverse complement strand
CCTTTCCTGGTCGGTGTCTTCAATTCTCAAAATGAATTTGCCGCCTTCGGATTTCGCGATAAGAAATTCATATAGGGCTGTTCTCAGATTGCCCACGTGCATGAATCCTGTCGGACTTGGCGCATACCTTGTTCTGATTGTCTTTGCAAGCATAAAATACCTCATTCATAATTGTTTCGACTTAGTCCATATTCTTGTAACATGGAACGCATAATATAGTATAATACCATATTAGATGACATATTTGTATGGCTTATTTGAAAAAACGAAAAAAGTTATCCATGAAGTTTTATTACTAAAGAGCCAAAAAGTAATTTGCTCGAAAATATGTTTGCAATAACTATTTCAAGGAGAATCATAGATGTTCGGTTATGTAAGACCCGAAAAAGGATCACTTCTGATGCGCGAGTTCTCAAGATTTCGCTGCATCTATTGTGGTATCTGCAAGGAGATTAAAAGCTCATACGGCAATATCCCGCGCCCGACGCTTACTTACGACATGACTTTTCTTGCTCTTTTACTAATCTCCCTTTCCGATACAGACGGTGTAGAGGAGATGGATACATGCATACTGAATCCGGTTAAGAAAAAACCAATACTTTTCGAACACGAAGCACTTAAGAGGACCGCAGCTTTAAGTGTCCTTTTCTTTGAAGCAAAGCTTGCCGACGATGTAGCCGATACTAAAAATTACCCGATAAAACTTGCCAAAAGGGCTGGTTCGGTTGTCATCAAACAGGCATACAAAAAAGCACGAATGGATTTTCCTGAATATGCAAGAGCAATATCAGAAGGGCTCGAACGCCTTTCGAAAATAGAACAGAATTTTGCAAAAACACAATTCACAGAATACGACGATAGCGCGGAAAAGGCTTTTGGTATGATAACAGGAGATGTTTTCAAAGAAAGCTTTCTTGACTGTTTCAAGGACGAAGACAACAGGGGCCTGCTTATTGAAGGAATGCAGCAATTTGGATTTTTTCTTGGCAGATGGATATATTTACTCGATGCAATCGACGATTATAAGGAAGACATCCAAAAGGGAAGCCCGAATCCTCTGACACACCTAGAGTATGACCACGCAAGGGAACTCGCCGAAGCTGCAATGCTCAATTGTGAACAGAGCCTTGACCTTATAGCAGCACTTCTCCCATACAGGCGAGACAGCGGAATAATCTGCAATGTAGTTCAGAAAGGCCTGCCGGACGTGAGACGCAAGGTTTTTGCCGGCCAAAAACTGAACAGGTTATAAGAAAGCATATAAGAATACAAAAATTTACAATAAGAAAATTGCTATTTTTCTAATGATAAAGTAAAATATGCAATAGCGGCAAACTTTTTGCCCACTGAAAGGAAAAAAACATGGCACGTGACCCTTATCAAGTATTAGGTGTAAAAGTAAATGCAACTCCGGATGAGATAAAGAAAGCATATAGAAACCTGGTCAAAAAATATCATCCCGACAGCTACAAAGACAATCCTCTCGAGGATCTTGCAAAAGAAAAAATGCAGGAGATCAACGAAGCATATGAAGCTATACAATCCGGCAACAACGGACAATATAAAAGTTCAGGTCAAGGGCAGGGAAGTGCCTATGGGAATGGCACCAACGGAGCTAACGGTCAGGACTGGCAACAATGGCAAAGGCAATGGGAGGCTCAGCGTAGAAGTCAGAACAACGGCTACGGTAACAACCAAAATCCCAATCAGGGACCATATTACCAACAAAGCGGATGCTGTGGCGGTAACATGTGTGAATCGCTAAGCTGTCTTTGCTGTGCTGACAGCTGCTGTGAGTGCTGTGGTGGAGACATTTGTTCATGCTGCTGACAAGAAAGCTCGCCATAGGGGGCATTTCGGCAGCACTTGTAACAGTTGCGATATCGATTTCGTATTTCAGTCCGACAGCAGACTTTTTTCTTTTTTCATTATCTTCGTTTTTTATTGCTGTATGCATAATAATGACGGACTTCAAAACAGCCCTTATGTCCTATGTGGCTTCGCTGCTGCTGATTACAGCCTTTTTCGGCATATGGTTTTCCTTGCCGTTTATATTTTTATTTGGCTTGTATCCATTCATCAAGGGATTGCTTGAGAAAAGCCCACTACCAAGGGTGCTGACATTTCTTTTTAAAGGAGTGTTTTTTATTGCACTTACAATTATCGGGTTGCTGATTTTCAAAGACACCGGAACAGCATTGGTCGACAGAATTATTGAAATTTTCAGAGATTCTAACATTCTCCTGGCGGACAAAAGATTCTTGGCAATCCTGCCAATCCTGTTGAGTCTGTATGTATACGATTACGCGTTGTCCCTTATGATCACATTCTTCGAAAAGCGAATAAAGAACAAGATAGAAATAAAGAGCCAAAACTAAAGTTTTGGCTCTATTTTCACACGGATTGGTGCAGGACGTTGGAAAAATTTCGCAAGACCAGGAGGTAGCAGTTTCAAATGATAGAGCATATAAAGATATGTGATTGAAATTTGAAACTGTCACCGACGAAGTATTGCGGAATTTTCACACGTCCTGTTTGCGATGAAAGTTCCGCTTGGCATAATTGAAAATACCTTTGAATAAATTAAATAATCCAAGAATAAAAAAAGAAATCGTAAGTATGATAACTATATTTCCTATATCCTTGTTTGTCTCATACAAAGCCATGATTTTGAGATACAGGTCTGATTCTCCCCAGTAAGTCTTATCCGGGAACAAATCAGCGGAAATGCTTGTGCCGTCGAGAAGTTCAAATGTTACCTTCGCTACAGATTTAGTAGTCAAAATCGGGTACTCGATAAGTTCATTCTCCTCGTAGAGGGTGGACTTTATGAAATCGATTCCCTTGGGATGGATATAATTTATTGTATTGTTGAAATTCAAACCGAAAGAATTCGATCCTACAGTAATCGTTTTAGGGAATGACTGTCCTTCGTTGACCAGCGTTGAGAACTCGTAATCCCTGAAAATTGATTCGGTAATTGTAGATAAATCGTTTGTGATTTTGCTTTTTGATTCTGTTGTCCCGATAATCACTATACTGATGTTTCCATATTTAGCTGTAGACATATAAGAGATATTTGCTTTTGAGTCTGACAGGAAAGCTCCGGTTGTGTTTTCGACCAGAGACCAGACATTATAAAGATTGCTGATAATATGCTTTGTCTGATTGGTTGAAAGAAAGAATGGAATATCCTTGGTGCTTATAACGGTTTCAAATTTAGGGACCGATAATGCAAATCTAACCAACCGCGAAACATCGGTTATTGTTGAAATCTGTTTGACATCATTTATGCCGGTTGCGTTCTTGAATACTGTATTGTCCATCTGATAGATTTTGGTCTTGTCATTCATCAAAGTAACAAAGTTCTCTTCAGTGCCGCTTACCTGCTCCGCGAGGGCTATTGCCGCAGCGTTGTTGTTCTTGAGGATTAGACCGTATAGCAAATAGTCAAGCGAATATTTTTCGCCGGTCTTAAGAGAGAGGGCAGATGCATCGGATTGCTTGGCAGCTATAGTGCTTATGGTTATTTTAGTATCTGCGGGTATTGACTCGATTGCGATCAAAGCAGTCATAATCTTAGAGGCCATGGGAATCTGTGTGTTTGCATCCTGGTTCTTAAAATATAGACGCATACCTCTGCCGACTTCAAAAACAAGTGCACTTTCGCTTGTGACATTGAGCTTGTATTTCAAAATAGGATTTTCCTGAACTCCGGGTGTCACAGAGCTCGCAGTTGATGCTGAACTCTTAGATGTATTGACATTAGAGGTGACTAGTGTGGATGATGCGAAGACACCTTGAATAAATATTTGAAGAGTAAAAAACACCACAAACAAATATGAGATCAAATTTCTACTATTAAAGTGTGCTCTGTATATCGGTTTCAATGTGTAAGCCTCCAAAATTATGCTTGATTATATATTACCATAAAATGTCTTCTAGTCCTATTGAATTTTCAGATGATCTCACCGGGTTTGTAGTTTTCTTTTCGGTATTTAGAAGGCGATATACCGTTATGCTTTCTGAAACTTTTTGAAAAAAGCAACGCATCCTCATATCCTACAGATCTGGCTATTTCCTGGATGCTTAACTCTGTATGTAACAGTTCTTGAGCTTTCTTCAGGCGGAATTCGGTAATGTAATCCTTGGGGCTTTTATGCAGATACCTCACAAACAGAGAATATAGATAGCTTCTGTCAAGTCCGACGTGTGATGACAAGCTATGGACTGTGATGCTTTCAGAAAAATTACCGGCTATGAAATTAATGCATGACCTTATGTATTCTTCTTGTATGGATTTCTTAGTTTTCAATTCCCTTGACCCATTCGAACTTATAAAATTAGACAAAAATTCATAAAGAAGTCCTAACAACATTTCGTCTTTACCGTAATCCATATTTGCGCAAAGAAGCATTCTATGAATTAGCTGTAAAAGCACGTCAGGGTTATTAACCTTAAATACAGGGTTTGTCGCGTCAACGCCAGCCTGAAGCAATATGGAGCCTGCACGTATACCGTCAAATCCAACCCATGCATAGGTCCATGGCGTGGATGTGTCGGCTGTGTATTCAATAACCTCTCCTGGGCAGACAAGAAATCCTTCATCACTAGATAATTTATATTCCTTGCCACGTGCGCCCAATACCCCTGTTCCTGATACGACAAAATGAATTATATATCTGTCACGAATTCCAGGTCCCCATCTGTGCGTTGGAGAGCAGTCTTCAATACCACAATTAACCATGCGCAGGTCTGTCGTACCATATTGAGAAAAACTTTGCTTCTCTAGCATAATAACTCCATAAATTAACTTTAAAGGCGGAATGTAATCCCCAAATTATTATATACCAACTTTCAATCAAAAGTCCACCAAAATATTTGCGACAACATTAATCCATATTTATACATCAAAATATATCTGACATTTTCAGGTGGAATTGGTAGAATTGTAATATAAAAACGAGTTTGGCATACTATTTTGTAGTTATTTAAATTATAAAAAATATGTATGTTTATTATGCTAGACCGAACATTGGTGAACAGATAGAAATAATATATTATAACTAGATTAACTACAAAAAACTATTTACCATATGCAAAAAGGAGATATTTATAATGGCAGAATTAAGATGGAACCCATTTATCAAGGACTGGGTGATGATAGCTTCACACAGGCAGGACAGACCACAGATGCCAAAGAACTGGTGTCCTTTTTGTCCAGGGTCGGGAAAGGTGCCTGACAATTATGATATTTTACAGTATGACAACGATTTTCCGGCACTTTCTTTTACCCCGCCGGAATGCGACCCTGTCGATACTGATTTTTTCAAAACAAAACCCGCTTATGGCAAATGCGAAGTCATACTATACAGTTCAAAGCACAACAGCTCTTTGTCCGAGTTGTCCGTACCCCACGTGTCTAAATTGGTCGACCTGTGGAAACAGCGTTACGAGGAGCTGTCAAAGGACGAAAAGGTCAAATATGTTTTTATTTTTGAGAATCGCGGCGTGGTTGTCGGAGTTACGATGCCACATCCGCATGGTCAGATTTATGCTTATTCATACATCCCTAAGAAGCTGGAGCTCGAGCTTGAAGCAATTACAGAATTCAAGAAAGATACGGGTAAATGCCTTCACTGTGAGAATTTGAGGGAAGAGAAGACTTTTGCCAGAAGAATAATACACGAAAATGATTCGTTTGTGCTGTTTTTGCCTTTTTACAGCGAATATCCATACGGCATACAGATAGTTTCGAAAAGGCATATGCCTTCAATTTCACATTTGACGGAAGCCGAAGAGAAGGACCTGGCTGAAATCGTACTGATTGCAACCGGAACGCTCGACTGCCTGTTTGATCTGCCTTTCCCTTATATGATGTGCTTCCATAACGAGCCGGTGAATACCGGTAAAGAGACTAACTGGCATTTCCACATAGAATTTTTCCCACCGATGAGGTCGGCAGACAAGCAAAAATTCAACGCCTCAAGCGAGACCGGAGCATGGGCACATTGCAACACAACATCACCGGAAGACAAAGTTGTCGACCTGAGGGCTGCGTGCGAGAGATATATGCTGAAAATTCAAAGATAGGTGTAAATATAGCTGCTTAATATAAAAGAACATTATAATAATACACCCTAGCGATATTTATGATAACACATGAGTAATAAATGAGTTATTACATTACGTAAAAATTTCTGTATAAATTTTACTATTTATGATAAAGTAAAGGCAAAACCAGTCAATAACACAAAAACTAGACCGACCAGATCAGACAAGGAGTTTTGCAAAATGCTTATTGCTTCCAAATGGAAAGATTACGAA
>CAZZCN010000072.1:2618-13755 GCA_964652975.1 uncultured Oscillospiraceae bacterium | reverse complement strand
AGAAGAAAATAAACAACAAAAATCCACATTAGATAAAACGATATTCCATTTAATTGTGTTTAATAATGAAGTATGATTAATATAAATAATTTTTTTAAGAAAGGTGTGATTTTATGAAAAAGTGCAAACACTTGGTTTTCGGCATAATATTTATTTTTATTCTCAATATTGTTTTTGTTGGTTGTCGTGGGTCGGATAATGAAGGTTCCACTCAAAGCCAGGACCTTAGCGCTCCAATTGGGGAGGCAACACTAACATTTAAAAACTACGCGAGTCCTTCGTCTGCAAATGAAACATTTCCTGACTCGAAAATCGGCAAAATCATTAAAGAAGATCTTGGAATTACTTATACTGCTTCGGCATCTTCCTCAGACCCAAATGAAATGCTTAATGACTTGGCATCAGGTAATGTTCCGGATATATTTGTATGTTGGGCATCTCCTGCTAATTTACTACAATTAAACACAGTTCAAAAGGCAGCGAAAGAAAATGTACTTGCAGATTTATCGCCTTATTTAGAAAAAGATGCACCATCAATTAATGAAGTTATCAAATCGGAAAAAATGCCAATATTTCTGAAAAGCATTCTTTTTGATGAAAGCTTTGGTGGAAAACAGTACTTTCTACCGGTTAATTACTCGTTAAATGAACCGTGGTATTCAGGATGGGGAATGTATATTCGCGATGATGTTGCTAAGAAAATTAATGTTACGACTCCAACTGTTATTAACTCAACAGATGACTTGTATAATATTCTTGTGAAAATAAAAAATGCAGGGGTTAAAGATACATTCGGAAAAACCGCATATCCTATGGGATTAATTCAACCTTGGACTCAGATTATAAGTGCAATTGCACGCCCGTTTGATTTCGGCGGAAGCTCAAAGCTGGGAATTAACGATGCAGGAAAAGCGGAATTATTTATAACAACGAATTATGCAAAAGAACAAATTAAATTTTTCAGAAAGCTAATTGCTGAAAAACTAATTGACCCTGAAAGTTTTACCCAGAAATATGAAACGGGTAAAGAAAAAATCGGGCAGGGAAAATATGCCGTAACTTCTTCTTTTACAACAGGGATAACACCTGAATATGCAGAACAAATAAAAACTCTTGTAGAAACAAATGCTGCAATGGAGTATAAACCACTTGGTAATTTGAAAACACATTTAGGTGAAAACACTTATGTTATTAACAGAGGTATGGAAGCAAGCTTATTAATTTGCATTTCAAAGAAGGCAAATGTAAGAGCCGCTTTAAAACTTATGGAGTATTGTGTGTCAAGAGATGGGAAAGCTATTGTAAATATGGGTATAGAAGGCGAAAACTGGTTCTGGAACAATAAGGGCTTCGCTGAAATGACAAAAGATTCATATGCCAATATGCTAAAAAACACACCGGGATTTATTGGGGCTTTAGGACTAAACACTTTAAACTTATTTTCTAGAATTACAGGTAATGACAATCAGGATTATAATGTTTTTGGCGGAAACGGAACAAACCCTACTTATCAAAACGATCCATTTAAAGATAATAAAGTAAAAAAGATTGTTGATGATATAATGCCTAACAAAAAAGTAATTGATAAATTGAACCTGAACTTTATTTTGCAAAAATATCCAAAGAAGGATACCATCGGACCGGTAATTTCAGAAACCGAAGAAACTTTGCTCAAATGCTATTTGGCTAAGTCTGACGATGCTGCTAACAAAATTTTAGAGGGCTATATCCAAACACTTAACAAAAATGGCTTACAAGAATATCTTAGCTTTGTCGAAAAAACATATAACGAAAACAAGGATAAATACGCAACTTATGTGACCGATGTACAGTAATATTTACCATTTGAGGAGGCATATGATTAAGTTCAATTATATTAAAGGGAAAAAGCGATTTTCTTTAATTATCGTTCCAATGGTATTTTTCATGATTATAAATTTTGGCTTACTATCTCTAAAAATATTTGCTGAAAACTCGGTTGAACTTGAATTTAATAACCCACAGACTGCCGGAATTAGTGGATTTCGGCAGATGTGGGATACACCCGTAAAGCTTAGCGAAAACGGCAAAACCGAATTAGCCTATGGAGAAGGTGTTAGTGATAAATTTGGCACTGCAATTAATGCAATCTGGAATGTCGATAAGAGAAGCGGCGGAACAATCGATGGTGCTTTGGTATTTGATGCAGTCCATAGAAGTTTATTAGTAAAATTTCCCGGTTTTGCAGAGCAGGTCGCACAAAAAATAGGGGAAGGATATACCATTAGAAGGGTGACACTTGAACTTCCTTTTAAAAGCACTGAATTATGGCCTGAAAATTACAATAAACCTGCTGGATTGTCCTTTCTTGGGGAATCGTGGAAAAACAGCACTCCAAACTGGCATGCACAAGCATATCTTTTGAGAAAACCATGGGAAAATAGTGCTACATACGGACCTACATATAATGCAAATGTAAATGGCATTGATAATTGGGCAAAGTATGGTGCACAGGATACGCAAAAGGATAGATTTCCAAACAAATTCGGGTCCGCTGAATGTTCCAAAAGAGAACCAAGCGGTGAAATTGATATAACCAATGCATTAACAAGTAATGCTTATGGTGAAACACTTGCACAAAGATTAAAACAGGTTGAACAAAACGGTTTTATTGTAAACAAGGAAGAACTCTATGATATCGCTCTTTGGAATGGTGGATATGAGTGGAATGTTGCACGTGGTCCTCAGGGAATACTGATCAAAACTCCGATTTTAAGAGTGATTATGGTTCCGGCTGCTGCTCAGACAGTTGATGTTAGCGGATATGAGTTCAATCTTACTAATTATAGAAATGATGTAACCGCAAAAGGAACAGGCTCGGTTAAGACTGCTGTTATGCCAACAGATGAGCAGATTAATGCGCTAATAGCAAAGTTTGGTTTTTCAAAACCGGCAAATATGGAAGATTGGAAATGGCAAAGACTTCAAGAGCTTAATAACATAAAGAACAGTAATCCCGGTTTTCCTGAGACTAAACAAGCTTACCTGACCTGGCTTGATCAGATGATAGGGTTGGCACCACGAGCATGGACGGGTCATACCGTAAATGAGTACTTAAATACTTATTATTCTTTTAACGAAGCATTACCAGAACCGGTTAAAGACCATTGGAAAAAATATTTTGAAGCCTGGCTTATGCCTTGGCTAAAAACTGACCAGTATCCAAAAGGATACTCGGGATATGCAGGTGCACAAACAACGATAGATTACTATAACGAAACGCAAGATTGGCGTGGGAATGCCAGTGTTTACAGGACATATGTGCGTTATATGGGAACTATGAATTTTAACCATGCGGGAACATCAGGTGTTTTGTTAGGTGGCGCAATGCTTAACAATCAGATGCTTGTTGATGAAGGACGCAAAGGTCTTGAGGATTTTCCGCTCAAAACGTGGAGCTGGTATGACGGAACCACACAGGAATCAATAGACCATTATTATTTAGCGATATCCCTTAAAAGCCAAAAAATATTTGCCGATTACGGGCCTACTATGTATGATCGTTTAATTGGTAAGAGCATGCTTGATAAATCCATTGAGGAACTTGCAGACACATATCATCCTATGATGAAAAGATTTATTTCGCCATCAACAAGAACAAGTGTCAGCTACTTGATTGCAACACAGGATGGGCTTCAAGGAATACTACACACATTATCCAAAAAAGGAACCTATACAGATAAAGGGCAAACATCAATGGCGGCAAAGAATGCTGAAAGTGTTGAAATTCTAGGGCATGATTTTGACCCAGGCATGGTAGTTCAACAGACTTTAAATGGTAGCTGGGCACCTGATTGGATGAGTGATATTGTTGATAATAAGCAATTGCCACAATATTCAATTTTTAATTATAAAAAATGGGGTACTTACGCTTCGACTCCTTTATACAAAACATCATATCTGGGAAATTATTATGGTATTTCAGCGCTTGATATGTCTGGTGGGGAAACCATTCCGATGATGTCTCAGTGGGTCAGGGACAGCAAGGAAGCCACTACCTTTACTGAAATCGGAACAATGTTAATGAGACCTGGAATTAACAGAACAGAGTTTATTGATACTACCTATCACGGTTCAACTACAGCTAATAAAAATGGTATTATTGGAACACAGGGAAGTCAGCTTTCTAATTTCCAATACAAAAATAAAATCATTTCTCTATATAGTCCTTATAATAAGTTTGTTTCTCCTGAAGGAGGATATAAAATTCCGACTGATGTAACGAGTGTTCAAGGGACTGTTGCACTTTATAATTTTGAAAACAATCCACAGTGGGAAATATACGTTGATGATACATTAGTGGAGAGTTTACCTTATAAAGTAAAGCAAGGTCAGAAAATAACCATAAAGGATGGAATAAGCTATTTAGGTATAATTCCGTTGCCCTCAACTAATTTAGGCAGAGATGAAGAGGTTGTTATTGAAGATAACTCTGCGGCTGCTCTTACAACGGCACAAAATGGTGTAAAGCTCAGAGAGGCAATAAGAATTAATTCATACCTTTTGAAGCAAAACACTCCTATCAATAATGATACTGCAGATTGGGATAAGATTGACAAGGCATATGGTGGATTTGTTTTTGAAATGGGCGATGAAGTTGATAGCGGATCATTTGATTCGTTCAAAACAAGAATTAATAATTCGACATTTTCAATTAATCAAAATGCCAATTCCAATTTCATTGACATTAAATACCAAAGCGGAAATGATAAGATGGAATGTGGTTTTAATCCTTTGTATCCCAAAGATGCTAATATAGCTCAACCCACAAATGAATTGTTCAATTATCGCACAATTAATGGTCAAAATCCATATTTAGCTCAGGGGATAGAAAGAGACACCAGTATTTCTCAACAGGGGTCAACCGGATTGCTTCAAAAGAACGGTGCAACTCTTCGAGGTGAGAGCGGGAAAATGATGTATTTGTTGTCAAATACTGCATCAAATACTGTTGTTGCATCAAATCCGTTAACTGAGCCGGCTTTGTTCTCTTTAAAATTGCAGGGTGGGAAAGCAATATCTGCAAATGGGCTATGTGGCATTGCTAGTGTAGCTTATGAAGGAAACAACAATAAGGTTGATATTAAATATGGAGTAAAACCGGGACAGGTTATGTCTCTTATGGCAAATGCCTTTTATCTTGAAGGGTTTAATGATAATACAGCGGTAACTTTAAACGGGAAAACCGTGAACAAGATTAAATTGCCAACTTTAAATGGCCAGCAAAGATATGCTGTTCAGTTAGAACCTGCCATAGCTGTCAATAAAAATGTTATTATTGATACTCTTTGGTCACAAATTTCTGATGTAAAAATTTCATTTGATTTTAGCGAGGTAAGAGTAGGCGAAAAATTACCGATTAAATTTAGTTGTACTTATCGTGACGGAACACCTTTTAACATTGATAATGCAACTAAAATTGAATACATTTCCAGCAATTCGGATGTGTTAACCGGTGCCAGTAAATTTGCTGTTGGAAAATCAGTCGGAAATGCAACTTTTACAGTTAAAGTTACATATGGTGCTGTCTCGGTTGTTTCCAATACAGTTGATTTAGTTGTTACGGATGCTAAATCAAAAACCAAGGTATTGGTTAAAACAAATGTTGCATTAGGGAAACCTGCTACTATGAGTGAGGAAGTAGGTTGGGGGCATGGGGCTTTCAAAGCCTTTGATGGCAATTTGAAAAATTACTGTCAGACATTAAAGAGAGTTCCTTATGATCTGGATGTTGACCTCGGAAAAGTGTTTAAAATTTCCGAAGTGGTTTGTGTTGAAGGATTCGACTCATATTTTAAGACCTACGATATACTTGTTTCGCTTGATAAAGTGACCTGGAAAAAAGTAGCCGGAACAACAAATGGCAGAGGAAAAACAGCTGTTTTTGCAATTCCGGAAACAGAGGCAAGGTATGTAAGAGTATCCGGCACAGATGATATTGTTAATATGGGTGCATGGGGAGCACTCTGGCATGAAATTCAAGTTTTTGAAAAACGCTATGTTAATATTGATGAGTTGCCGCCAGGATATACTGATAACAATGAGACCAACGGGAACAACGGGAACAACGGCACAAGCAGTAATGGGGCGGCATATGTAGATAAAAACAATTATGCCGGCTTTGGTGAGGATAAGGCAATAGGTATTAAAAATCCGATTACAAAGCAACCGGTAAAGAAAATGGTTGAGAAACTATTCCCATGGACAATCTTTATATTTGTTTTAATATTTATATTAGGCAACATTATATTATTCACAGGTAGATTTTTGAGAAAGCGGAAGAGAGCCCTAGTTGAAAACGCTGAACAGGTCTAATCAATAACAATTTTGGGAGGAATATGCAGAGCTTAATTCTTAAATTAAGTTCTGCATGATTTTTATGAAAGATTATAGTTTTGCAGAAAATTCTTACTATTCAGATGAAAAGTATTTAGAAAAGGTTAAAGAAAGAATTCAGCAAGTTCTGAATGAATATGCAACGGTTGGAACAATATCTGCAAAAAATGAAATCCGTTGTACCAAAGGGTATTCATATGACGAGTTGTATGACTGGGATTCATACTTCGAATCCATATTCTTGTCATATTTTGGTGTTTCAAAATATTGTCAAAACATTGTTGATGCATTTTTAAGAACACAGTTTGAGTGTGGCTTTATAAGCAGATGTTATGGACTTAAATGGAACACACCAAGAGAGCATTTTAAGCCCTTTTTGGCTCAGCTTGCTTTGCTTGCCGCAAAACAAAATAATGATTATCGCTACCTTGAAGGAAAGGCATTTGATAGGCTGGTCAAATATCTTGACTATTGGACTTGGTATTGTGACTATGATAAAAATGGCCTGGCAGTTTGGGACAGTGCATACCATAGCGGAATGGATAATCAGTTCATGCGAATGGGTTATGAAAATACGGCAACAACAGAGGGTGTTGATTTAAACTGTTATCTTGTCAGAGAGTTTAAGGCGATGTCCTTTATCGCAAAAAAAATCAATCGCTTAAAGGATAAAGAAATATTTGATAAAAAAGCTGAGGAAATGACGAAAAGAATTAATGAAGTTTTTTGGGATGAAGAAGACGGTTTTTATTACGACAGAAATGAGAGAACAGGCAAGCATATCAAGGTAAAATCCATAGCCGGATTTATTCCTTTATGGGCAGGAATTGCTTCAAAGGAACAAGCAAAGACGATAATTGAAAAGCATTTGCTTGACAAAGAAAAATTCTGGCTTGAATACCCTGTTGCAACTCTTTCTAAACAGGAGGAGGGTTTTCACCAGGAAACTTTTGGCCGTTTTTGCAACTGGTGCGGACCAACATGGATTCCAACTAACTATATGGTATTTCACGGATTGTTAAACTATGGATACCATAAAGAAGCAAAAGAGCTTGCAAAAAAAACCTGCGATATGACAATGCGTGAGCAGTTTACGAGAGAGTATTATCTTTCTGATAGTGGCATAGGTCAAGGGTTATCTCCTTTTTGGGGATGGTCATCATTATCATACTTAATGCCATTAGAGCTTGAGCTGTCTTATGATCCGACCGATATTGAGCTTGAAAATATCAAACCCATTGCATCAGATTGCATGGGATTGACCCCGCCAATTAATTTTTGAGAAAATGTAAGATACAGTTTTAAAATTGTATCTTATTTTTTTAAGGAAATTGGATTTTTTATAAAAAGGAATGGTTGAAAAATGAAAGTTGATTTAAATGGCAATTGGCTAATGAAGAAATCTACGGATGACAAATTTATTTCATCAATTGTTCCTGGTTCGGTGTATGCAGACCTGATGCGTGAAGGGATTATGGGCGACCCTTTTTGGCGTGATAATGAGAAGGAAGCCGTTGAATTTTCACAATTTGATTATACATATATGCGAACATTTCTAGTATCAGATGAGTTTTTTAAAAATGAATATATTGAGCTTATATGTGATGGAATTGATACGGATGCTCAAATTTTCATAAATGATGTCAAAGTTGCATATACAAACAATATGCACCGCAAATGGGTTTTCGATATTATTGAATTTTTAAAAATTGGTGAAAACAGTATTAGAATAGAATTGGCATCACCATTGAAAACCGCTCGTGAAATGTATGTTAAATTTCCGACTCCTGATGTCGGTGCATGCACAAATGGATTTACCGGCATTCGCAAAGCTCACTGTATGTATGGTTGGGACTGGGGAGGTCGCTTTACCGATTTTGGAATTTGGCGTAATATTTATTTATTTGCTTATAATGGTGCAATATTTGATAGCGTTTATATCAATCAACAGCATTCAGAAAATAGAGTTGACCTGTCAATTGATTACACATTGAAAGGTAATGGGGATAATTATTTCGAGATTGAAGTTCTGGCAACTGCACCAGATGGTATTGTTAATAAGCAAAATGAAGAAGGCAGAATTGTAATTAACAACCCTCTTTTGTGGTGGCCAAATGGTTATGGGAAACAACCTCTTTATAATGTGAGTGTTTTGCTTAAAAAAAACGGGGAAATAATTGATGAATGGCAAAGACGCATAGGACTTAGAACAATTACTATATCTCAAAAGAAGGATGAATGGGGTGAAAGCTTTGCCCATAGTGTCAACAAGACTGAGATATTTGCCATGGGTGCCTGCTATATTCCGGAAGATATAATATTGTCCAATTCCAATGAAGAGAGGACACGCCGGCTTTTAACGGATTTTGCTAGTTGCAATGCCAATGTTATACGTGTTTGGGGAGGGGCATTTTTCCCGGACGACTATTTTTTTGATATTTGTGATGAGCTTGGCATGATAGTTTGGCAGGACTTCATGTTTGCGTGTGGATTTTATAATTTAACAGATGATTTTGAAGAAAATATTACAGCTGAAATGATTGATAATATTAAGCGAATACGCCATCACGCCTGCCTGGGTTTGTGGTGCGGAAATAATGAAGTAGAATGGTTTGCTATGGAAAATTGGCAAGGTCCGACTTCTTTGCAAAAAAGTGATTACATAAAATTAATGGAATACATAATTCCCAAAATACTAAAAAAGCTTGACCCACAAACCTTTTATTGGCCTTCATCTCCATCATCAGGTGGCGGATTTGATAAGCCAAATAGTGATGATTGCGGCGACACTCATTTTTGGCGTGTTTGGTCGGGAGAATTATTTTTTACTGAATATAGAAAGTACTATTTTCGTTATCTATCTGAATTTGGATTTCAGTCTTTGCCTCACGAAAAAACGATTGAGAGCTTTTCCCTGCCTGAAGACAGAAATCTTTTCTCATATATAATGGAAAAGCACCAGCGAAGCACCGTAGGAAGTTATAGAATTATTAATAATATTTGCAAGCTTTATCCTATGCCTTTTAACTTTAGTGATTTATTATATGCGTCGCAACTGTCGCAAGCTGAGACCTTGAAGTATTGCGTTGAGCATTTGCGTAGAAACAGGGGACGTTGTATGGGGGCTTTGTATTGGCAGTTGAATGATTGCTGGCCTGTTTTGTCGTGGTCTACAATTGATTATTATGGAAGATGGAAGGCAGCTCAATATTTTTCTAAGCATTTCTTTGCACCTATACTTTTGTCGGCAGATGTAGAAACTGCATTAACGCAGAATATGGATATTAATGCACAGCCTTATGAGATGAAAAAGAGTGCAGTTTTTCATATATCCAATGAAACATTTTCTGCTTTTAGTGGAAAGATTAAATGGTTCCTTTGTGATAATTGTGGAAATGTTTTAAGAAAAGATGAACATATGGCAAATGTCAAACCGCTTTCAGTATACGCCATGGAGAAGATTGACTTTAAGGAAGCAGATATTTATTGCGATTTTGTCCGATATGAGTTATACGATATGTCTGAAAATTTGATGTCTGCACAGAGCATATTGTTTTGTGAACCAAAATATTTTCGATTCTTGAAACCTGAAATAGATTGCTTAATTGATGGCAAGACAATTAAACTTACGTGTAAAGGCTTTGCTAAAAATGTTGAGGTCATAACAGAAGATGCCGATGAGTTATTGACGGATAATTATTTTGATTTATTCAATGAAAGCAAAACGATTTCAGTGATCAGAGGGAATGTAGAAAATATAAGGATAAGAAGTGTATTTGACATTGGAAAATAGACATATTAAATTTATTGGTACGTAATGGATAATTTATAAGAAAATGTCAAGCTGATAGAAGGTAAGCAAGACGGTTTTACCCACTGGATCCCAATTTGGAGCAGAAAGCCGTGGTATACGCTTCAATGTGATTTTTCGGTAATGATTTCACCAGGTATGTTTGAAAAATTTGTTGCTCCTTCATTACAATTTCAGGCGTCTTTAATGGAAAGAAGTGTATATCATTTAGATGGCGAAGGGGAGCTCCCACATTTAGATCAAATTCTTGACATTAAAGAGATAAATGGCATTCAATGGATTGCTCAAGGAAGCTCTGTTGATGGAACCGGTCATGAAAAATGGATTCCGTTATTTCAGAAAATTCAAGCCAGTGGCAAAAGCATTGTGTTAACTCAAGTGCCTGCCAGGCATCTTAATAAATTATTCGACAATTTATCACCTAAAGGAATTTTTATTTCTACACAATGCGATAATGAACAAGAGGCAAAGGATATTTTAAAAAGGGTTGAAAAGTGGAAATAACATTCTAATATATAAAAAAAAGAAAGATGGTCATAATTATGATATTAATTAATACTGAAAAACTAGATGGCGATTTAATAGAGGGATTAAATAAGATAAAGAGCAGTCTTAATATGGAAGAAAGTAAGAATGGCATTTTTCTTCAAACAGTAAAAACACAAAATGGCTTTAGAATTGAAAGGCAAAATAACTGTTGTTATATTTACTATAGTAAAAAAGTTGAGTTTTTCAGAGCTTTAAGTTTATTAAAAGAAAATATATTGGAAAACGATATTCAAATATCTCAAGAGGCTCAATTTAATAAACTTTCTGTAATGTTTGACTGTTCAAGAAATGCAGTATTGAATATTGAAGCTGTAAAAAAAATGATTAGAATATGTGCACTATTTGGATACCATACATTCATGCTTTATACAGAGGATACTTATGAGGTTGTTGGGCAACCTT
>CAZZCN010000072.1:0-2518 GCA_964652975.1 uncultured Oscillospiraceae bacterium | reverse complement strand
TACCATACATTCATGCTTTATACAGAGGATACTTATGAGGTTGTTGGGCAACCTTATTTTGGACATATGAGAGGCAGATACACGAAGGCAGAGATTAAAGAAATTGATGAGTATGCCTTATGTTTTGGAATTGAATTAATGCCGTGCATACAAGTGTTAGCTCATTTGAATTCAATATTTAGATGGCCTTATTATCAGGATGTTAATGATTGTAATGACATACTCCTGGTTGGTGAAGAAAAAACTTATTCACTAATTGAGAATATGTTGGAATCTGTTTCAAACATGTTTACAAGCCGTAATATTCATATTGGTATGGACGAGGCTTGGATGCTTGGTTTCGGCAAATACTATCAAAACAATGGGTTTGAAAACAAACTAGATATTTTTACTCAGCATATGAAAAGAGTTATAAGAATTTGCGAAAAGTTTGATTTTAAAGTGTATATTTGGAGTGATATGATTTTTCAGGCAGAGTTTGGCTCCAACTATGAGAGTAAAGAAAAATTTAGTGACGACGCTTTTAAAAAATTACCAAAAAATATTAATTTTGTGTATTGGGATTATTTCCATGATAATGTAGAGCATTATGAAAATATGATAGAAAAACATTTGGAACTTGACCGAAATATTATTTTTGCTGGCGGCGCTTGGAAATGGGTTGGGTTTGCACCATATAATAAGTGGAGCTTTAAAACTTCAAAACCAGCGCTCGAAGCATGTATAAAAAAAGGCATTAAAGAAGTAATGGTTACTCTATGGGGAGATAACGGCGGCGAATGCGCAGCATTTTCAATGTTGCCAAGCCTTGCGTTATATGCAGAAACTTGTTATAACGGTAACACGTCAAATGAAATTATCGATAGAAGATTAAAAACTTGCTCAAATTGTAATTTTGATAATTTTTTAACTTTAGATATTATGAACGAACTATATATAGATAAAGAAAATGTAAAATTAAATAATTCTTCAAAATATTTATTATACAATGATGTTTTAAATGGACTGTTTGATAAGCATGTGATATCAAGCAAGTTCAGTGGATATTACAAAGAGTATAAATCAATTATCAGGAAAGCTGGAAGACAAAATTCTGAATGGAAATACATATTTGAAACATTAGAAGCATTATGTGATGTGTTACAAATCAAATGCGATTTAGGAATAAGACTTAAAGAGGCCTATGATAGTAAGAATATCGAGATATTGATAAAAATTAGAGATAAAGAAATTAATATCCTTTTAAAAAGAATTAATCGTTTTTATGAAAAATTCAAGATTCAGTGGTATGTTGAAAACAAGGTAGCAGGTTTTGATGTACAAGAAATCAGAATTGGCGGTCTCATTATGAGATTAAAGTCTTTAAAGCAAACGCTAAATGATTATTTAAGTGGTAAACTTCTTAGAATTGAGGAATTAGAACAAGAGAGATTATCATTTTCACCTGACCATGCTGAAGAAGAAAATATCAATCTCATATGTAATATGTGGAGCTCGATTTGCACACCAAATTGCTTATAAATAGGAGAAAACATAAATTGAACATGTAAAAGAATTATAGTATTAATATTAAAGATACAATCGGTCAGTGCGGATTGGTGTATTATGGATGCTGTGAACCATTAGATAAAAGAATCGATATAATTGAACAAATACCGAATTTGAGAAAAATCGGAGTAAGCCCCTGGGCAAATGTAAATATTGCGGCAGAAGCAATTAAAAACAAATATGTGCTATCTGCTAAACCTAATCCGGCGAATGTTGCGGTTCCTATACTTGACGAGGAAAACCTAAGGAGAGAATTAAGTAAAATATTAGAGGCAGTAAAGAGAAATGGCTGCTCCTGCGATATAGTTTTAAAAGATATAAGTACCTGCTCTAAAAGACCGGAAAATATTTTTAACTGGGAGCGGATTGCCATGGAAATGGTAAAAAGCTTTTAATGAAAAAATTGGACGTATTATTCAAAGCTCAAATTTATAAATCATACCCGAAGGTAGTTAGCGTGTAACCCTTAACTGCTGATAAATCATCTTTAAATAAAAAAATAATAACTTCCGAATTAGGAGCATGGCGTACATTCAAAGCCAAAGGAAAATACTGGTATAACTTCAATTATTTTGCAAATGAGGGGTGCCGAAGTGTAAACGAGTATTATCTGAAGATTTTCAACCATGCAAATTTGGTAAATAGTTAATATAAATGTTTGAGGATATTCCGGGTAACAAAAAACGGTAAAGGTTCAAAACCATTACCGTTAATGTCTGTATTACAACTTCCTTGTTACCGCAAACCCATTATTGAAGCAATAAAAGTTCGTGTAATACCCGTTTGGTGAAGGCACGCCTTCACCACTTTGCCGGACACAAAAAGAACGCCAAACATCGGCGTTCTTTTTGTGTCTCATTTACATTTGTGGTGAAGGCGAGGGGAGTCGAACTCGTGTCACTGAAATTTCAATAAATGATACTAAATCCATAGAATGCTGATATATCTACGTTTCAAGCTTTGTGGTTCT
>CAZZCN010000071.1:0-13900 GCA_964652975.1 uncultured Oscillospiraceae bacterium | reverse complement strand
TTCTACATTAATGCAAGTGATTATGAACAGACATCATTAAGCATAAAGATTAAAAATAGCAGCGCAACACAATTCTCTTATAACGAAAGCAGCCAATACTATTTAATTGATAAGAATGGTGTTGCAGATGTGAAAACAGGAAAAATAATATTACCAAGGTATTTTGAGGGCTTAATAATTATACCAAACGGAAACTTGAAAAGCACAGTCGGTGGAATTGCAAACGGAATGATTTCTAACTTTCAATTGGATATCAGGACGAATATAGGACAGGAGGCAATTTTAGTTGATTCAATAGGTGCGGTTAATAACATCAATGGTTTTATTTATGATAATAGCACGAGTGTTATGGAGCCTTTAAGTGAGATAATTTACACACCTGCGATTTTAAGTGATTCTTTCTCTGATACCCTTAGCAGTGACTGGAAAAAGGAATATCAGAATTACGCAAACAGTAATGGAATTACAGATGCTTCAATCAGCAACGGAGCATTATCTTTCAATGGCAACGGGTTCTTTTATTCATATGCCAATGCTGCAGCCTATAATTGGAGCAATTATATTGTAGAGTCAGATATCAACGTAACACCATGGGGGGGGAATGGCAGCAACCATGGTATTGCAGGGCGCGTAAACACTGATGGAACAGGCTACAGGTTCTTCTATTCAGCTCTGGAAAATGATTTCATTTTGATGTATTCAACGAAGGATGGTATCTATGGTCACCGTTGGTGGATGAGTGGTGGAACATCTCTTTCTAGAACAGAGAATACGCTGCTGAGCATTGCCGATCCAAACAATATGGGTGTTCATAAGTTTAAGATGGTTTTTGAGGGCACATTAATAAAATGTTACGTTGATAATACCTTGATAATTTCCTACACAGAGACAGATATATCTAGAAACACAACAGGAACGATAGGGTTGTATGTATTTAGCCTTACACATAACGGATGGTTTGATAACATCAAGGTATCAGAGGTAAATACGTCAACAAGTGTTTTAGATACATTCTCTGGCACATTGGATTCAAAATGGAAAATAGAAAATCAAAACTACTCCTTTAACTCAAGCACATCAGCCAGCATAACAGATAGTAAGTTAAATTTCAATTCTAATGGTCTACTATACAGCTATAGTGGTGCTGATACTTATAACTGGAGTGACTACACCTTATCAACAGACATTAATTTAATGCCATGGGCGGTAAATGTAAACAGCTGTAACATTGGTATTGCCGGCAGAATGAATAGCAGTGGGACAGGATATAGATTTTTCTACAACGGTGTTCAAAACAGATTTGTTCTATCCTATAATGCTAAAGAAACAAATTATAACCATGAATGGGACGCAACAGGCTACTTAACAAGAATTGATAACAGTATTATTCCGGCAGCCAATGGAGCTTCAGATTTAGGGATTCACAATTTCAAAATGTCATTTGTTGGAAATAATATCAAGTGCTATGTTGATAACGTAATGGTGATTAATTATACTGAACTGGATTTAGCAAAGAACAAGAAAGGTACAATTGGACTTTATACCTATCAACATACTCATAATACCTGGTTTGATAATGTAAAAGTGACGATGCTTTCGGGTGATTCAAATTTTGACGGAGCAATAAATGTTGCTGATATGACAATTATTAAAATGCATTTACTAAGAGCTACTTCTATTACAAAAATTAACGCGCTTAAAAATATGGACATGTCATTGGATAGAAAAATAACAATAAGTGATTTACTTGCAGTAAAAAAGAGAGTTTTAGCATTAGATTGATATCTGAAAAGTAATCGAAATGTAAGTAAAAAGGAGGTGGTAAAAATACCACCTCCTTTTTGATAAAACATTATACAAAATGAATTGAATACTTACAAAGAAATCGATCTTTTGTGTGTGCCTTTAGGCGATTTATAAGTATCATTATTCGAGGTTTCAATTTTCCTGTAATTTCCAGGTGTAACCCCTACTATTTTCGCGAAAATTCTTTGAAAATGCTCTCTGTTTTTTATACCTACCGACTCAGAGATTTCAACAATCGGCAATGATGAATTTGATAAAAGCTCCTTTGCCCTTTCGATACGGACATTGGTCAAATAGCCGATAAATGTGTCATTAAACTGTTCTTTAAAGAGCTTTCTAAGGTAAGAGGGATGAATGTAAAGATTATGGGCGATATCATCTAGCTTGATATCGTCTTCAAAATTGTTATGAATGTAATCACTTGCTTTTTTTGCATAGATCGAAGCTACACTTTGGTAAGGATTACGAAACTCTCTTGATATTTCGATAAAAATCATAGATATCAAAAGGTTTTGCATGTATTCGTTTGAATTATAGAAAGGCTTTGACTTTATTTCATTCTCTAATAATTTTAGAATTCTATTAAAAGACAGGACGTTTTTTATTAGTATTACAGATTGCTTTGCAGCAAGAACTTTTGCAATATTCGGATCAATAGCGATCTGTTTGGCAAAATTAAACATTTCATTATCGGTCTTGCTCAATTTTATCATTGTTACCAAAGTCGGACCTTTTGAAACATTAAAATTACTGATTTTCGTATTATAATCAATTAGTAAAAAATCATGCCTCTTTATTTTAAAAGAAAGAACATCATCTTCCGGGGTGACAAATTCAATATTTATATCTCCAATATCTACATAGAACATGCGGATTGAATCACTTTCGGATTCAAACACCTCTTCAAATGAGCCTGATCGAAATTCTTCTATCTGATACCAGGTATTATTGGCATTGCTATATAAGGATTTATCACTCATATTATTCATTGAGATTTCTCCTATTAATTGATTAAAAATGATATAATGACAACAAATATATATAAAATATCAAAATAATGCACTAATAAGTAATTGGTATTTGGTAGATATATAAATTTATTATACAATTATTTAAGTATTTATCAATAGCTTAGATAGAAAAAGGTGTAAATATCCTCATAAATATCACATAGGAGAAATATTGAATAGATAATGTCACACATGACTTATTATAGCGTGATATATTTATATCAAATAGATTATAAGGGTGTATATTTCCATGAATAGAGAAAGAATATTTAGTCAGCTTTTAACTTTTATAACATTAACTTTAATGATTTCAATAATTAGTAGTAATGTAATTGCTGCAGGAGAATTAAGCAATAGATATAAAAATGCTAATTCTAATATTAATGAAGTTCTAGATAGTGATAATCAATTAAAATATGAAAACGTTCTTAACAATTACAAAAAGAATAAAACTCCTGTATATAATGGAGAAAGCATTATCAAGAAAGCAACTGAATATTCATCAGCCAACGGAAAAGGTGCTGAAAAATACTCAGAAGCTGATGAGGAATTTGTTTTAATATCAAGTTCAAACATCTCTATAAGCTGGCTATTAAATGCGCCGATAGAAGGACTATATGAGATACAGTTCAAATATAGCCAAGTATCCGGCAGCCAAGATGATATAGAAAAGTCTGTCAAAATAAATAATCTGTCACAATTCGCAGAATCTGACAGATTGATTTTCAATAAATATTATTCATATTCAGGCAAACCTATAATAAACAGCATCGGAGATGAAGTCCAGCCGATAGTAGTCGAAAAACCCATATGGAAAATAGCTTCATTGTCTGATTCTCAAGGAATTAGCCCCTCGCCATATCTATTTTTGCTGAAGAAAGGTGAAAACAAAGTAACCTTGGAAGCAATACAGGGAGAAATAAAAATTTCCAGCTTAAGCTTAAAGGCTCCTACAGAAATTCGGGACTATCAGGAAATAAAAAATGAATATAACAAAAAAGAATACAAGAATGCCAATTCAACAATTAGATTTGAAGGTGAAAGCTATGACCATATAGTAAACTTCAATTCATCGTCGATACAATTAACAACAACCGGTGACCCGTCTGCAAGTCCTGCAAGCTATAAGAAAAGACTGATGAATATGATCGGTAATTCAAGCTTTAAAGAAGGTGGAAACAATATCACCTGGAGATTTAATGTTGACAAATCCGGTCTTTATAAGCTGGGAGTCAGATTTTTGCATATTGATGGTGAAGGACTGACATCAGGCAGAGCAATCAAAATTGATGGTGAGATACCGTTTAGAGAATTAGAGGATTATCGCTTCGATTATGCCAGGCTTTTGAGCTATATAGCAGTCGGTGATTCAAGTGAAGATTATCTTTTCTATCTGGAGGAAGGCGAGCATACGCTGACAATGGAAGCTCAAACAGGAGTTTTTAACACACCTGTAAAGAATTTAGAAAAAACATCTGAAATATTGCAAAATGTTTTAAAAGATATAGTTCTTGTCACAGGAACAGATCCTGATACAAATTATGATTATGAACTTGATAAAAAGGTCCCTGATCTTCTTAGTAATATTGACAAAATAATAACACTGGCTTCAGATGCTGTCATTATCATTGACAAATATTCAACAAGCATTTCCGCTACATCTAATAATATTAAAGCTCTAATTGAAAGTTTTAAGAGAATGAGGAAGAATCCAGATATTATCCAGAGAAAATACAGTGAAATCACAAATTATTCCTTAAGCATAAGTGACTGGATGATTAAGTTGAAGGAACAACCTCTAGGTATTGATTACATATCTTTTTTACCTGCAAATTTTAAAGTAACGGATTATAAAAGTTCATTTATATCTAACTTAATCGGGGGATTTTATAATTTCTTCATTTCCTTTGTAAAGGATTATAATGCAATCGGAGTTGAAAATGAAAAAGAACATGAAGTGATTGATGTATGGATAACAAGAGGAAAAGAATGGGGAGAAATAGCAAAAGAAATTGCCGATAGTAGTTTCACACCTAAAGAAAAAATCGGTATCAGACTGAATGTTCTGCCATCAGGTTCAATAAACGGATCTATCAACCCTTTACTTCTGGCAATAAATTCAGGGCAGAATCTGCCGGATGTTGTTTTGTCCTTGCCGAACAACCTGCCGGTTGAATATGCTATTAGAGGTGTTGTCCTGCCTCTCGATGATATGCCCAATATAAATAACATAAAACAAAGATTCACCAAGGGTCTGAATATTCCATTGGGATATCAAGGCAAAACATACGGATTACCGGAAACAAGTAATTTTAGAGTAATGTTTTATAGAACAGATATTTTAAAGGAACTGGGGATAGCAGTCCCGCAAACCTGGGATGAAGTATATAATAATGTGTTACCGGTCCTGTATCAGAACAACAAACAGATGTATATTCCTGAAATACTCCAGGGCGTTGGAATATTTGATGCTTTTTTATATCAAAATGGTGGGGCCTTTTACAAAGACAACAACACAAAAACTGCATTGGATTCTAACGAGGCATACATTGCCTGTCAAGAACTGACAGACTTATATGTAAAGTATGGCATACCATATAAAGCTGATTTCTATAATAGATTCAGAACAGGTGAAATGCCAATAGGAATCGCTAATTTCAATACCTATATCAGTTTGATTTCAGCAGCTCCGGAAATTTCAGCTAAATGGGATATAGCCTTAATTCCCGGCAAACGCATGAAAAATGGTGAAATAAACAGGACAACCGGAGGTATTTCCGGTGAAGCAGACATTATTCTTAAATCCACAACGAAAAAAGACAGCAGTTATAAGTTTTTAGACTGGTGGACGTCAGCTGAAACGCAAAAGAACTTTTCGAAACTTCTTGAAGGCAGACTTGGTAAAATAGCAAAATGGAATACTGCAAATATTGAAGCCTTCAGCTCATTAAACATAAAAAAAGAACATATCACCATAATAAAGGAAACGTGGAACAATTCAATTGAACAGCCGGTTGTATTTGGGGGATATCTAACAACAAGAAATATGGCAAATGCACTAAATAAAACCGTCATCCAGAGACTTCCGGTTCGAAGCGCATTAGAAGAAGCCGTTGAGCAGATTAATTCAGAACTTAGCAGAAAACAAAAGGAGTTAAAATAGATAGATGCGGGGTGATTTTTTGACAAACAGTTACCAAGGTAGATTTTCTAAATTCTACAATAAATACAAAATCGGAACACTTCTGTTTCTACCGTTTGGAGTTTTGTTCTTCACTTTTGTCGTATTACCTGTAGGTATAGCAATGTGGATGAGTTTAACAAATAATGACATGTTCCTAAAAAATGATTTTGTTGGCATAGATAATTACAAACAGCTTTTTGTATATGATAAAATATTTTTTCTTGCAATAAAGAAAACATTGATATTTGCAGTGGTAACAGGCCCTATAGGTTTTTTTATGTCATTGTTTGTTGCCTGGATAATTAACAACATGAAATTTAAAAGCGCATTCGCACTTGCTTTCTATGCTCCGTCTATTACCAGTGGTATTGCTATGTCAGTAGTATGGCTGTGGTTTTTTTCCCCTGATAAATATGGTCTGGTTAATAATATTCTTATGAATATTGGAATAATTGATAATCCTGTTCTATGGAATCAAGACGGAAGCACAATTATGCCAATTGTAATGCTCATTCAAATTTGGATGAGTATGGGAACAGGATTTCTTGTATTTCTGGCAGGTTTACAGAATGTTTCGAGAGAGCTTTATGAGGCCGGTAAAATAGATGGAATATCCAATGCATTTCAAGAACTGTTTTATATAACATTACCGCAAATGAAACCACAATTGCTTTTTGGAGCAATAATGTCAATAACAGCTTCATTTTCTGTATTTGATATAGTAGTGGCTTTTGCAGGCATGCCATCCCCGAACTATGCCGCACATACAATTGTTGCACATTTGTTCGATTACGCATTTATCAGGTATGAAATGGGTTATGCATCTGCAGTTGCAGTAATTTTATTTGCAATAACATTTGGATTGGGGCAATTATTTATGAAGCTTCTTTCTTCAGAGGGTGATTAATATGATTATTAGATTTAAGGTACCGCTAGTAAAACAAAAATTCTCAATCAACCTGGTTAAAACACCATTGTATTTATTTATGATTATATTGGTTGCCTTCACATCGCTACCGTTGATATATGTTATCTCAACTGCTTTTAAACCGTTGGACGAGTTGTTGAAGTTTCCACCTCAATTTTTGGTTAGAAGGCCTACAATTGAGAATTTCACAGTACTAATAACTGCTCTTAGCAGCTCGGTGGTACCGTTTTCCAGGTATGCATTTAACAGTTTGTTTGTCACTAGCGCCACAGTTGCTGCAACAATATTTGTTTCTTCTCTGGGAGCATTTGCAATGACCAAGCATAATGTATTATTCGGTAAAACAATCTTCATAATAATAACAATAGCCTTGGTATTTCCAGTTTCAGTTACTCAAATTCCAAATTACCTTATTGTTAAAGAATTGGGGATTATAAACTCATATTGGGCATTGATAATTCCCAAAATTGCCGTGGCATATAATATGTTTCTTATGAAGCAGTTTTGTCAGCAATTACCGAATGTATTTTTAGAAGCAGCCAGAATTGACGGTGCGAGTGAGATGAAGATATTCTGGAGAATAGTAATGCCATTCCTAAAACCTGCCTGGTCCACCCTTGCTGTATTTTCTTTCGTTGCATCTTGGAATGATTATTTTACACCATTGATAATGATTACAAAAAACGAGCTGAAAACGCTTCCGCTTGCACTCACCATGATCGCCGACACAGGATCTCTTGCAAGAGCAGGCGCCGCAGCTGCTACAAGTTTTATAATGATATTACCTACTGTAATTGTATTTACCG
The DNA here is from genome assembly GCA_964652975.1 of uncultured Oscillospiraceae bacterium. Taxonomy (GTDB): domain Bacteria; phylum Bacillota; class Clostridia; order Saccharofermentanales; family UBA5734; genus CAZZCN01. The sequence goes on along the minus strand of CAZZCN010000071.1, from coordinate 6,166 downwards.
CCATGCAGAAACAGGTAGTCGAGGCGGTTACATATTCAGGTATTAAATAGTACAGGCTTGGTTGATAAGCATTAATCTGCATTTATAATGTTGAAAAAAGGAGAGAAACACATGTTTAAACGAAAATTTGTTATGATTGTAATTTTACTGTCAATTTGCTGCAGTTTTATACAAGTTTCCGCTTTTGATTATATTGACACTGATTTTACAAAGAATCCAATAACAAATAGATACATGCCAATACCTATACTTTATGATGTAGAGACTGTATTCGAAAAAACAGGCAATGGAAATAAAAGTGAGATTTCTACTGCCTTAAATAAACCCAGAGACATTTTTATAGATGACAATGATGATATATATGTTGCAGATGCTGGAAACAATAGAGTATTGAAATTTGACAAGAACTTTAAATTTGTATTAGAGATAAAAACTGCTGATGGTATAGCTCTTAATCAACCATCAGGGCTTTATGTTGACAAATTAGGTGATATTTATATTGCAGATACACTAAATAGAAGAATTGTTCATACAAAAAAAGATGGAAGTTTTATTGAAAGTTTTATAAAACCTAAAACAGAGTTAATCAGCAAAGAAACTACATTTAATCCCGAAAAGGTAATACTTAGTGAAAATCAAGGGCTGATATACATATTGTTCGGGAAGCAATTCATTGTTATTGATGCAGGCAATAATTTCAGAGGTTTTGTCGGGTCAGAAAGGGTTGGTTTTAGCTTTAGAGATTTTATAGTTTCATTTATTGGTTCAAAGGAACAGAAGAATAAAATCGTAAAAAGAGAGCCGGCAAGTTTCTCGAATGTATTCATTTCAGGGAACGGGACAATATTTGCCACCAATCTGGGGAAAAGCGATCAGATCAAGGCATTGAATATAGAAGGAAAAAATTTCTTTACCCCTGGGTATTATGGCGATAAAACATATATAAATAAAATCACGGATCCTTTGGATTCAAAATTAATTGATATATCCGTAGATAAAGATGGATTTATAACAACGGCTGACGCTAATTCATCATACATCTATATCTATGATAATGTTGGAAACATGATAGGCACTTATGGTGGAAAAGGCGAAACCAAGGGAAATTTCACCTCTATTGTTTCTCTTGACACTGACAGTGAAGGGAAAATATATGTGGTAGATGGCTCTAGAAACAGCATTACAGTGTTTTCGCCGACATCTTTTACCAAACAGGTTCAAGCTGCAATAATCAGTGGGAACAATGGGCAATATGATTTGTCATTTCAACAGTGGAAAAACATTTCTAAATTATCCTCAAATTATCCTATTTACGAAAAATCAATCGGCCAGATCTACATTAAGAAAAAAGAATTTGTAGAAGCTATGGATTTATATAAAAGCACTGGCGATAAAAACGGATATCTAGCTGCATTTTCATTATACCGTTTCACAATTTACGAAAAATACTTTGGCATCATATTTTTCACTGCTATAGCACTGATTGTCTTTGCTGTTTGGGTAATAGTAAAACTTAATAAAGTTGCAAACAGGATTGAAGATCAGATGTGGCATGGAAGGAGTAAATACTAATGAAAGACGCCTACAAATTATCGCTAATTGGTTTTTTTCATCCATATAAGTCACTGATGCTCATAAAAGAGCGTAGAGACGAGTTGAAATTGTTGCCATTTTTAAGTCTGCTGGTTGTTGCTGTTGCAGCCAGGTTTGTATATATTTATTTTTCGAATTTTGCAGTAGTTGATATCAGCCCATATGAAGCGAATTTATTTATTGAAGCCGGTAAAATTGTTGTTACAATAATTACCTGGGCCATTTGTACTTTCGGTCTCACGACTATTTTTGAAGGTCAGGCAAAACTCAAAGAAACAATAATGGGCTGCTGTATTGCTATTGTTCCATATATTGTTGGAACACTATTGCTTACGATATTTTCCAATCTGATATCATCTGAAGAAATCGAAATATTTAAGTCATTAAGCACATTTATCTATATTTATATAGGATTGCTTCTCATAATTGCTTTAAAGGTTCTAAACGATATGTCTCTGCTTAAAACAATTGTCCTTGCCGCTTCTTCGGCAATCGCTGTTTTTGTTGTATGGGGATTGATTATTATTTTTATTTCATTAATAGCACAGTTAGCAGTGTTTTTTAACGAAATTATAACAGAGATGAAATACATAGGAGGATGATACAAAGTGAATAAAATAAGTGATTTCTATTTTAATCACAGAAAATTGGTAAAGCTGATAAGTGGTTTGCTTGTATTGTTGATTGTTTCTTCAATTATTTCAATATCGTTTTTTAGAAAACAAAAGAGCATTGATATAAAAGAGTTGAACACATACAAAACAGAGATTAAATTACCTGAAAACACAGACAAAAAAATGAACTCAGAGCCTGGATGGCAGCTAGTTGGTCAGACACCAACCTATGAACTTTATTATCAACAAAAGGATATGCTTGTCAAAGTTGTTGACATAGTATCAGGTGAATATTACACGAATTATTTTGAAAGCAATAAATACGGAAAAAATCTTACCGAAATAAACGAAAGAAACATCAAACAGCTATTTAGTTTAAGCTACTCGGATTTTGATATATTTGAGGGATTTACAACTAACAATGCATCAAATGTCGAGAATAATCCTGAGCTGGTTGATAATGGTGTCAAAATTTCTTTTGATTTCAAGGACTTGAAAATTCAATTAAAAATGTATATTTGGATAGACGAAAGCGGACTGAATGTAGCCATCCCAAATAATACAATAAAAGAAGAAAAAATTGGAATTACCAAAATCGACATGCTGCCTTTTTTAGGAAGCGTTAATTTGGCGGATAGAGGCTATTATATTTATCCGGATGGCTGTGGTGCGCTTTATGATTTCAATACACAGACTGAAGTCAGACAAACTGCTCTTATTCGAAACACCTATGGTGTATTCAAAAATGATATTAATGAGATGATGACAAATGACTCAAACGGAATAATGAATGTTGCCCTGCCCTATTTCGGGGGAGTAGTAAATTCGAAGGGATTCATCGGATACGTTTTAGAAGGCGATTCTGACGCCACCGTCAATCTGTCAACCTATGGATTTGCTTATGATTTATCAAGAATTTACACTTCGCATATATACAGAAAGTCTTACAATATAACAAACTCAGATGGTGAAGTAGCAACTTTTGTTGAAAAAAACAGGGTAAGAAATAACTTTATCGTAAAATATCTTTTTGATCCAAAAGACAGCAGCTATTCAAAACTTGCAAATAAACTAAGAACATTCATGTTAGACAATAAGATGATTGGAAAAGGAAAAACCGATACAAATTTAGATATTGAAATAATAGCAGGTGCAGTTGAAAAAAGCAGTTTTTTTGAAAGATATATTCCCGTCACCACTTTAAAACAATCAGCTGATATTGCCAGAACTCTTGGTGGAAAAATAAAAAACATAGATTTTAATATAAGCGGCTGGCAGACAAATGGCATGGATAGCTATCCTGATTCCGGAATTTTAGAAAAATCACTTGGCAGCTCCAAGGATATCAAAGTGTTAAATGACCTGACAAAATCAAATAGCGGTGAAGTTTATTATTCGCACAATATGACATTTGCCAATGTTAACATAGGCGGTTATGACAAAAACACGGATGTTGTATTTGATAGCAGCGGAAATCCCATAATGGACAGTCTCAAAACTACATTTTTGTTGAATTTTTACAAGATGTCAGATAAGTTCATAAAATACACTTTAAATAGTTTTAAAGAGAATAATATTGATTCGATTACCATTGAGGGGATTGGCAAATATGCGTATGACGATAATAACCCTAAGAATGGTTTGACAAAAAGACAGATGATTTTATCTTTTGACAGACTTATGAACAAAACTGACAAAAAGGTAAAGTATGCCTTTAATATAGGGAATTCCTACACGTTACCTTTTGCTGATAAAATATTCAACATGGTGGAAAAAACATCAAAATATGACATAGAAAGCTCCGAAATACCATTTAATCAAATACTGATACACGGATTAATTGGCTATTCCTTACAGACGCCGGGTAATATGACACAAGATTTAACTGACACAAAATTAAAGTGGGCTGAATTTGGAGCAACCCCGTACTTTCTGGTAACAAATGACAGTACCGTTAAATTAAACAAAACCAATGTTGATAATATATATTCATCTGTTTTTGCAGACTGGGAAAGTGATATTATCGCGACTGCAAAGGAATATGCTGATAAAATGGGTAGTTTGCATGATAAAACAATAATAGACCATACAAGGAATGATAATTTGGCAATTGTCAGATACAGCGATGGCAGCACAGTATATGTGAATTATTCGAATGAAGACAAAAAGGCTGACGGAATTGTCATTGCCAAGAAAAGCTACATGGTTGCAGGGGGTGCAAAATAGTGATATCTAAAAAAACAAAAGTTAAAAGCGTCCTCGGAAAAAGACGGTCTATGTATGGATATTTATTTACTTTGCCCGGAGTCGTAGGACTGCTGCTCTTCTTCATGTATCCTTTTATAAGTTCTTTTCAAATGAGTTTTTCTAAAGTTGACAGTTTTACACAAAACATAAAAACATTTGTTGGATTGAATAATTACAAGGACGCTTTTTTCAGTGATATTTACTTTTCTCCTAAACTGCTTGAGGTTATAGGAAATACATTGATAAACTTACCGCTTATCATAATATTTTCTTTGTTTGTCGCCTACCTGTTAAACAAAAAAATAGTTGGCCTGGGCATATTTAGAACGTTGTTTTTCCTACCTGTCATGCTAGGCTCGGGGTTTATCATGCAGCAACTCATGCAACAGGATATCCAATCAAAAAGTATGCTGATAGTAATCAACTTCTTGCTGCCTGACGATGTATCAAAAGCAATTGGTGCAACCGGTGTTACAGTTATTTTGGACTTTCTCGCAAGGCTGTCTACGATATTTTGGAAATCGGGTGTTCAGATAATTATTTTTCTTTCAGGATTACAAGGTATCAACAAATCATTATACGAAGCTGCAAGCGTTGACAGTGCATCAGGATGGGAAAAATTCTGGTTGATAACATTACCGTTAATTGTTCCTACAATGTTTCTGAATGTAATTTATACCATAATAGATTTTTGTGCCGATGCAAATAACAGTGTTGTTTCTTATATTATGGGAATAGGGTTTGGCAAATACTCAAATCAGTTTGAATTGGCTGCGGCTATGGGATTTATATTTTTCCTGTTTGTAATTTTTCTAATAGGCTTAATTTTCATAGTGTTTAAACCTATGATAAATAATATTAAAGAAAGATAGGGGGGTGGAGCAATGAAATCGTTGTCATTTGGCAAAATCAATAAGAAATTGCCACAGTATATTTCAAAAATATTTATTCATTTATTGCTGATAGGACTTGCCTTTGTTTTTCTGTATCCTTTTTTGTATATGCTGTCAACCTCCATTAAGTCATATAATGACATAAATAATATTCTGGTGAAATGGATACCGCGTGAATTTAACTTTAGAAATTATGAACTTGCCTTTGCTACACTCAATTTTAAAAACAGCTTTGTCAATTCATTATTAGTGGCAGTTCTTACAACAATTGGACATGTCTTGTCCTGTTCATTGATTGGATATGGACTGGCAAGATACAACTTCAGATTCAAAGGGATACTATTTGCCTTTGTTATTATCTCTGTAATCGTACCGGTTCAAACAATAATTATCCCATTATATTTAAACTACATGAATTTACATATGTATGATACATATCTGCCTTTTATAGTGCCAAGCTTTCTAGGCGTAGGATTAAGAGGAGGACTTTTTACATTTCTATTTTACCAATATTTTATCAAGTTTCCTAAATCATTGGAGGAAGCGGCAGAAATTGATGGAAGCAGTCCATATAAAACCTTTTTCAAAATTGCGTTTCCTGCTGCAAGTTCAGTAACAATAGTAGCAATTGTGTTATCTGTGGTTTGGCATTGGAATGATTTCTATGAACCATCTATATATTTATCACCGGTAGGTAAAGGGACTTTGCTACCTCAAATGCTACCTCAGATGTATGACATTATTCAAAGTGCCAAGAATACAACAGATAGAAATCTTTTAGAAATGAAAACAAAATACCATGAGGGTGTAATAATGGCA
>CAZZCN010000070.1:0-13977 GCA_964652975.1 uncultured Oscillospiraceae bacterium | reverse complement strand
TGGAGCCGATGGTGGGAATCGAACCCACGGCCTATTCATTACGAGTGAATTGCTCTACCTCTGAGCCACATCGGCACTATAATATAGCATTTTGAAATAGTTGTATAATATATATGCTATCAAAATGCATTCGTCAAACTATTTTTCGTATTTTCAACTATATAACATAAATTAGTTTGCCATATTAATATTTTCCTGACTAGAACTTCATCTGCTATGCATAGAAGATTATAGCTTATAATCGTAAATATGACCATATTTAAAATGAAAAATATGGTTGTATTTTAGAAAAAAGTCTCTCTTTGAATACCATATATATAATCCGAGGACTCTTTTGCTTCGAATTTTGCCTTTTCTTCGTCTATTGTAAGAAGCACTCTGTTTTTCATTAGCATTTTACCAGATACCATCATAGATTCAACATTGCTGCCATTGGCACTATATACTATTGCTGAAATCAGATTGCCCGAAGGTGTCATTGAAGGAGTATCCATATTGATTATCTGAAGGTCCGCCTCCATACCTGCTTCAATTCTACCTGAGTTGGTAAAACCCAGACCCTTATATCCGTTTATTGTTGCCGCCTCTATAATCTGGCTTGCAGGAACTACAGATGCATCGGTATAAATTCCTTTTGCAAGATAGGATGCCAGTCGCATTTCTTGAAATATATCAAGATTGTTATTGCTCGCAGGACCATCAGATCCTAGCGCTACGTTTACAGATTCATCAAAAAGTTTTTTTATGTCTGCAAAGCCGCTGCCTAATTTTAAATTACTTGTAGGATTATGCACTGCTGTAACGTTGTTTCTCTTAAGGATCTGTATATCTTCGTCATTTAAAAATACACAATGTGCCGCTATTGAAGGTACGTCGAAAATACCCATTTTCTCTAATATCGCTGGTGGGCGCATATTGTACTTTTCGATACATTCGCTTACTTCTCTTTGCGTCTCTGATACATGAACATGAGTAAATGTATTCCTGCTTTTTGCAAGGTCCGCAAGTTCACGATAGTAGGATTCGTTATATAGATATATTGAATGAACAAGCACCCCGCATTTCACTCTGCCGTTGCCTGACAAGTTATACTTATTGAAAACCCTGTCAAATTCTTTTTCGTTTACTTTATAAATACCTGATCCTATTTCAGATGATCCTCCGTTCAGTACAGTGCTAAGCTTTATTCCAGTGTCTATTGCGGTCTGCGAATCCATTGCATCATCAGCTGTCATATACATATTTGCGGCAACACCAATTCCATTTTTGATCATTTCAGCGATTGCAAGAAGTGTACCACTGTTTAAATCCTTAGAGCGCATCTTTGCTTCTATGGGAAAAATCATATCGAAAAGCCATTTATGAAGAGTTGTGTCATCAGCCATGTTTCTCATCAAAGTCATTGCCAGATGAGTGTGTGCGTTTACAAAACAAGGCATTATTACTCTGTTGTCACCTTTATATGTTTCGTAAGTTTCGGATCCGATACTTTTAATTGCGTCTTCAAAACTATAGCCTACATATTGGATATTGTTACCTGAAACACTGACATTGCAGTTATTTATCACTTTAACTCCTGTCTCGGATGGAGTAACAACTGAAATATTTTTAAAAATAATTGGATTGTTCATAGCAAATCCTTTCTAAAAAATAATATCACTTCTGATGTGTTTACAATTTTACATATAGGTTTTTTTAATTGATTATTTATTAAATTATTATTGTTAAAATCTGTTAACATCAATAATATATATGATGAGCATTAGTAAGTATTAGTGTGTATAAATAAATAATCGCAACCTATGTATGAATACTATATGTCCCAATGATTTATGTAATACTCCTGTTCACCCGTTAAAGAATCAATTGTTATGTTATTCGATTTTAAAAGAAGTGTGGCCACTTTATCATCAATCTCTGGTGGGATAGGATATACTTTGTTTGAAAGATTCCCCTTCATTTCTGACATATATCTTGTGCTCAAAGCTTGTAATGCAAAGCTCATGTCCATTATCTCGACAGGATGTCCGTCTCCAGATGCAAGATTGACAAGTCGTCCTTCTGCAATCAAATTGATGCAGTTACCATTTGGCAGAACATATCCAACAACATTATTTCTTTGCTCTATCTTATTGATTGAAAGTGCATCCAATTCAACAATATTAATCTCAACATCAAAATGTCCTGCGTTTGAAAGTAAAACTCCGTCCTTCATATTAGTATAATGTTTTGATGTTATAACATCTTTGCAACCAGTCACAGTTATAAAAACATCTCCTATTTTCGAGGCGTCATCCATAGTCATAAGGTCAAATCCTTCCATTAAAGCCTCACAACCCTTTATAGGATCGATTTCAGTAACAATAACCCTGGCACCCATTCCCTTGGCTCTGAGTGCTATCCCCTTGCCGCACATTCCGTAACCTGCAACAACAACTATCTTGCCAGCGACAAGTAAGTTAGTAGTCGACATTATTGCTGTAAGAGTTGACTGTCCTGTACCGTATCTGTTGTCAAAAAGATGTTTGCATCTGGCGTCGTTTACCGCTATCGAAGGGTACAATAACCTTTTTTCACTTTGCAAAATATTAAGACGTTTGACACCGGTTGTTGTCTCCTCGCATCCTCCAATCAAATCTGACATAAATTCTTTGCAGGTAGTATGTAATAATTGAGCGAGGTCTCCACCATCATCAATTATAAGATGAGGTCTTATTTTAAGAACAGATATAAGGCCATCCATGTATTCTTCAGGTGATGCATTATATTTGCTAAAAACCGGCATTCCTTCATCCTTAAGGGCTGCTACTACGTCGTCCTGAGTTGAAAGCGGGTTGCATCCTGTAAGATATACGTCACCGCCTCCTTTTACTAGAACCTTTGCCAGACAAGCGGTTTTTGCTTCTACATGAACACTTACTGCAATTCTTTTGCCCTTAAATGGCTGGTCCTTAATAAATTCTTGTTCGATTTCTTTTAATACAGGCATGTGTTGATAGGCCCAATCTATTTTCTTTTTGCCGTTTTCAATTAATTCTTGCCTTGAAGGTATTGAAGATTCGTTCATTTTTGTCATTTCACCTTTATTTAAATTTATATTTTCGTTTTTACAATTTCGCTGATAAGCAATTTTAGATTCTTCGAAGATTTGAGTCCAACTTCCATGACTTCTAAGTGTGAAAGAGGTTGGTCAAGGATTCCTGCGGCAAAGTTGGTAATGCAAGATATTCCAATAACATTCATTCCTCCGTGTGATGCTACAATCGCTTCCGGCACCGTGGACATTCCAACAGCATCGGCACCAAGCATTGAAATCATTCGTATTTCTGCCGGAGTCTCATACATAGGGCCTTTAGCATAAGAATATACGCCTGTCTTTGCATTCAAATCAAGGCTGTCAGCCAAATCCTTTACAGATTTATAATTATATATATAGCTCTGATCTGGAAATCTTGGACCGAATTCATCGAAATTCACGCCTCTCAACGGGGATTCGCAAAAGAATCCAATATGATCTTTTATTATCATTAAATCGCCTGGTGAATAGGATTTGTTGACTCCGCCTGCAGCATTTGTCAATATTAATTTGCCAATGCCAAGTTTCAAAAGGACCCTTATCGGGAAAACAACATTATCGATATTATGCCCTTCATAATAATGAAATCGACCTTTTAGTAAAATGACGTTGGTTCCTGACAATTTCCCGAAAATGAGCAAGCCTTCATGTCCGGTTACAGTCACTTCAGGGAACCCAGGTATATCAGAATACCTAAGCTCAAAAGTATCAGTCAAGGAATCAGCCAGAGAACTAAGCCCAGAGCCTAAAATTATTGCATATTCAGGCATTTCGCTCATGTGCGTTTTTATTTTTTCGGCTGCCAGCTTAATGTTTTCGCGGTAATTATCTATATTCATGATTATGACCATTCCTTTCTCTCAATAGTGGAAAGTTTGAAAAATCGTATTTTTCAAACTTTACTCGTTTCTGCCACAGCAGTTTTTGTATTTTTTGCCACTGCCGCAAGTGCATGGATCGTTTCTTCCAACTTTTATATCGTCTCTTTTATAAGGTATCGACTGTTTGGGTGCATTGACAGATATATTTCTTCTTTCGGGTGTTCCGTCTGCTGATGGAATCTCATCTCCCATTCCCTCTTTGATATTCTTCGCAACAACAGTTCTCTTCATAGGTGCATCAGCGGCAAATCTGCCTCTCATCATAATTCTTACAGAGTCTTCTTGAATTGCGTTGTTCATAGCCTCGAACATTTCAAAGCCTTCACGTTTGTATTCGATTACAGGGTCCTTTTGGGCGTATCCTCTCATACCTATACTCGAACGCAGATCATCCATCATATCAATATGATCCATCCATTTTTCGTCAACATTTCTAAGAAGTATGACCCTCTCTGCTTCATCCATTAATTCCTTTGATCCAAATTCATCTATTCTGGATTCGTATTTGTCCAAGGCGTCAACTATAAGAACTTCTGTGAAATCCAGCTTGTTGATGTTTTTTATTTTTGCGTCTTTTAGTATGCTGTATCCGGGCAGGTCTCCGAATGTATCGGTAAGCTTTGCCTTAAGAGCATCCACATCCCACTCATCTGAATGCTGGTATTGGTCACAGAATGTAATCATTATGTCTGTCATGATATTTTTGATCATATTTTGGTAGATTGGATGAAGGTCCTCACCTTCAAGAACTTTCTTGCGCTGACCATATATGGTCTCTCTCTGCTTGTTCATTACATCGTCATATTCCAGAACGTTTTTACGTATTCCAAAGTTCTTGCCTTCTATTTTCTTCTGGGCGTTTTCAATAACGCCTGAAAGCATAGGGTGTTCGATTTGCATTTCTTCATCTACTCCGAGCTTGTTGAAAATATTTGTCATTCTCTCTCCGCCGAAAAGTCTAAGCAAATCGTCTTCAAGTGAAAGATAAAAACGGCTTTTACCAGGGTCTCCCTGTCTTCCTGACCTTCCTCTCAACTGATTGTCGATACGTCTTGATTCATGTCGTTCCGTACCAATTATGTACAATCCACCGGCTTCTACAACTTTCTTATGCTCTGTTGACATTTCCTTTTTGAAGGTTTCCAGCAGAACGTTGAATTTCGCTCTGGATTCCAAAATGATCGGATCGTCTGTTTCGTTATGTGCACTGGATGAGTTGATTAAATCCTCGGTATAACCCTGCTTACGCATTTCCTGTTTTGCAGAGAACTCTGCATTACCGCCTAGTATAATGTCGGTTCCACGTCCTGCCATGTTAGTAGCAATTGTAACTGTACCAAATCTTCCTGCCTGTGCGACTATTTCAGCCTCGCGTTCGTGCTGCTTGGCGTTTAATACGTTGTGTTTCAATCCGTTTAATGTAAACAGTCTTGAAATATACTCAGACGTCTCAACAGAAATTGTACCTACAAGTACCGGCTGACCTGACTTGTGTGCTTCTATAACCTCGTTTAATACGGCCTTGAACTTACCTTTCTCAGTTTTAAAAACAGCGTCCGCAAGGTCTTCTCTCACCATAGGACTGTTTGTTGGTATGCAAATTACGTCTAGACCGTAAATAGCTCTGAATTCAGCTTCTTCTGTTAGTGCGGTACCGGTCATACCTGACAGCTTCTTATACATTCGGAAATAATTCTGAAAAGTTATTGTTGCAAGTGTTTTACTTTCTCGTTCAACTTTTACATTCTCTTTTGCTTCAATAGCCTGATGCAATCCGTCGCTGTATCGTCTTCCGAACATCAAACGTCCGGTAAAATCATCAACGATGATAACTTCGCCGTCTTTAATTACATATTTATGGTCTTTTTTCATAAGACCATGCGCCTTCAATGCATTGTTGATATGATGCAGGAGTGTATAGTTTTCGGAATCTGTAAGATTGGCAAGATTGAAATGCTGTTCGGCTTTTTTAATTCCTTTGGTTGTTAAAACCGCTGTATGCGACTTCTCGTCAACTATGTAATCAGAATCACCTGTCAATTCATTGAAGTCTGCTTTATCATCAGTCTCAGCAATAACAAAGACCTTGAGTTTCTTGACAAACTCATCTGCTTTGGAATACAGGTCGGTGGACTTGTCACCCATACCAGAAATAATAAGCGGTGTTCTCGCTTCATCAACAAGTATACTGTCAACTTCGTCGACTATTGCATAATGATGGCCTCTCTGGACCATTTCGGATTTATAGGTAACCATGTTGTCCCTTAAATAGTCAAATCCGAATTCGTTGTTGGTTCCATATGTAATATCGCTGTGGTAGGAATTTCTGCGGTTTTCGTTGTCAACCCCGTGAATTACAAGGCCAACAGTCAGTCCAAGATATTTATATACCTTACCCATCCATTCGCTGTCTCTTTTTGCAAGATAATCATTGACCGTTACAACATGAACACCTTCGCCGGAAAGTGCGTTAAGATATACCGGAAGTGTTGCTACAAGAGTCTTTCCTTCACCGGTTTTCATTTCAGAAATTCTGCCTTGATGCAAAACTATTCCGCCTATCAGCTGAACCCGGTAATGTCGCATTCCAAGCACCCTGTCTGACGCCTCGCGAACACAGGCGAATGCATCAGCTAATATATCATCAAGCGTCTCACCGTCATGAAGGCGTTGCTTAAGAACCTGTGTTGTTCCCTTTAGTTCACTCTCCGACATTGATCTGTATTTTTCTTCCAGGCTTTCAATCGATTGTATTATAGATTCAAGCCTTTTAATTTCACGATCGCTGTGTGTACCGAATATTTTCTGTATTAAGTTCATGTATTGTCCCCTTCATTTGTATCGAATTATATTTTATTGAATCTTATTTTACATTGCCTTGTCTTGCACTTTTATAATTTAATATTGCAAGATCATTTGTATCAAATGACTTTAATCTACTTTAAGTCTTTTCAGTGCGGTTTTGTAGCCATCCGCCCCATATTCCAACGCTCTGTTGACACGGCTGATTGTTGCTGTGCTGACTTTTGTCTTGTCGCATATCTCTGAGTAGGTTTTGCCGCTGTCAAGCATTATTGCAACTTGAAATCTCTGTGACATTGACTTTAATTCAGAAATGGTGCATACATCTTCAAAAAATGAATAACACTCTTCTGTAGTTTTAAGGTTCAATACAGCTTGAAAAAATACATCCATAATCGAATCCTTTAGTTTGTCATTCATAAAATTTCCCTTTCAGAACCTGAGTTAATTCAAAGGATTAGTTAAAAGTTTACACAACGTACATTTTACCTTATTTCAAACAAAAAAAACAGTATCAATCACTTTTTTGGAAAAATATATACTCAACCTGGATATTATTAAGTAATCCTTGGTTCCTTACATCCGTAAATACATCATCATAAACTTTTAAATCTATGTTTTCAGGAAAAATGAATTTTATATATCTGCTGTGGATATCTTCCGGCCTTATTGAAATACCGTCTTTACCCCATGGAAATAAGCAGCCGCTATAGTTTGCAAGGAGATGCAGCTCGGATTCCATCTTTTCTTGTACTATTTCCGGCAGTTTCCATGTGGGCTTTGTCAGGTCCATGCTTTTAATTACCAGTGCACAATTGTTCTGAAATCCTGATAGCACAGGGAAACCAAACGGCATGTTTCCGCCGAATCTTCTCCTTAGTATTTCACCTCTCTGAAAATTGCCCTGTTTCCAGATGTTCGTTTCATCAGCGCTTTTTGTTGTGTTGCTGTTATCTCCGTTACTCCATAGTCGTAATGGGATTGTGAAAGTTTTTGCTATGACTTTATATGGTGTATATATTTTATATCTGGATGTTAAAAACACCTGCCTGCCATATACCTCTCTTTCGAAGTATATTTTATTATCGATTAGCAATGATTTAAATGATTTATTATTTGACATGAGAATTTTATAATGTTCTTCAAATTGTGCTTTAAAAACAAGCTCGTAAGTGGAATCAAACAAAAATTCGGAAATCTGGCTATCAGAGTTGCCTTTTGTTGTATTTACCGATTTGTCATTTGCCATGTTACTGTAAATCGTATCCGAATATTCATATAATATTCCAATAAGTGACGATTTTTCGGTCTCTTTTATCAAAATGCTTTTAAAAAACATTTCTGTCCTTACTGCCGACATCTGCCATATAAAACAAAAAAGCAATACAAAAACAACCGGCATGATAAGTGCGATTTCTAATGTGAATGAACCTTTTCTTTTATTAATCATATCAGTCATAATAGAAACCATCTAATTCATATACTGTATTTCTGAAATTACACGACACCTTAACCCCGGCAAACAATGAAGAACCTGTCAGGTAGGTGTTGGATTTGATAATCGCCTCTACTCGTTTTAGTTTGACATCTAGTGGAACAACAAGAAGCAATGCCTGTAAATAATCCTTATAGTAGGTTTCGAGATTATAAGAGCATTTTACCGGTATAATATTAACCCCCTCACCTTTTACCAGTTTCTCATAATCACTAATAGCAGATGATGCTGACTTCAAAATAATAATAACAACCTCCATTAAAGCTGGATCAATAATAACAGTACCACCTGAAGCCAGTGCCAATGTTGCACAGAGAGAGGCTGATGTAGCTTTAATTTCTGACAGTTTGGTGCTGTCGGTAAAGTTTGTAATGATATGAATAAGCATTCGTAATGCTTGAATTGATATTCTTGTCAGGGATTCATTTTTCTTAGGATCATCCGATCCGAATATTATTTTCTCTATTTCCATATTGTCTGTTTTACACAGATTTTCTTGATTTCTGTTTTTTAGGTCTTTATTTTCATTTCTTACCCCATCAACCACATGAAAGTTGGTCTTACAGGAAAACATACCTGATATATAGTATTCAAGTGCGATCCTGTCATACCAATCGGGCGTGTCAATTTGATACAGGTTCTCTATAAATGATGAAATACCGCTCATTGACTTTTCTGTGATAGTAAGCGATGACTTTATATCCTTGATATATGTCGGCTCATATAAATACCCGGCATCCTCTCCGGTCAGCAAGAGCTCCAATTCTTCAATGGTTGTCTGTGATACTCCGTCATTTTCGGTGGCTTTGGGAAAACATCTATCTTTTAACTTAATCAGATTTTTAATTATGTCAAAATAATTGATTGGCGGATTTTCATTTGGATTTTCAAATTCCGGGTTGGCCGAAGGTATAGACGTAATTGCACTTTGTGATTTAACAACACCTCTTATTTTTGTAAACCTGTTAAGCAATTCACTTGCAAAAAAGACAGGAAATCTTTGTTTGGAAAATTCAATAATTGAATCACTCAAAACTTTGCCTTTAAGCTCCTTGATACCAATCGCGTTGTACTCAGAAACGTTCCGGATCCCTTGAACGGATTTATAGAATGAATCCTTATAATTCGATGAGATTCCGGTTGCAAACAACCCATATCTGTCATAAAGAATTTCTGAATATTCCGATAAAATCAAATCCTGCTGTGATACTAATACTGAAGTGACAAGTGTCTCCCCCGACCTGATGATTGAAGCATTCAACAGTATGTTCATAAGTACAATCACACTAGTTATTATTATAGCAATAAAACTCGAAAACGAGCCTCTTTG
This sequence comes from uncultured Oscillospiraceae bacterium, assembly GCA_964652975.1. Lineage (GTDB taxonomy): Bacteria > Bacillota > Clostridia > Saccharofermentanales > UBA5734 > CAZZCN01. The sequence goes on along the minus strand of CAZZCN010000070.1, from coordinate 4,393 downwards.
GCTTCTAATTTTCATTAATAAACGCCTCCTTGATATCCTTTAGAATAGGTATACCATCACCAATGAGACTGGTTGTATCAATTACCAGTTCTATTGTCTGTTTGATTTTAACCGGATTGACAGCAGTTGATTTAGACCATGTATCTCCACTTCTGCAGTCTTCCACTTTAGTTGACCAGATTTCGCGATTTTGTACGGAATAATATGTTGTAACAGACTCCAATGCTGAATCAATCTCAATTTGCTTATAGAAATGTGCTGTTGTATTAATTATCCCTAATGTTATCGCAGCAGTAACAGGTATTACAATTACAGCTTCCAGAGTAAATGCCATATTAAATTCGCCTCTCTTCCTGCTTTACGCGATAATGTATTTTTATATACTACACACAGTAAAATGCTACCTGGTGAATAAATCCCTGTAGTGTACTTTGCAATTTAAAAACCCTTGCTACTGATACAATAATATCAAGTGCAAGGGTAAAATAAACCTGTTATTTATATACAATTTTAGACAATTTCAGACATTAACAAACATTTTCTTTTATCTTAGAGTAGCAGACAGTTCACTGCTTAGTGCCCGAATTATCTTTTCTATTTCGGGGTTGATTATATCATCAGTTAAAGTACCGCTGTTCGATCTGAAAACAAGCTGGTAGGAAATGGATTTCTTGTTCTGGTCGATCTGTTTTCCTGTATAGACATCAAAAAGTTTAATAGATTCCAGATACTGTCCTGCAAATTTTTCAATCACTTCATTTATTGCCGATGAAAAAATATTTTTGTCCGCTATTATAGACAAGTCTCTTGTTATTGAAGGGAATTTTGGCAACTGTTTGTATTTTTTTACTCTAACTGTTGATTTTGTCAACACTCCTGCATCAAGCATTATAACAACTGTGTTTAACGGCGCTTCGTTGATCTTGGCCACATCTGGATGAATACATCCGATAATCCCTATTTCAATATCGCCATTATAAACTTTTGCTGTTTTGCCCGGATGAAAGCTAGGGTTGTCTTTGCATGATGTGAATGTGACATTGGAAAACCCTAACTGTCTTAGCAGCTCTTCAACCGAGCCTTTGGCAGCAAAGAACGAGTCTGTGGATTTGTCATCGTCGTTTGTGCAGCAAAGCACCGCACCTAAAATTTCAGTCTCAATGGGCAGCTCGTCAGAATTGATCGTGTTAGGAGAATAAATTCTTGCCAGCTCGAATATTTTAAAATCGTTGACGCCTCTTTTCTTATTCAGAGAGGCTATATCAAGCAGACTTGGAAGCATTGTTGTTCTCATGAGCGAAAAATCTTCTCCCAATGGATTGGAAACAACTACAGCATTTCTTAAAACATCATCATTAGAAAGACATATCCTGTCAAATGCCTTTGGGCTTATAAACGAATATGTGCAGGCCTCGTAATATCCGCTAGATCTCATTACTGACGATATAAGCTCTTTTTGCTTCTGTGTTTTGCTAAGACCTCCAAGTGTTGTGGATTTGCCGGACAGAAGTGTCGGAGTGATATTGTTATAACCGTAGAAACGGGCTATTTCCTCAGACAGGTCGACTTCGTCTTCAAGATCTGCTCTGAAACTCGGAGGCTGAATATATTTAATGTTATTATCAATAATTACGTCACATCCGATTTTAGACAGAATATCAAGCATGATATCCTCTGATATCTCAGTGCCAAGAAAGGAGTTAATCCTGGATGGTCTGAATTCTATTCGTGGCGAAGTAAGCTTTGTCGGATAAATATCAATTTCATCATCACTGACTTCTCCGCAGCCAAGCAATTGAACCAGCTCACAAGCCCTGTCAATGGCTCGTTTGGCATTTTCGGGATCAAGCCCCTTCTCAAAACGCGAAGATGATTCGGTACGCATCCCTAGTTTCTTAGCTGTAAGCCTTGTATTTATTCCCTCAAAATTTGCTGATTCAAAGACAATTGTTCTCGTGTCTGCTGTAATCTGCGAATTTTCGCCGCCCATGATTCCGGCAAGACCGACAGCCTTTTGGCGATCAGCTATAACAAGCATTGTATTGTCGAGAATTTTCTTCGTCTCATCCAGCGTTGTTAAAACTTCACCGTCTATTGCCCTGCGCACAATTATTTTCTTGTCCTCAAGGAGATCGTAATCAAATGCATGCATAGGCTGTCCAAGTTCAAGCATTACATAGTTAGTGATATCTACAATATTGTTGATGGATCTGACATTTGCTGCTCGAAGATTAGCCACCATCCAGTCAGGCGAGCTGCCTATCTTGACATTTCTGATAACACGCGCCATATATCTTCTACAAAGGTCAGGAGCGGTGATTTCAACATCAATCATATTCTTTAGTGAAAAATTACTGTTCGTCTTCACATGCGGAACTAAAGGCTTGAAAGGAAGATTCATTGTTATGGCTATTTCTCTTGCCAGTCCCTCTATTGATAGACAGTCAGGGCGGTTGGAAGTAATTTCAAAATCGATGATTGTCTGACCCAGACCTAGGAATTTTACAATATCAACACCGATTGAGGCGTCTTGTGAAAGTATGAAAATACCATCTTCGGCAGCTCCGTTAAAATCATCTTTAGTGAATCCGAGTTCATTTACCGAGCATAACATACCTTCTGAAGAAACACCTCGTAGTTCTCCTGTCTTGATTTTAACTCCACCCGCTAATTCTGCGCCATCCAAAGCAACAGGAACCTTGTCGCCGATTTTGACATTTGTTGCACCCGTAACTATTTGAATTGATTTGTCCAGCTGAGATGGTGCTGTTGAAATATTTACCTTGCAAATCGAAAGCTTGTCTGCGTTTGGGTGTTTTGAAATATCTGTAATTTGTCCGACTACAACATTTTTAATGTCCTGTCCGGTTACCAGAACCCCCTCAACCTTCGATCCGGTCATTGTCACTTCATGGGAAATCTGGGCTGTATCTATATTTTCTATTGGTGTAAAATTATTCAACCATTTAATAGGTGCTTTCATGACTAACTCCTTTCAATTATCAGAACTGTTTTAATACCTGATGTCATTTTCATACAGGTTCCACATGTCGTTATTAATTATTAGAACTGTTTCAAAAACCTGATGTCATTCTCATATAGGTTCCTTATATCGTCTATACCGAACCTGGCCATTGCGGTTCTTTCAACTCCTATGCCAAAAGCAAATCCGCTGTATATTTCGGGGTCGATGTTACAGTTTTTTAATACCTTTGTATGCACCATTCCGGCGCCAAGCACTTCTACAAATCCTTCATTTTTACATGTTCTGCAGCCTTTCCCCTTGCAATTCCAACAGGTTACGTCAACTTCGCAGCTGGGTTCTGTAAACGGGAAATGATGCGGTCTAAGGCGGATTTCTGTATCTTCGCCGAACAGCCTTTTGGCAAAAAGCTTAAGACATCCTATCAAATCACCCATAGTTACATTTTTGTCTACAACCAGTCCCTCTATCTGATGGAAAATCGGTGAATGAGTGGCGTCAATAGCATCCGAACGGTAGACCTTACCCGGGCAGATAACTTTAATTGGAGGCTTTGACTTTTCCATTACCCTGATCTGAACCGGAGAGGTCTGTGTTCTCAATAATATATTTTCTGTTATATAAAAAGTATCCTGGGTGTCTCTCGCAGGGTGCCCGACAGGTATGTTGAGCAATTCAAAATTATATCTGTCATATTCAATCTCAGGGCCGTCCTCGATCGTAAAACCCAGTCCTAAAAATATTTCGTTTATCTCGTCAATTACCTGAGTGATTGGGTGCTTGCTTCCCAATACAGTCCCAACACCCGGTATTGTGATATCAATACTTTCATTTTGCAGTCTCTCGTTCTTTTCTTTATCCGAAAGCACACTCTCTTCCCTGTCAATTTCCTCCTGGATGCTTTCCCTGACCTGATTGGCTAATTGTCCAATCAATGGTCTTTGCTCTGGAGTAAGACCGCCCATACCTCTTAAGACTGATGTCAATTCACCTTTTTTGCCAAGATATTTCACTTTCAGGGCCTCAATTTCCTGTATGCTTTTGACAGTTGACAGGTCCTCGTGGAAATTTTCGGAGATTTTGATAAGCGTGTTCTTTAAATTCTCCATCTCGTCCACCTTTTCATTTGCATTTTGATTATCCATTTGTATCCTCCATAAATAAAAAAATACCTCCGTCCGTAAAAACGGGACGAAAGGCATAACCTACCGCGGTACCACCCGGCTTCTGCCATAAAAAGCAGCGCTCAAAGCTGTCTGTAACGGAACAACCCGTCAAATCCTACTAAAACACCGGCTTTTTCGGACTTGCTGCTCGGAAGTGAACTTCGATGATCTTCTTTACATGACTGCTTTCAGCTTGCAACAGCACACTCTCTGTGGAAAAAAATATCATTTACTCTCTTCGTCA
>CAZZCN010000069.1:12187-14423 GCA_964652975.1 uncultured Oscillospiraceae bacterium | reverse complement strand
TGGAAGCGCCGTATACCGAACGGTACGTACGGTGCTGTGGGAGGTCGGCTACTCAACTAATGGGTAGCCTCCTACCCGATTTTATCCTTTTGCACCATAAGAGAGGTGCAAATTTGTCCAGCCGAATCCGTCATAGTATAGAAATTCGACTGTACAAAACGGATAAAACATCCCCACGCAATTACAAATCAAAATTTACTTAGGAAATTATGTATTAAACGAATGATAATGATATAAGAGGTGCAAATTTGCCAGCCGAATAAATCATAGTATTCAAATTCGGTTTTGCAAAACGTATAAAACATCCTGACATATAAAAAGGAGGCTGTGAACAATATGAATGATAACCCAATTAACTTAAATAGTGCATTTCAGAACGGCAAAGCGCTTATCGGATTTTTGACCGCCGGCGACCCTTCACTCGAAAAGAGCGAAGAGTTTATTCTGGCTATGGCAAAAGGAGGAGCGGACCTGATTGAAATTGGAATCCCTTTTTCCGACCCAATTGCTGAAGGCGAAGTTATTCAGCGGGCAAATATGAGAGCACTGGAAGCAGGAACGACTACCGATCTAATTTTTGAGATGATCAAGTCTGTTCGTAAGAAGACAAGCATTCCTCTCGTTTTCCTGACATACATGAATCCTGTCTTTGTCTATGGGGCTAAACGTTTTTTTGAGAACTGCTGTGAAGTTGGAATCAATGGGATAATCATACCAGACCTTCCTTTTGAGGAAAAAGACGAAATATCAGACATAGCAAGACAAAATAATGTTGACATCATAACATTGATTGCACCGACATCCGATGATCGCATAAAAATGCTCGCTCGCAGCGCGGAAGGATTTGTATATCTGGTGTCTTCATTGGGAGTCACCGGGGTCCGGTCCGCAATCAATACTGATCTAAAGTCAATAATAAGCGAAATCAGGACAGTTACCAACACACCCATCGCAGTTGGATTTGGAATATCAACACCTGATCAGGCACGAGACATTGCATCCGTTGCAGACGGAGTGATAATTGGCAGTGCTATTGTTAAAATCATCGAAAAATACGGTGTTGAAGCAACAGATAAACTGTTCGAATATATCAGTGATATTAAGAAGGCAATTTCTTCCTCTTGAATTCAGCGGTTCATAGTGTTACAATTTTATTGTGAATCCAAACTACCTTTGATTTACAGATTCTTCGCTAAAGGGTTTAATACTGAGCGAAGTTGCCACAAAAGGGGTAACATTAACCAAACACCACTACAAGAAATGAATGGAGGGATTAGCCATGGGAGAAAAAACCATAAGAAAACGTGAAGTCAAAAAGAAAAAAGCTCCGAAGAACGTTGCAGTTCCGGCATCTTCAGTGCCTTCAACTACAACACCAAAGTAAATTCGCTTGCGAATTGGTGAAAATGAGGTGGTACCAATGGGAGATAAAAACCCAAAAAAGCTGATGAAAAAGAAAAAGGCAACTGACAAAACTCCTGCACAGCCCGCAGTAACAGTCGCAGCGGCATCAGCCAAGAGTCCAAAGAAATAACTCATAAACAAGTCAAAGGGACGGTAAACTGTCAAATCATCTGAAAGGATATAGGCATTTGATCCGTCCCTTTATTATTATCCTGAATTATTGTTAATACAGTTGTGATTCGCTCATTTTTGAAAATATATTCCTAAAATAATACTCCAAGTAGATTTTTGATATGGATTTTTATATTTCTATCAATAGTAAAGAAATGGGGATAATACTATGAAAAAGCGTTACGAAGGTTTAGATGTTTTAAGGGGTCTGGGAATCTTTTTTGTTGTAGCACTACATTCCGCATTCTATTATTTCGGCGGCTTGTATGACCTGGATCTTAACAATCCTCCCCCGATTGTCACAGTAATTGGCCTTCTGCTTATGTTTGCGGGAATGTTTGCAATTATAAGCGGTATTTCACATTGCATTCAGTTCATGCGAAGAGTTGCGGATAAGGGAACTTTCTCCGCCATGAATTCGTGGCAGATTTTAAAGCAATTCCTTCTCAGGGGCGTGATTATCCTGATAATCGCCTATGCATATTTTATCTTTACTGGTCCCGGTATTGTTGACATGGCTGCCAGATCGATGGATAACAGTATTCTGGTTAATATTATTCAGCAGGGCGTTTTCGATGGAGCGAGTTTCCAGAGAATTTTCTATGTAGACAGTCTTGTAATGCTTGGATCTAACATCATACTTCTTGGAATTTTTACAGTC
>CAZZCN010000069.1:4669-12177 GCA_964652975.1 uncultured Oscillospiraceae bacterium | reverse complement strand
TCCTGTACGCAAATCAGTCCAGAGCATGTGGTTTTGCAGAGCATATTTCTTCGGTGGATTAGCCGTTACAGCACTATCCCTCGTAAGAATTCCTTTATTCGAGATTTTCACCAAAGCATCTGACGAAGGAAACTATCTCGTTTTTTTCCTGCTGAACTGGCTTGTCGCCAAAAACAACCCCGTTTTGCCTTACCTGGCTTTTGGTCTTTTTGGAATGTGGATTGGGACGATGCTGAATTTGCTGCCATGGAAAAACATTCTACGGAATGTCCTTGCAATAGGTCTTGTTTTTTTTATAGCCGGCGTTGTTCTATACATCAAGCTCCCGGATACCATGCTCCAGCGTGGTATAGACATGAAATGGTACAGCATAATGCTGGCACAGCTCGGACTCTTCATGCTGCTGGTTCTGGCAGCTTTGAAAATTTTCGACTTCCGAAAAGTCTCACGCGAAAAACGCAATCCTGTTACGAAATTTTTGAACAGATTCGGTGTAGCGGGGCTGACCGTGTTTTTCTTAGAAAGCATCGTAAGCGCTGGTGTTTACAGGTTACTGAAATTATTCATCCCCGACCTCTCCCTGGATCTAAATCAGGCTATCATTTATGGATTGTCGCTGGCATTATGCTGGGGCGTCTTTCTTATTTTCTGGGAAAAATCAGGCTACAAGTACGGTCTTGAATACATGTACGGCAAAATCGTATCGGCAAAAGGCGAAAGCACAAAGTTACAAAAACTTGGCGAGTCGCAAAAAATATAAAACTGAGATAGTCCAAGGTTTTTCTATTTTTATGCCTTTTCGTATTATGTTTTTGGTTGTGCAAATAAAGCTATTTCTTTCGTGTTGTTACTTGAATTTACAAACTACTAATGCTCAATTTTAAACTTATTGTTTTTGGCAGATATTTTCTGAAAGGAATACAACATGAATCTGATTCAGGGCATCAAAGATTTTCGTCGTTTGAATAAGGATATGTACCGGCTTTCAGGTTCTGAGATACGCAAACTTCAGATCCAGCAGATTTTCGAAATGCTTTCTTTTTCGCTGGCAAAATCAAGCTTCTACAGGGATTTATACAATATAAATTCTGAGCAAGAACTTGAAGGTTTCTTTGGAATCAAAACTAATGTTATGAAGGGGGATTTTTCCAATTCTCCATTAATCGACACTAATGTTATGATGGATAATTTTGCCAAATTGCCTGTAATCAACAAGCAAATCATGATGGACAATTTTGACGGACTTAATACCTGCGGGCTTAAGAAGGACGAAGTGATGACGTTTGCTTTAGAAAAGGAATTTTCAGGCGATTATACCGGCTACTATAAGGATCAATTTGTTGTCGGATTATCAAGCGGAACCAGTGGCAACAAGGGAATTTATATAACTCCGAAGGAATTAACCGAAAGGCTGCCTTTTGTTTTTCTGGCAAGAGGCGGAATCCCTATGAAGTGCCTGCCATTTCGAATTTTATTTTTACTCAGGGTTTTCAGTCAGGGCTTCGAGGACATAAACGCCCCTTTGATTGACTTGACTTATAAAAGCACGATGACTCCGCCACAGGATTTGATCGATATCATAAACGATAAGAAGATTAATATAATTATGGCTCCTCCCAGTATGCTAAGAGTTTTGATGGAACACGCGGGACAAATCAAACCCGGAATCAAAATGATTGTCTCATACGCCGAGGTTCTCGAAAAAGAAGAAAAGAGCAGGATTTCATCGATTTTTAAATCTCCCGTAAACGAAATATACCAGGCAAGCGAAGGACAGATTGGCAGTACTTGTAAATGTGGAAGCCTGCATATTAATGAAGACCTGGTTTTTGTAGAACTATTTGACAATGATGGAAATACGGTCGATAAGCCTGGTGGTGTTGCTTCGAAAATGCTAGTGACCAATCTGATTAACAACGCTCAGCCGCTTATCCGTTACGAAATGAACGATGTGATTGTCCTTGGACAAAAATGCAAGTGCGGCAGCTCTTTTCGCGTCATCGAGAAAATTCTCGGCAGAAATGACGATATTCTTGTTCTGAAGGATGTAAATGGCGCGGCTCGAAATGTTTTCCCCGACCTGTTCGCCCGCTGGATAATAACAACCGATGACAGAATCAGAGAGTTCAAGGTTGTTCAAAATTCATATGATGAATTGGAAATAACCGTTGACCTGTTCTGCTCGAAAGATTCAGACAGGTGTGATGATCAGGAAATTATTATTGGTAAACTGCGGCAAAGGATTGAAGATGAGCTGCAAAAGTATGAAATTAAATGCAATCTGACAATAGTGAACCAGAAAATTCCACTTCCAATAGAAAAAAGCAAATTTAAGAGATTCTCCAATCAAAAGCACTAGCCTTTGAAGTATCACAACACCGTAAATATCATTCTCTTATGTATTAGCAGTCGGTAAATTTATGCATATCAATAAATATATATTGTTTATCGATAAATATTTATTGATATTTCTATTTTGTTGTGGTATAACGTAATTACAACATTAGCAAATACAAGGAGGAAACGCTTCTTATTAATTTAAGGGAAGCGTCATGACATTTCTTATTAAATTAATGAAATGTTCCTCCTTTAAAAAACACAAGGAGGATGCGGATGAAAATTACAGGAAAAGGTAGTCTGGCGGGGTTTCTGAAGATAATGATCGATATGATTCTGGTTATCAACATATTGGTTTTGATTTCTCTGCCACTTATGCTGAACACTCTTTATGACAATACGAAATATGTCAATGACACTGTCAGTTCTGACTATAGCAGTTCCAGAACTGATGCAGAGTCCGATACAGGTGAGTCGCAAAATGTCCGTGGAACATTTTTGAATGAAATTCCAAGAGAGAGTTACACCTTTATGCTTGTCTTTCTATATTTTTCCGGAGCGATAACAGCTGCAATGCTTTTTCTACTCAGAAAAGTCCTTAAAAATCTCAAGAACAATTTGATTCTAAACCGTACGAATGCCAAGACCTTCAGACAAATGTCTCTTTCCTGCTTTGCTCTTGTTATCACCTTGATAATTAAAATGCTATTCTACAACACCTTTATGACAATATTCACCTTCTTCGTTTTTATAGTAATAGGTATGTTTTTGATAGTACTGTCCGAGGTTTTTCTTCAGGGCGCCATCGCAAAAGAAGAGAACGAACTCACGATTTAGAACAAAGGAGCAGAATATGCCAATACAAATTAATTTAGATGTTATTATGGCTATACGAAAAACAGGCCTGTCAGAACTGGCATCACAGGTCAATATCAGTCTGGCAAATCTATCAATACTTAAAAACTCACATGCAAAAGCCATCAGGTTTTCCACGCTTGAAGCGATATGTCAGGCCTTGGACTGCCAGCCCGGAGACATTCTGGAATATATACCTGATAAGGAATCAAAGCAGGTTAATGAATAGCCGTTTTATTGATATTTTCTTTCAAGACAACAATCTAACAGCCGGCTCAGATTCAAATTAATAATCCGAGCTATACACCACAGCAAAAGGAGAAAAAAGCATGTCTGATTATAAACACAGTGATTTGATCAAAAACGACAAAGAGAGAAAAGACCCGGAACCATTGATCTCAGATTCCAATATTCCGTCCCAATCGGATGATACTGTAAAATCATCCGAAAATTTGAAACCTTTAATTGATCCATCAGCTAACAATGAAAATTCGAACGCTCCAGGTAAACCTTCACCAGACGAACCTTCTACAATTTCCGGCACCCCGGTTTCGCAATCCCCCTCCACGGAAATTCCAAAATCTGTTCCACCGCAAATTCAAAAGCCACCAAGCGAACCGATAACAACTGGCGTAAAACTGCTGTTTTTCGGCGCCATTCTGCTCAGTTTGTTGATAGCCAATTTCATTTTTCTCGGTGGGTTCTCTCTTGGGTTTTTTATAACAGTCTGTGTAGGCGAAGCAGCGATTTTCACATTACTTCCCAAGCCCGCGATCAAAAAAACTATTGTTTTCAGCGCTTTTTTAGGAATAAGCATTGTAGGGCTGGCATTTGCCTTTTTCATGTATTCCGATGCGATTCTTTCAGTAATAAATTTCTTTGTAATCGTTCTTTTGCTTCTTATGCAGTTATTGCACTATTCAGAGGCGGTTTTATCGGACTGGGACAAGCCTAAATTCTTTGCTGAGTTATTCATCTCTCCATTTTTGAGACCGTTTCAATTTTTGGGTAGGATATCCAGAGTTGTAAAAAGCCTCGGGCGCAATAACATGGAGGCAGAAATTTCACCTGCGGACATACACCGTAGAAAGGTTTTTAAAAGTGTTCTTATTGGAATCCTACTTGCCGCACCTGTTCTGCTCATTGTTGTTGGTTTGCTCTCGTCAGCTGACCAGGTTTTTGGGCTTTATACACAAAATGTATTTGATTTTTTCATGAAAATAAAAATCAGCGAATATATCTACACAATAATCATTGCAGCTATCGGGTTTCCCTTCCTTTTCAGTTTTTTATACAGTTACTATACGAGATACTCGGATCTATCAATTAGCAAGCAGCTTTCAGCGGCTAATCAACCATTTTTCTCAATCGAGCCAATTATGGCAGCGACTTTTATTCTATGCCTCAATATCGTCTACGGCCTGTTTTCGTTTATTCAGTTCGGCTCATTGTTCGGGGCTTTCCAAAACGTGCTTCCAAAGCAAATAACGTTTGCCGAATATGCCAGACAGGGGTTTTTCCAGCTGTCGGCGGTTGCATTTATCAATATATTAATCGTGATAATCAGCGTATTGCTAGTAAGGCGCACAGGAGTTTCCGGGGTTTTTGTCAAAATAATGTCTGTCCTGCTTGTTGCTTTCACATTTATACTGCTCGCTTCAGCCGCGTATCGGATGAAAATGTATATCGACGTTTATTCGCTGTCAAAGCTGCGTGTCCTGGTAAGCCTTTTCATGGTGCTAATCGGATTGCTTCTTATCTATTCATTGATAAAAGAATTTCTACCAGGTTTCAAGTTTGTCAAATTCGGATTTATAACAGCAGTTCTTGTCTTGCTCGTTACAAATTTTCTAAATGTCAATGCTCTTATCGCAAAGTACAACACAGCGCAATTTATTAATAACCCTAAATCAGAGTTTAATGTTGTTGTCAGCGGTGTAAATAAGGTGTCCTATTCAAGCACAAGCAACTCAAGCAATGGCACTAGTTATGAGACCAGCTCAAATGTTAACGGCACAAATCCTCGAGGCGCTCGGGAAGACAGCGATGGCGCTTCTTATAAAAGCCGAATTATTGATTCCGATTATCTGATTTTTGAACTTTCCTATGATGCAATCCCGGAAATTCTTGTATTGCTTGATGCAAAGGATCCCGAATTTGCACTCAATATTTCAGGTAGTCTGGTAAATCTTTATAAAAATCAGCTTCGTGACTACAGCGCAGATAACTGGAAAAGTTACAATCTAAGCAAGGAGCGTGCTAAAAGCGCAATCGAGGCAAGACTCGGTGACAAGATAAAGCTGATCAAATAAACAGGCAAATTGAGAGACTATAAAAAACTATTGACCTTATTAGAGCCTTATTGCAATCTAAAAAATTGTAATAAGGCTCTATTTTATTTATTCTTAATGAATGTAATAAGCAATTTTTTATGATATCTTAGAGATTCCCAGACTATATATAAATTCCCGTGATATTTTTGATGATCCTATATCCGGATTTACTTCCCTCTAATCAAATTAAAAATCTCTTCTTTTGCCTGTTTAGACTCCGGCAAGTCGTATAGCACCCAGTCATGCAACATATCCTCATATTCAAAATAATTGAGGGGTATGCCCTTCGCTTCCATTATCTTACGAAATTTCCTGGTGTCGGCTTCCAGTAAATCCTTAGTGCCGATAAAAATACTGATTGGTGCCAGATCGTCCACAGGTCCGTTAATCGGACTGAGCATGTAAAAAGACGGATTGTCTCCACCAGCGTAAAGTAGGCCGGCTCTTTGCAGACCTTCAACATCAAGAATCGGATCACCGGCGTTTTCTTTCTTGATTTCTTCATTTTTGAGGGTAATATCAAGCCATGGAGATATCAGGATAATCTGTGATGGTTGTGGAATGTTGTCATTTCTCATCTTCTGTGAGAGCGCCAGTGCAAAGCCGGCCCCGGCTGAATCTCCCATCAATATAAGGTTTTCACTGCCCACTCTCTTGATAAGTTTCTTATATATCGGTATAACCATTGCAAAGGCATCCCTGTAATTGGAATTCGGAGCCAAAGGGTAATCCGGTGCAATAAAAGTGCATTTAAGTTCATCAACCAGCGAACCCATGAACATCCAATGAAACAGATGAAATTCATGGATATATCCACCACCATGCAAAAACAGGACGTATGTTTTGGTCTGCTCCTTCTTTGGCTTGATGTCAAATACGTGTCGTTTACGGACAGCATGCTTTTTGATATCGTATTTCAAACGGAAAATTGCCGGAGGCATTGACACAGGGCCGTTATCAATATCACCCTTGTCAAATTCGATTTTGTAAGCATTTTTAATGTTTGTCAATTTTAATATTTTCTCTAAGACCTTGCTCTTATAACTTGGCATTCATCACTCCTGTTTGTGTCAAAATAAGACTGCAAAACACATTATCAAAACTATAGCAAACTTATTTATGATATATAATTGTGAATACTAATTAATAGTTTACCGAATACGTTTTGATTGCACATGTATTATATAACTTAATTCAAAACGCTATATTATCAGCAATGATAATATAGATATTTATTATAAATACGGGCATTGGTGAAAAACCCAAATTCAGATTCCTTGCTGTCATTACTAAAAAGAAAAGCCAAAACTGATTATTCTTCGAGCATTTCATCAATCTTGCGGGCAAATTCCACTGAAGCCTTCGGTCCGTTGCCTGTGACGATATTGCCATCCTGGGTGACGCTTTCTCCGGTGTAAAATGCTCCGTTATGAATTAAATCCTGTTCACCTGTCGGGAAAACGGTTGCATTTTTGTCTTTTAATAGTCCAGCCTTGGCAAGAATTACGGGTGCTATGCATATGGCTCCAAGAACTTTGCCGGAATCATATGCCTCACGGGCAAAATCCCATACCTTCTCATCTTCGAAATATTCCTTGGCTCCGCCTCCACCTACAAAAACAAGCGCATCATAATCTCCGATGACAACATCATCAAGCGCTATATCCGGCATCGCAGTGCCTCCCTGATTCCCGTGACAGATTTCCAATTTGCGGCTTGCAACTGTAACTTTGTGTCCGCTAAGCGTAAGCTCGGCCTTTGTCTCGAAAAGTTCTTCATCGCGAAACATCGACTGTGCTATTACCATAAGTACCTTTGACATTTCCCAAATACCTCCGGATTGATAAAGTCTGTAATCTGCAAAAAATAAATTACTTTCGTAATATTATAACACAAACCGGACAGTTTTTTTAAGGCTCACTGTGGCAAAAATGACGCAAATAAATTGTGCACATATTACAACATGTAAACCGATGTATTAAT
>CAZZCN010000069.1:2526-4569 GCA_964652975.1 uncultured Oscillospiraceae bacterium | reverse complement strand
TGATACTGAAGTAAAATCGAAAAATATACTTCAAAAACTTATGTGTCCGTTTACAATTTCGGCACAACCAAATAGAAGCAGCAGGCTTAAATTTTACATGCATTTTCCCAGCTGGCATTTCTATTTATATTACGTAAAAGCCTCGATAATTAGATCTCAATAATCCAGCTGCAAAATCCTATAACATTACAATCTGGGCTTTGATGCCATCCATTTCGTTTAGTGCTTTCTCAAGCGCCATCATTTCATTTTTGTCGCCGGCAAGCTGCAAAATGAGGATTCCCTCTTCTGCACAGACATCGCCTGCTTCATGAAGTCCGAGACGAGTCTTGATCGAACACCCGAATTTGGTAAGAACCTCCTGTACTTCGATAGCTTTTGCGGTACGTTTACCAATCTTTACAACCATGATATCACAATCCATTTACTTGCCCTCCTATACAAAATTTTGTATCAAAATACTTGTAACAACGTTAACTATAATAGAAGTACTTTACTCGTAGATTATATCAGTCTTTCTCTACAAATAAAAGTCTATTTTATCTTTGTGTAACTGAAGTTACTATCGATAGAATTTTATTATTATAAAATTCATTTGTCTAGATTTTGATAGCTGGATAACAGAAATTTTTTGTATTATAATTATTTTTAATAATGGATTTGGAGGAAAATTAAATGGCACTAACAGTAACAAAAGACAACTTTCAAGCAGAGGTGATTAACTCAGATAAGCCGGTTTTATTGGATTTCTGGGCATCATGGTGCGGTCCTTGCAGGATGGTTGCACCGACTATAGATCAACTGTCAATTGACTTTGCCGACAAGGCAGTCATAGGAAAGGTCAATGTTGACGAGGAGCAGGATCTGGCAGAGAAATTCAAGGTTATGAGCATTCCGAGCCTTTTCGTAATGAAGAATGGCGAGGTTGTAGAGAGAATGGTAGGCGCAAGACCTGCTGACGAACTTAGAAAGCTTATAGAGAAGTATCTGTAATTTTACTGTGTATTTCTACAGACTTGGATTGGTCTGACTAAAGTAGTAAAGCATTAATTTTAGAATAGCCGTATTTGTGGATTATTTCCGTAAATATGGCTATTCATTTATTATCATATAGCGTTTTCAAATAAGTTGTATAATATATAATCTATCAAAACGCATTAGGCAAAATAGTTTTTGTGTTTTCAAATACATAACATAAATAAGTTTGCTATATATTATTTATAAAATTTTTCCCAATTAACTAAAATTATGTAACTTTCACCAACCGCATATTTTTGCCCGCTTGATTGAACCAAAAAGTAATTCTCTGATATTTGGATTATCTTTCTCCATATTATCGAGCATTTCTTTAATTCTTCCGCGGTTTGTAGTGCCGGTGGCGGGGCAGGGACTTTTCATGGAGATTATTTCGTTTTTGGCACAATAGTCTATAACTTCTTTTTCTTTGACATATACCAAAGGTCTTATGACGTGTATGTTTTTCCTTGAAAGATAGGTGTTGGGTGAAAAACAGTGGTACCGCCCTTCGTAAAACAGACTCATCGCCATTGTCTCAATCGCATCGTCTCTGTGATGGCCAAGCGCCACCTTGTTGCATCCTAGTGATGTTGCTTTGTTGTTAAGTGCGCCGCGTCTAAGGTTGGCGCAAAGCGAACAAGGATTCTCTTCTTTTCTGATGTCAAAAACTATCTCGCCTATACGGGTTTTTTCGATAAAATATGGAATTTCCAGCCTCAGACAGAGCTCGGCAATCTTTGAATAATCGCTTTCTCCAATCCCAAGATCAAGGGTTACAGTGTATAGATCAAAATGAACAGGTGAATATTTGCGTATTTTTGACAGAGAAAGTACAGTGGCAAGAGAGTCCTTGCCTCCGGATACCCCGATTGCTATCTTGTCACCCTCCTGGATCATATCATAGTCAAAAATAGCCTTTTGGACTATGCCTTCGAAATTTATATCTTTCATTTTTAAATACCTTCTTTAATTAGTTTGAAAATATTTTCAAACTTTTCCATTGTTTTGTATTTAGTAGGATGTTTT
>CAZZCN010000069.1:0-2426 GCA_964652975.1 uncultured Oscillospiraceae bacterium | reverse complement strand
ATGAACTCATTCAAAATTGACGATTCCGGCACCAGCTCCATGTTGATTAGAGGTATCCTGCCTGTTGCAAACAGAAGCCTTTTCGCTTCCATGATTGCGAGTTCAGGCTGGGCAAGACCGCGGTGAACTGTCAGGTTCGAATCAATTTTGATTTTGTTGTCATAATCTTCTAAGGCCTTGGCTATAAGTCTGTTGGCAAAGGGAGCCACGCAATAAAACTCGTATGGCAGGACTGAATTTATATATACATCTGCATTGGTAAGATATTCATGGAAATACACTTCCTCTTCCCTGTCAAGCATTGGCCAGTAGTCGATAGTCGCCAGTGCGGATGCTCCTCTGTGCAGTGCATCCCTTGATATTCTACGGAGGATTCTTATATCCCGCATTTCGAGAAGCCTGGCATCCTCGCTGAGTGTTGCATAAGGCATTATAAAAACGCCCAGCCACTCGTGCTTCGGGAGCGCTCCGGATATCGATTTTGACATGCCGTGAAGTCCTTCAATCAAAACAACGCCTTTAAGTGGAAGAGAGACATCCCTTGCCTTATCTGGAATTCTGTCTTTTATAATAAAATCAAACACAGGAATCTTAACCGGCTTGCCTATAAGGAGTTCATTAATCTGCTCAAGCATAAGATTTGTGTCTAGAATTTCAAGACGCTCAAAATTCGGTCTTCCGTAATCGTCAAAAGTGTACTCCTGAAAGTAATAATAGTCATCAAGCGAGATTGTAACCGTTGGGATTCCGCTGTCAATAAGAAAGGATGACAGTTTATGGGTAAATGTCGTTTTGCCTGACGCAGTGGGGCCGGATATAAAAACAGCCCGAATATTCCGGTCGTTTACTATCTTGTCGGCGATTTTCAACACCCTGTCGTCAAAATCCGCTTCGCACTTTCTGATGTAATCTTCAATTTTAAAGCTTGTCAGGTTCTGCTCAAGTTCTTCGATAGATACCTGAACGTGATTTTTGAGTACCGCCATTAAATTTCCCTTCTCTAAAGCAAACTGTTTGTGTTATTTATTTTATAAGACAAAAATCAGTTTGCCAAATGCTTTTTATGTCATATCTGGTATGAAGCATTTTTGTAAACGCAATATTACCATTTGTTGTAATGGATAATCTCCTCGAACGTCTTTCGGGCTTTCGTTCTGGTTGTCTCATCTTCGGCATAACCTATTGCAAGTACAAGCCTTATTCTTTTCGCTTTTGGCATTACAAGCAATTTTCTTAGCGTCTTTTCGTCAAACCACCCGATAATACAGCTTCCAAGGCCAACGTCGGTTGCAGCTAGGCTTAATGATTGAACCGCGATACCAAGGTCAACCTGCGAAAACTCCTGGTCCTTGAATTTCCCGCCAAGCTTGGCAGATAAATTTGCAGGCTCTTCCACCAGTATAATATATGCATTACAGTTCCGTGTGAATCTGTTGATTGGTAATATTGGATCTAGTAGTGTGACTGAAATCTGCTTTGCCAGTACCGGTTCGTCAACTACCACAAAGCTCCATGGCTGGCTGTTGCAGGCGGAAGGACTCATTCTCGCCGCTTCAACGCAGGCCGTAAGCTTTGAGCGTTCGACCGGGATGTCCTTATATGCTCTGCAGCTTTGTCTTTTTGCTGCCAGTTCCTGAAAATCCATAATTTTTATCCTCCGGTTTTTGTTCTACTATTTTACAAATTTGCCAAAATCACTTTGATTTGCCTGTCACCATTGATGATGAACTCCGAAATGACTTGCATGTCCGCATCGATTGGGACTTTCTGATAGCATTTGTCCAAAAGATCGTTGGTTATTTCGGGAATTCCCATTTTTACAAAATACTCTCTGGCAAGGGCGTTCTCTTTTAGGAATGTAGTAAAAAGCTCGATCAGCTTGTCTTTTTGTCTTTGAATATTGCCGGGATATCCTCTTGAAATCAATGCAATGTTGTTGTCAAAATTCGGAGCAAACCGGATTACTTCTCCGGTGTCACAATCCCTTAGGATGCCGTAATTCTTGGTATGTCTATCCATGTTAAAACATATGGTGTCAAGATATATCATCTTGATATAATCTATTGCCACCTGATTTGAAAATTTGACAAATTCGTTGAAATTGACTTCATAATCCTCATTATCTCCAACCAATCCATTGGCACTTTCAAAATTCACAGAGGCATTCCCGGTAAAATCACGGCTTCTGATGTATCTGCCATCAAGCTCATATTCCGCCATTGTAAATCCAAGCTCTCTTCCAAGCTCAAAAATATAAAGTTCTGAGAAAAGCTCCATTTCATTGCCTTGCTTGTAAAGCCACCATTCCCCGTCTATTTTTCTCCAGCATTTCTCGAAACTTCCTATATTAGTGAGTTCAGGTGTGGTTTTGTATTCCTGGTTAAAGCTGTCAGGGTCACCATAAAGCGCAAGCTTATCGAAGGCAT
>CAZZCN010000068.1:0-14500 GCA_964652975.1 uncultured Oscillospiraceae bacterium | reverse complement strand
TCCATCCTTTCTGATTTTGTATATAAAAAAAGACCGGTCACAAATAGCCAGTCTTATGTTTTCGTGGTTTATATTTTAGATTTGGTTATGGGATCAGCAAAAGTATGCGGCCATGCACGCGATACTCAGGTACGGCAGAAGTGCGAAAGGTTCTTTGTATTTACTCTTTTTAATTGTCTTTAGTATAAGGTTTGCAATAACTGCCAGAAATAGCCCCAGGATAATAAACATCAACCCCTTACTTACACCGAGTAGGAAGGCACATGCTGCGATGACCTTTATATCCGCACCGCCGATTCCGCCAGGGGTTTTAATTGCAAAAATAAGCATCGGCATTGTTATAACAATGCTACTGACTAGCATCCATAAAAGCTCATTGATTGTGGTTCCTATAAATGCCGTAGATGCTATGAGTATCGAATATACATCGCTTACTTTGTGGGTTCTGAGATCGCTGATAGAGGCTAGGACAAGCAATGTAAATAGAATAAGTCCTTTAATAATAAAAATATCCGGCATCAAAATTACTCCTGTCAGGTTATTGTTTTTTAGTGTTCTCATTTGAACTCTTATTTTAGAATTTGCTTCATTTGCTTATTTAGAGGGTTGCCGCCCACCCTCATAAAGGTGAGCGGCTCGTCTCTATTGGTTCCTAGCCGGCGTAGTTGAACAGTTCAACTATCTTGTCAGACAGGCTTGGAAGAACGACATCACCTAGCAATGCGTAAAGACCCGCAAGCAATAAAGCTCCAAGGACGACTGCGCTCAAAATCGCGATTCCGCTTCCAACAGTGGTTTCACCCTTTTTGTTGGAAAGTACGTTTTTTGCCCTCATGGCAATTGACTGGGCTCTTTTCATGATTCTTTTCATTTTTTTGGTTTCCTTTCAACTTTTAAAAAATCTGGGTTTTATATTTGATGCAAGCTCATAACCCGAAAATAAGCATGCATAATAAAAGACCATCTCGATTAATTGTGCACCATCAAAAGATTTGGTCTGTTATTCGTCATTAAGTTATCTGTTTCTTTGCATAATAAAAGAGCACAGTAAATATGCTCTTATAGATGTTGGTTTATTTATATTTTAGTATTAAGCCCGGTAAAGTATTTCAGCTTCTTGTGAGATGACTTGAAACTGTTTATTCATCTTTATATTCTAGCAACAAGTCTTCACAGTCGAGTAAAAACTCATTGATGAAGTATATTCTTGTGTTATCGTCTTTTTCAATTAAGCTTATTTCTTCTGGAAATACCATCCCCATTAGATCATAGAGAGAACGAATCAGCAACATTGCTTCCTTGTCTTTCCCTTCTTCCAATAAAATGCCAATTAATTTCCCAAAATTCTCTACCGTCTCCGCACTCTCGCTCATTGCATGTATACTGTCCCAGAAAATTGTAGCATATCTGCCTGACATAAAGTTAATTGACAGTTTTGCATCGTTGTTTAGTTCTTCAGATTTTGTGTTTTTTTCGTTGACCATTTTTTGTTCCTCCAATTAATTATTTTTAGATTTTTCTTGTATTTTTCTTATAAATTTTTACTTTTTTTTATGTCGTCTTGTAGACTTTGATAACATTTTTACAACAATTTGTTGTTTTTGACCGTTTTTTCGCCCTAATTCGTGGTTATTTTTACTGTGTTTATCTGGGTGTAAAAAAACCTTGTAACCACTGATTTCACAGGCTTACAAGGTTTTAATTTTGGCGGAGAGAGAGGGATTCGAACCCTCGGAACCTTTAACAGTTCACACGATTTCCAGTCGTGCGCCTTAGACCAGCTCAGCCATCTCTCCATCTTTTAAGTTGTTGCGAAATCCGAATGGTTTAAACGAATCACGCCTTGAAATATTAGCATTTATGAGGTTCTTTGTCAATTGGGAAAAATTACCCGAATTTCACACAAATTTCGCCGATATGAATTACCCAACTACCAAATTTGCCATTATTAATCTTTAATTTCGCTATAAAAATTTCAAGTTTCTTATTTGCATTCTTTGCCGCTATTCAATCAGCTGCGGTCTCTAATCTGGCAGCGTGTCAAACACCATTCCGTTTGCCACCATGTAGATTATTACAGCGAGTAAAATCAATAGCATGATTGCAAGGCCGATGATTGTCTTTGTCATTGGCGTCAACTTGCGTTTTTTCTTTGGCTTAACCTGGCGTACGAGTTTTTGCATATCTTCTCCTTCCCTTAATTTATAGCTTGCAGTATCTGTCATTCAAGTTGGTTTTTGTGTCTCTTTTCGTATAATTCATTTGCAGTTTTTTGTTTTTGTAAAAACAAAATAAAATATTGCTAAAACCTAATTGCACATTCTCATATTAATTATCAAATAATTGTTTCTGTTGTGCTATTCGTATTAGGTAAATCGTCGAATAATTTTGCGAGTTTTTCAGTATCCTTTTGAAGAATTTCCCAAAGTCTATTGTATTCGTCTACTTCTTCCTGGCTGTTGAAAATAAGTGTGTTGTTTTCATCCACTTCCCATTCCTTTATATTTTCCAATAGATAATTACCGAGTCTTTCCGCACTTTCACACATTTCAGATAAAGTCCCTAAATCGGTATTTAACGCTTTTTGGCACTCAAAATATGTCTCTTCAACCTTTATGCTTACATCGTAGTTTTCGAATTTTTTCTTGATATAATCGTTACTTGACATTTTCTCATATTCTTTAATATATAAATCCACAGCTTCTTTTCCGTCTTTCAAAACTTTTATTGAATTGGCAAGTTTCTTGGGCTTGTCTTTTTTTAAAAATTCTGGAGAAAGTACATTATAGTAATTCATATCAGTAAGTGTTTTAACAATTCTATTTGTTGAATTTACCATGTCTCTAGCATATTCTTTATAGGCTTTTTCGAACTTTCCTGCTTCTCCGTCATGATAGATTTTTATGTCTATATCTTTATTTGCTTCGAGATCACTATTCACTACATTTACTATTTCTACAACGTCTTTTGCATAATTAGGTGTCACGTTAACATTCGACATGGAAATAAAAATGATCAGGAGAATAAACCCTGGAACGCTTTCTTGAAAACGGCTTTTACTAATTGCCTTTTTGTCAAAAGCGATGTACTCGCCATCTGCAGCAAATTCCTTGCCAGTTATGTTTGCAATCAGCCATTTTGCTTTTCCTCTTTCTCCATTGCTATAAACAAGATTGATTAAATACTGATTACCATTTGAAGTTTTAACTGTAAAATCAGCCAGTCCATTTTGGGGTCTGTTTAGGACTTTATTGCCTTTGAAAACAAACCGATGCTGTATAAGGATATTAAATTTATCACTAGTAAGAAACTCATTGCTACAGTACTTATGATAAAGATTCATCTTTTTTCGTGCCTTACTGATTGGCATTTTAGTCACACGTATGAATTTACTGATTGTTGTCGTGGGTGAATTGATAAGTCCGCTGCCAACAATGAAATAAAATGGCACGAAGGTATAGAAAAACAATATCCTGTAAAGTATGTGAAGGTTTCCAAGGATATAAAAAATAAAAATTCCTAAAATAGCGCCAATAATACGGAATATCCATAACCGAATTCTGTCTTGTCTGTAACTCATAATTAATCCTCAATCCATTTAGCATTACATATTTACATGAATTATTATTTTACATGAACTGATTATAACTTGATAATTTACTAATTACAATTGATTTTCCATATATTCACTGTTGTTTTTGAGTCCTGGGAAGTCCTTTTGACGCAGGTATTCATACGTTATAATAGCAACTGAGTTGGACAGATTAAGGGAGCGGGTGTCTCCGAGCATTGGTATTCTGATGCAGTTTTCTCTGTTTACAGCAAGCATTGGTTCAGGAAGTCCTTTTGTCTCTTTGCCGAAAAGAACCATACAGTCGTCAGGATAATCCACTTCCGCATAATGTTTGCTGGCTTTTGTTGTTGCAAAATACATCTTGCGTCCAGCGTTTTGCTGCATGAATTCATCGATATTTTTCCATACTGTGATATCGGTGTCGAACCAGTAATCAAGTCCTGCGCGCTTTACCGCCTTTTCTGACATGGAAAATCCGAGTGGCTCAATAAGATGTAGTTTAATCCCTGTGGCTACACAGGTTCGTGCTATGTTTCCGGTGTTTTGAGGGATTTCCGGTTCTACAAGGACGATTTCCAGTGGCATTTTTTTACCAGGCCTTTCGTGGTTATTGTTTACAATTTTATGTCTGACAATAATTAATCTTACTTCATTAAGGATTTTGATGATTTAAGGGTTTTGATACTTTGATTGGTGAGATTATTCAGCTCGTTAGGTTGTGCTATTATTTATATTGCGGTTGATTGATTAATGAAATGATTACTTTCCCAAGTTCTTTAGCTGTTTATTTGCCGTTTTACTTAATAGTACCTTTTCTCAATTTATGCTCCGCGGCCATTCTTTCAAGTTTGACAAGGCGGTGGTTCATTCCGGACTTGCCGAGTGGCGGGTCCATGATTTCACCCAGCTCTTTAAGCGACATATCAGGGTTTTCGAGTCTTATCTCGAGGGCTTTCTGCAGATCAGGTGAAAGCGATGCTATCCCGATGTACTTTTTGATATACTCGAGAGCCTCCTGCTGTCTGGCACCGGTAAATGCCACCCTTATTGTATTGGCGTTGTCGCAGTTGACCACCCTGTTGACTGAATTTCGAACGGACTTGTTCACACGCAGGGACTCGAGTTCCAGTAATGCCGAATGTGCTCCTGTAACAAGCAAAAAATCTGAAACCTGCTGACCTTCCTTGATATATACGACATAATAACCGCTTCTTTTGAGCATGCTCGCATTAATGTCGTCGAGTTCAAGCAGATGAATAGCCGCCTGGGCAACCGATAATCGCCTTGATGCTATCTCCAGATGGTAGGATTTGTTCGGTTCGCTTACGGATCCGCCGGAAAGAAATATTCCACGCAAAAACGATCTTCGGCAGCAGTCATCCGTAAAGGCGTCTTTTACTATCGTACCGCGTATTGCATCGAATCCAGCTTGTTCTATTAAATCAGCAACGATTTCGTCATAAATTTTCTTATCTTCAACTGTCACATTGTAAAGTTCACGTCCGTGGACAACCGATACATTGGTGGCATAGTTTTCGTTTATCATCGTCGCAAGTCGCTTTGCGTACTCACCGTGAGCAGTGGCAATCGAAATCTGACCCTGGCGAAACCTTGCAGAGCAGACTAGTGAAGCCATCATTTCAGCTTGAACGCAACACAAGCTGCCCCATGGCATTTTGCAGTATTCGTCTTTGATACTACTCGAGAACGACATTCGCACGCTCCTTTTTGTCACAAATTTCATCTTCGTGAAGCCAGATCTGCATAATCAGTTCCGCAAGCAAAGTGTGGTTGTGCCTTACAGCGCCGATATCATTTATCCTGACTAGAGGGGCCTCGATCAGGTCGATACCCATATCGGCAATTTCGTTTTTGGCAAATTCAACAAGGTCAGATTCAGTTTTTAGATATTCCTCCATTACTTCTGGTGCTAGCATTTGATTGTTGGCTATGCAGTAGTCGATATAGTCCCTGGGGTTGTCCGTCATGCAGTGCAAAAGAATCGCGTCGATGTGCCTTTTCGTGTCGTATTTATATGTCTCGGCTGGTTGAGTCATTATGTTGCCGACATAGATTTTGATTGCATTGCTGTTAACTATCGATTCACGTATTCCGGGGAAAAGCAGATTCGGTATAATGCTGGTATAGAGACTTCCTGGTCCCAAAACTATTATATCCGCCTTTAAAATCTCGACGCAAGCCTCTTCTAAAGGCTCTGCATTACTGGGTTCCATCATTATCTTGTAAATATCCGCCTCATGAATGTTGGTTCTGCTTCCGATTTCGAATTCTCCGTGAATCGTGCTTCGGTCTGTGAGTATCGCACTTATATGTATGTCGCTTAAGGTGACGGGCAAAACCTTGCCTTTGACAGCCAGAACCTTTGATATATTTCTCACAGCATCGTAAAAATTCCCGGATACGCCGGCCATTGCAGCTATAAAAATATTTCCAAAACACTGCTTTGAAAGCCTTCCCTGGTCTTCCCCGAAACGGTAGTTCATGAGTTCGTACATAAGCGGTTCGGTATCTGCCAGCGCCAGTATGCAGTTTCGTATATCTCCGGGTGGCAACATATGAAGATCCTCTCGTAGGATTCCGGAAGATCCTCCATTATCGGCTACGGTTACAATAGCTGTAAGATTCGGAGTATACTGCTTAAGCCCTCTTAGTAGTGTTGACAGGCCTGTTCCTCCGCCAATCACAACTATTCTGGGATTGTCCATGGTCCCATCGCTATTTTGCCTTCTAATCAGTTTTGAACGGTTAAAGCGTTCCATTTTTACCTCAAAATTAATTCACAATTCGTATTTTGCTAAATATAGACTTTTGCTATTCCAAATTTATTCTATATAAAAATATAATTTGTTGAACTTATATCATACTCCAATTTTAGTTATATTTTCTTTTTTCGTTTGACCTGTGCAATTTTGTCATTTTCGAGATCGCGGTGATCTATCGATACGTGCAATCCCTTGTTCTTAAGAAACTTAGCCAGTTCTTCTGCAAGCGCTACCGACCTGTGCCTTCCGCCGGTGCAGCCTACCCCTATGTTCAGTCTGACCTTTCCTTCTCGCATATAATATGGTACGGCAAAAATAATCAAATCGTTTATTTTGTTCATAAATTCGTGGGTTTCGGGAAAAGACATTACATAATCTCTGACTTCCTCGTCAAGACCGCAATACTCCTTCAACTTCTGCACATAAAAAGGATTAGGAATAAATCTTACATCGAAGACGTTGTCGCAATCAGTTGGTACACCGTATTTAAATCCGAATGACTGGACAAGAATTGTCATTTGCCCCATCTGTGTGTCTTTTGACAACATTCTAAACAGGATGTCCTTGAGTTCGAGCTGTTCGATGTTTGTTGTGTCGATAACGTCCTGTGTAAGATTTTTTATCGAACTCATCAGTTCCCGTTCCGCCTCAATGCCCTTTAAAATACCCTTTTCTATGGCAAGTGGGTGATTGCGTCTGGACTGTTTGTATCTGTTGACCAGAACCTGGTCAGATGCTTCGAGATATATTATTCTAAAAGGCACGCCCATTTTCTCAATCGCTTCAAATTCAGTTGCAGCACCGGAAAAAACCGAAACGCTTCTTACATCAACAACAAAGACAATCTTGTTAACCGAAACACCGCCTTCGCTTTCCCATTGAATAAATGATTTGAGCATCGAGCGGACCATCTGCAGAGGCGCATTGTCAACGCAAAAATACCCCATGTCCTCAAGATAATTGGCTGCGATTGTCTTGCCGGCACCTGACATGCCTGTCAAAATTACAACTTCCATCTTTTACCACTCCCCAAAAATTCTTACTTCCGGGTCAATTCTGACACCGTGTTTTTCGAAAACCTTAGCTTTGACATATTCCATTAAATCGTATACATCCCTTGCTGTTGCGCCTTTGTCGTTTACTATGAACCCCGCGTGCTTCTCACTGACACAAGCGCCGCCTATCCTGTGACCTTTCAGACCGGCATCTTCAATAAGCTTGCCTGCAAAGTGCCCCTCCGGTCTTTTAAATGTGCTGCCTGCCGAAGGTAACTCAAGAGGCTGGGAGTTCCTTCTTCTTGTGGAAAAATCATCCATTTTGCCCTGAATTTCATGAATGTCACCTTTTTGCAACTTAATCCAAATTTTCAAAACAATAGCATCTGTGTTTTCGTATAAACTTTTCCGGTATTCAAATTGGTGTGACTGCAAGTCCTCTAGTACAAAAAGCCTGTCCTCCTGTGGGTCATATCCTTCCGTTTTAAAAACAATATCCGCCATGCAGCAGTCGTATGCTCCTGCATTCATGTATATCGCCCCGCCGATCGAGCCGGGTATTCCAGCTGCAAACTCCATTCCCGTAAGGCCTTTGGAGGCGGCGAACTTTGAAACCGTTGATAAAAGCGCTCCGGCGTCAGCATAGATTATTGTATCAGATTTCTGTCCGCTTTCTGTCTCACCTTCCAGCCCGATTTCAGCAAATTCTCTGTTCAGAATTATAATCAATCCCCTGATGCCTTTATCAGAGACCAGTATGTTTGAACCGTTTCCTATTACAGTAAAAGTAATTCCGGCTTCCTTTGCAGCATTAATTGCAAACATGAGTTCTGCCGATGATGAAGGGAAAAATATCAAATCAGCAGGTCCGCCGACTTTGAATGTCGAATAAAGCGACATTGGCCGATTCTGAGCCAGGCGGCCAATGGTCACTGGGAATTTTTGCAATATTTTGTTTTTCAGTTCAAGTATTTTATTCACGCTTTTTTTCTTCCTGTTTATGACTGATTCTTAAACACCCTATCGGTCAACGCCTGCGCCGCATTATACCCCATCTGCTTTTGTCTGAAGTTGATGGCCGCCACCTCTACAATAATTGCAAGGTTTCTGCCTGGTCTTACCGGTATGGTTATCGACGGGACATTTATTCCAAGTATTTCGGTAGATTCCTCGGCAATTCCGAGTCTTTCGTAGCTCTTTTTCTCATCCCAGATTTCGAGGTTGATGACGAAGTTTATGTTTTCCTGCATTTTGACCGATGAGACACCATACAGTTCCTTTACATCCAAAATGCCTATTCCCCTTATCTCAATAAGATGTCTGATTATCTCCGGAGCCCGTCCCAGAAGCGTGGTGTCGGAAACGCGGCGAACCTCGACAAGGTCGTCGGCGATCAGTCTGTGTCCTCTTTTGACAACTTCGAGTGCGGTTTCGGATTTGCCGACACCACTCTCGCCAAGAATAAGGATGCCTTCACCGTAGACTTCAATCAAAACGCCGTGCATTGACGACCTGGGTGCCAGTTCCACATTAAGGAATTTGACAAGCGAGCTCACGAAAGTCGAAGTGATTTCGTTGGTCCTCAGCACCGGAATGTCGTATTTGATTGCACAGGCCTCTACCTCTGGAAAAATAACATGATGCCTGGTCATTATTAGGCATGGTATGCCGGTGGCAAAAAGCGTTTCAACCTTGTGCATACGGTCTTCGGGAGTTAATTTCTCCAAAAATGCGGTCTCCATGTTGCCTATAAGCTGAATTCTGTCCGGTCCGAAATGATCATAATATCCGGCAAGCTGCAGTCCCGGTCTTGTAACATCCGCGACAGAGATGTAAATGTCCTCCGGGTTCTTCGCCTTGACGATTTCCTCCAGTTCAAACTCTTTGATTATCTGTTTTAATGAAACAGGTGTCATTAGGTTTAAGCCTCCTCTTTATGTTTTTATTTGTATTTTTAAATTTTTTCTGTATTCATTGTTATTATTTGATTATGCGTATTGCTTGTTTTTACCCATATAAATTGCTCTTTTGTGCTTTCAAGAATTTCACATTATTACTTTTGATATTCTCTGTATTGTTTTTATTAATATCTGTTGCTCTTCCAGTTTATTCTGACGATATTTTTACTTGAAATCCCTGAAAGGATCCTTAATGTCGCTTGTATCGCCTCCGAGTCTTTTGATGGAGGAGAGTATCTCGTAAAAAAGCTGCCTGTCGAAATTGCCTTCGTTCCTGTCAAGATAGCCCTTGAGTACCGTCACTCCCCTTGGATCCTTGTAGTCTCCAATGCATATGGCGCCGATAACCTTGTGTTCCATTTTGCGAAAGCTCGCTCTAAGGCAGTTAAAAACGCTGTCGCTCTTGTGATTCATGCTTGCAAGTGTAAGTGAAATCAGCAGATATTCATGCGATGTTTTAAAAGGATCACCGCTCTCGCAAATAGTGTTCAACTTTTCAACCACAGGCGCAATAGCTAGTTCGTCAAGAGACACGATGTAAGATTTGAATGCATCAGCGATGAATTCATCAGGGGTTTCGGTTGCACAGAATTTCTCAAGAACTTCTGGAATCGAGTCTGCTATCTCCCATTCACCCAAAAGCTTAAGTGCAAAAGCCGACAATGTGATACTGTCAGTCGGTTCATCCTCGTTGGTGTAATCACCCTCCCAGCTGGCACTCAGCGCAGACTCTCGCAGCCAGTAAATCGCCTCACCACCAAACGATCCAAGCTTCATCTTCAGATATTCGGGGATGTCATCAATGCACCGGCCGCAGGCAAGTTCCACCATTTCGGCCGTATCCTTGCAGCTATTTAGGCTGTCGATCATTGCCTCCGGCGTATTGCCGCTCAAGTCGTCAAAAGCCTTGCCGTACCAGGATTGCATGCTGTTAAGTACATGGTTTTTCATTTGAGCAAAAAAATGCGGATCATTAATCCTTGATTCTTCTGTATAGCTCTCAAGCGCTGTCTCATAGGCGCATGCGAGCCCCTCATTGTAAAGTGTGAAAAACGAATCCCATAATTTTGTATCATTCATTGTCAGGTGTCACTCCGTGTAAATATTTTTGCGCATTGATGAATAACCACCCATGCATTATCTTCTTAAATGTTATTGGTGTTCAAAAAGTATTATATCATGTTTATTATTTTTAGAATATAAAATTACATGTGTTGTAGCCTGTTCTTTCTTAATGAATTGAATACAGGAATTGCACCATACCTACTTTCAAGATACGCTTTGCTTAATTTTTTGTCATACCGCTCTTTGAATTTATCTAAAGAGTAAATATTACTGTTATTATTTTTATCTCGTTCAATAAACCATATTTCATCACGTCGGAATAATTCCTGGTCCATTATAGATGATTCATGTGTTGTAAATATTAGCTGTATCTTTTGATGTGGATGCATTTGATCGAATAGTTCAATAAATCTTGATGTCAATTTGGGGTGCAGACTTCTTTCCATTTCATCTATTACATAAACCTTGTTTTCGGATTTATTCAAGAATATATCCGATATTTCTTTAGCAAAATCACTTGATCTCCGACAAGTCCTTGATCACCTCACCGGCGATTATCAGGCCGGCGACCGAGGGCACAAACGAAACACTTCCGGGCACCTGGCGCCTCGTGTCGCATTTTCGCTGGGTTCCGGGTGGGCAGACGCAGTTTGACTTACAACTTGTGCTTTCGTCCTCGATCGGCTTCATTGCAGGTTCCTTTGAATAAACCACCTTCAAGGACTCTACTCCTCGCGCTCTAAGTTCGTGCCGCATCACTTTGGCCAGCGGGCACATCGAAGTCTTGTATATATCGGTTACTTCGAATTTCGTGGGGTCAAGCTTGTTGCCTGCGCCCATGCAGCTTATTATCGGGGTCTGTGCTTTTTTTGCGTTCTCAATCAATAAAAGTTTAGATGTTACCGTATCGATTGCATCGACTATATAGCTGTACTTTGAAAAATCAAATTCTGCCATGGTTTTTTCGTCATAAAAACAAGTACATGCAGTTACAATGGCATTCGGATTGATGTCCAGTATTCTTTCCTTCATGACTTCAGTCTTCTTCATGCCTATTGTCTTGCGAGTTGCGATAAGCTGTCTGTTGATGTTGGTGAGGCATATTTTGTCATCGTCCACCAGCACAAATTCGCCCACTCCGCATCTCGCAAGCGCTTCTGCTGTGAATGATCCGACGCCGCCGATTCCAAATATTGCAACGCTTGAATTTGAAAGCGTTTTCATCGCCTTTTTGCCAAGAAGTATCTCTGATCTCGTAAATTGGTTAATCATTTGTTGTTTTGCTCCTATTAATCATCTGCGGTTAGTATACTATAAATTTCATGTCTTGTGAACTTCAGATGACACGCAAAAAGCAGGCTTCTTCCAGTTCTGTTGTCTGTCCGGATTGATGCCTGCCCTTATATTTTTACGAAATATCAATTGCTCAATCGATATTTCGATTGCTGTTTAATCTTTAGGTTGCTTAAAAATTAGCTTTGCTATCATGTTTATATATGTTGCATAAACTGTGCTATTCCATATATTCTTTGATTTCTATCCAAAACACCAGTCCTTTGTTATCCTTGTAGGCGCCACATTGGTTGCCGTGGAGTTCGGCGATGGCTTTTACAATCGCCAGTCCAAGCCCGTAACTCTTGTCTTCCAGACTTCTGGACTGGTCATGTTTATAGAAACTCACAAAGAGCATATCCGTGTCAATTTCGTCGGCATAGTCAACTTCGTTGTATATGTGGATCTTGAATTTATCTTCCTTGGTAACCCAGATTTTGACTACTCCGTCCTGCTTGCTGTATTTAATTGCGTTTTCAAGTAAATTCCTCAGAACCTGCTCCATTTTGTAAAAATCACCGTAAGCGATTCTCTCCTGCTGGTCAGTAAATTCCACGGTAATGTTTTTTGCCTTCATCAAAATCTGATACTGGGATATCGTTTCCGTTATAAGCCCGGTCAAGTCAAACATAGATTCGTTTAGAACGACCATCTTATTCTCGAGCTGCGACAGCTTGAGCAACTGGTTGACCAGTCCGTCCATCTTGTTGCTTTCAGATATTATTATGTTGCAGTATTTTGACATCTCCACGTTGCTTTGATCACGGATGGCTTCACTGTAAGCAGTTATCAGGGACAAAGGAGTCTTAAAGTCATGGGAGACGTTGGCGATAAACTCTCTTCGTATCTGGTTTGTGTGTTCTTCCCGCTTCAAATCTTCACGCAGCACTTCATTCATCATGGTAAGTCTGTGAATATTTTCCTGAAGCGTTTCTGACATCCTGTTGATGCTTGTTCCAAGTTGACCAAGTTCATCTTTGGACTCTACTACGCATTTTTCGCTAAAATTCAAGTTTGCGATTTTGTCGGCAACATTTTGCATGTTGGTTATCGGCTTGGTTATTCTTTTTGATATATATGCCAAAATTATCAGCGCCAGCACAAATGTAAACAAAGAAATATAGAACATATATCTTACGGCCATGTTCGCCGTCTGTGCGATATATTCCTGTGGTGTTTCAAGAAAAAGATACACTCTGTCCTTGATTTTACTGTAAATCTGTATGGATCTATTGCCGGGGCCTCCATCTTGTCTCATTGAAAAATTAATCTGATTCGATAGTAGCACTTTATTTTGATCCTGCTCGTCTAGCTGGTCGATTATGTTGCCCTTTTTGGCTCCATTAATCCACATATAAGGATTGTAGCGGCTTCGTTCCATCATATCCGGAGGCAAGTTGTTTTCCTTGTTGTCCGGCGGAGGAGCCGATCTGGAGAAATATTCAACAGTAGCTGTTTCATTGACTATTGCAAAGATCAAAATAGTAATATTCTTTTTCTCGGCATCATTTAGCTGTTGAGATAAAAGATCACTGTTCGACAAATAACTCGACTTAATCTGCCTTTGTATAGAAAGAAGCTCGTTGTTCTTGCCGATTGTATAGAGCTTTCCGAAAAGCGTCTGCCCGAAAATTGTGGTTGTCACCATGTTGAAAATCAATATCAGGAGGATTACAAGGTAAAGCTTCCCTCTGATATTCAGATGGCTCATCAGCGAATTGAATTTGAAATTATTCAGGTTGTATTTGCCTTTTTGGGTATCGTTAGGAATTTTGTACGCATTACCATCCGGTTTGCTTTTGCTATTTTCATTCTTTTTTGGTAATTTCGCTTTCGAAAAAAAGTTGGAAATCTTTGACATTATTCAATCCCCTTATCTTGGGTCAGCTTATAGCCGATTTTTCGGACGGTTTTAATATAATCTCCGCCGTCTTGAAGCTTTGATCTCAGGCATTTTATATGTGTATCCACTGTTCTGCCGTCGCCGAAATAATCGTACCCCCACACTTTCTCGAGAATCTGATCACGCTGCAAAACAAGATTTTTGTTAAGTATAAGATAATATAGCAGATCGAATTCCTTGGGTGTCAAAAGGATTTCCTGCCCTTTTACCTTTACTCTGCGTTCCCTTATATTAAGTGTGATCTCCGCCAGATGCATTTCATCGTCTCCGATGACATGGGAGCGTTTAAGTACGGACTTTATTCTGGTAATCAAAATAGCAGGGCTGAACGGCTTGGTGATATATTCGTCGGCTCCGCATGAAAATCCGGATAACTCGTCGTACTCCTCGCTTCGTGCGGTAAGCATAACAATCGGCACTGTGGACTCCCGACGTATTGCCTTGCACACTTCAAGCCCGTCCATAACAGGCATCATAATATCAAGGATTACAAGGTCGAATTTGTCTTCGGAAAACAGCTTCAATGCCTCACGTCCATTGGATGCTTCGACGGTGGAAAAGCCCTCTTTGCGCAAATAGCTTGCAATAAGTTTTCTTAAGTTTGCTTCATCTTCAGCTATGAGAATCTTGTTCTCCAATTTCATTCGCCTCCGTTTACATTGACGCCCTGTCATCACTAGTGGATTTGCTTTTATAATACTATATTATGCCACAATTGTGTTGATTATGTGATGAAGATGTTGAATGGCTATTTTCAACTTGTAATTGCAATACTTCTTAAATTAGTGTTATCATATAAATATAAAAATTTACTTTACTATCTATTTTGTGATATTTATCACGTTTTCAAATTTTATTTTATGTTACCATGTCAAAGGATTTTAACAAAT
>CAZZCN010000067.1:0-14818 GCA_964652975.1 uncultured Oscillospiraceae bacterium | reverse complement strand
CGAGGTGTGGCTCAGCTTGGTAGAGCGCCTGCTTTGGGAGCAGGATGTCGCACGTTCGAATCGTGTCACCTCGACCATAAAACGAGCTCCATCTTTTTTAGAGATGGAGCTTGTTTTATAAATATTACAGTAAAAGCCTATAATCACGAAAACCTCCAGTTTACAATTTATACGAAAATTTCAAATTTATAATTATACGAAAAATTCAATTTTATAATTTATTGACATATGAATATTATCATTGTAAAATATATTTGATGCGAATGATTTGCATTTGCATCAAATATATTTGCATAAGGTGACAATATGAAATCTATAAGAAAAATTAACCAATTCATAAGTTCTGGCATTATTGTTTTATTGCTTCTGCTATCTGTAGGCTGCAACAATATTGACATTACAGAGAAAGCAAAAGATGATGTTACTGTTAAACCGATCATTGCTGTGAGCATAGTACCGCAAAGGACATTTGTGGAAGCAGTTTGCGGTGGCTTGGCAGATATTATAACACTTGTGCCACCAGGATTCAGCCCTGAGAATTATGAGCCGGCTCCACAGCTGATGGAAAAATTCAGTAAGGCGTCCATTTATTTTTCAATAGGAGTTACCATAGAAGAGTCTAGCATTCTTCCTAATACCGGCAATATCAAAGTTGTTTCACTTTCTGAAGAGGTATTGACAGTATATCCTGAAAGATCATTCGAATCGGGAGGAAGAGATCCACATATCTGGCTTTCGCCGAAAAGAGTTAAATTAATGGTTGAGGTAATAGCGCGTACGATGAGTGAATTTGACCGCGCAAATAAAGATATTTATGAGAAGAACGCGGCTGATTATATTGCGAAACTTGATGAGCTTGACCGACAAATAGTAACAACACTCGAAAATGTAAAGAATAGAAAGTTTATAGTATTTCATCCTGCATTTGGATATCTGGCAAGTGATTATGGACTGGACATGTATTCATTGGAAGAGGAAGGCAAAGAAGCTACAGCAAAGCATTTGAAGGACATGGTAGATTTTGCTAAAAAAGAAAATATAAAAGTTATTTTCTATCAGGAGGAAATAGACAGCAAACAATCAAGAGCGTTTGCCGAAGAAATTGAAGGCAAGACTATACAACTAGCTCCATTATCTCCGGATTACATTGAAAATTTCAAGCGAATGGCAAAAACAATGGCTGAGGTTATGCGATGAATGAAAATGCAGTCCATATAGACAATCTATCGGTATATTACGGTCAAACTCCTGCAATTTCGAAAGTTTGTCTAGATGTGTTAGATGGAGAGTACCTGGGAATCATAGGTCCAAACGGGGGTGGAAAGTCCACACTGCTTAAAGCTGTTCTAGGCCTGATTCCAATATCTTCAGGCACTGTACAGATTTATGGAAACAGTCCAGGGAAAAGCGGGAAAATAGTTGGATATGTTCCTCAGCTGACTTCCCTTGACAAGCGATTTCCAATAACACTTATTGAGGTTGTTTTAACAGGAATGTTGAAGCAAGGTCTATCTCCGTTCTTTAAATTCAGTAATTTAGAAAAGGAAGCTGCACATGAACTGCTTGCCAAAGTTGGTATTGCAGATCTAGCTAATCGGCAGATATCAGAACTTTCAGGTGGAGAATTCCAGAAGATGCTCATAGCCAGAGCACTTGCGATTAGCCCTAAACTCTTACTTTTAGATGAACCGACCGCTAGCGTAGACGCAAATTCTCGTGATCAAATTTATAATTTATTGACAGAACTTAATAAGAATATGACTATTATACTTGTCACGCATGACTTGCTTGCCATTTCCTCACAAGTTAACAAGCTGGCTTGCCTTAATAACAATCTGGTTTATCATGGTGAATCAGAACTAACCGAAAATATTGTAAACAATCTATATGGCTGTCCGATAGACCTTATAGCTCACGGTGTGCCACACAGAGTTCTTAAAGAACATACGGAGGAAGAATAAATTGTTTAAGGTGCTTTTCGAATATCAATTTTTACAGAATGCCTTATTGGCGAGTATACTCGCAAGTATAGTTTGTGGTATTATTGGCGTTATAATCGTTGAGAAAAAGCTTGTAATGATGAGCGGCGGTATTGCACACACTTCATACGGTGGTGTAGGCCTGGGTTATCTCATGGGATTTGAACCGATTCTTGGGGCGTTTTTATTTTCAATATGTGCAGCGTTGGGCATAGGATACATCAAAAGGAAAGGCGGTGCACGATCTGATGTTGTTATTGGCCTTTTCTGGTCGCTTGGAATGGCTTTAGGTATTGTATTCATTGTACTTATGCCGGGATACCCGCCAGAGCTGAACTCTTATCTTTTTGGCAATATTCTATCGGTAACAAAATTTGATTTGTACCTTATGATCAGCTTGACGCTTTTTGTCATGTTTGTAATAATCACTTTTTTTAATAAATGGAAAGCTTATCTGTTTGATGATGAATTTGCTTTAATCATTGGTATTAAAACTGTAATACTGGAGTACTTGCTGCTGATTCTAATTGCTATGACTGTAGTTGTTCTGATTCGTGTCGTTGGGATCATTCTTGTGGTTGCATTGCTCACAGCGCCTGCTGCAACAGCTGGAATTCTGACGCATAATCTCAAAAATCGTATGATTTTTTCTGTCGTCTTTGGCATTGCATATTCTCTGATCGGACTTTACATATCTTACGAGATGAACATTCCATCCGGTGCGGTTATCGTTATTTTGAGTGTGATGTGCTATCTTATTTCATATAGTATTCAATCAATTATAAAACGAATAAAGAGAAGACGGATTTCTGCCATAAATGGAAATATTTTAAGAGAATGACAGAGGTGATTAGAACGAAACATTCAGATTATACTAATGACTTAAAAAGAAGCGGACTTAAAAATACAAAACATCGTACATCCATACTTGCAATTTTGGAGCAAAGCGACCAGCCGATTGCCGCAGAAAAGATTTATAATGATCTCCAAACAAAAGGTGTATCAGTAAATTTATCCACTGTCTATCGAACACTTGATTCGTTAAACGAAAAATGTCTTGTAAATAAATTAAATATATCTGGAGACGGCCGAACACTTTATGAATTCAATCACAAGGTGCACAGACATTATTTGCTTTGTCTTGAATGCAAAACGATTATCCCGATTGAAGATTGTCCATTAAAAAATTATGAACAGGTAGTTGAAGAAAAAACTAATTTTAAAGTTGAAGGGCATAACCTTAATATTTACGGATACTGCCTTGCGTGTCAGAAAAAATCCACGCCAGGGGTTTGACAATAATAAATGATTCTAATATACAATCAACCAATCATCCATTCATCCATTCAATCATCCATCCATCCATCCATTCATCCATTCATCCATCCATTCATTGACTTGACATTGAATATAAAATACAATGGATATAGTTCTACTGTATTTATATAGAATACGGGAGGTTTTTATCATGAAAAAAATAATAACTATATTAGTTGTATTAGCAGTCACAATTGCAGTTTTCGGCTGCGATGCAAAGGTAACCGAAAAAAATAAGAAGGGCGATATCACTGTTGCTACCATGATTGATAGCGAAGGCGCTGTTTTGGGCAGCATGATGGTTGCATTGCTTAAAGAAGATGGATTTAATGTAATTGATAAAACGGAATTTGGTACTCCTGAAATACTCAGGCAGGCATTGGTTTCAGGCGAGGTAGACCTGGTTCTTGACTACACCGGTTCCGGTCAATACTATCACGAGGGTAATAATGCTGATGAATGGTCAGACGCAACCAAGGGCTATGAGTTAACCAAAAAGCTTGATAAGGAAGTTAACAATATAATCTGGCTAACTCCCGCAAACGCAAACAATACTGAGGGGTTAGCTGTCAAAAAGGAGTTTGCAGAGGCAAATAAAATTGCTACAATGGAGGATTTTGCAAAATATGTCAATGGCGGTGGTAAGACAAAGCTGATTTGCTCGTCGGCATTTGCCGAAAACATTAAAGGTCTGCGAGGTCTCGAGGAGGCATATGGATTCAAGCTTTCCAGCGACCAGTTAGTAATTCTTGCATCCGGGAATACAGCCGAAATGCTTAAAGCCTTAACTGAAACAAAGGATGGAATCAACGTATCACTGGTTTACGGCACAGATGGAGCACTTGACAAGATGAATTTATTTGTAATTGCAGATCCTAAAAGCATTCCGCCCGTGTATTTACCAACACCTGTATTGAGGGGCGAGCTTTATCAAAAGAATCCTGAAATAGAGACTCTTTTAAAGCCATTGTTTTCCGGTCTGACAATTGAAATTTTGCGAGAACTTAACGCTAAAGTAGTCTATGACGGTATGGATGCAAAAAAAGTTGCATCAGATTACCTAGAAAAAGCCAATTTACTGAAGAAATAGAAATTGTAATAGAAGTGCTATCACATGCTTTGTTATTTGAAGCATGCCAATTATACAGTGGAATAAAGGGCAGTATTTATGACAAAAAGCAAGGTTTCGTTGTTAGGCGCAATAATTAATATTATAGCTTTGTTGTTTTTTGATTATGCCATTTACAGACCAAACCGGGTTTTGAGTGGTGATAATTTATCTGCGAAAGCTTTATTCGGTGATGGATTATACATATTATTAGCTATTGCAATTGTAATATTTGTAAGCTTGATTTTACTGGGGAAAAGCACCAAAAGTCCAATTGTTATATCATTGCTGGCACTTGTTTTTGTCGGAACATTGATGTTTTTGCTAGGGGATGCGTCTGGAAATGTTGCATATAATACCATATCAAGTTCAAGATTATCCATGGGAAATGGGTTTTTCGTTTCACTTGCCGGTATATTGATGGTTATTACAGGTGCTATTAAAAGCCATAAGAATAGTTTTTATAAGCCATTGTTTCATTATGCAGTTATTGTAATTATTGCTGTATTTTTCTTAAGCGGTCATTTAGACAATCTTTCAATTGTCAAGGAGTTAATTAACAGACAAGACACAATTGCCGACCAGATATATGCTCATTTTCTTATTGCAATCCTCTCTGTAGCTGTTGGTATTGCTATTGCTTTTCCTATAGGAGTGTATATTTTCAAGACTAAGAAAACACACAAAAAACTTTTGTTTTTAATCAATCTAGGACAGACAATTCCAACATTGTCACTTTTAGGGATGATTATGATACCATTAGCCTTTTTAGGGCAGAACAGCACAATTCTTAGCCGAATAGGAATAAAGGGAGTAGGGGTGGTGCCGGCATTTATTGTGCTGGTTGTTTATGCGTTGTTTCCTATTGTAAATAATACGGTTGCCGGACTTAAACTTTTGGATGAAAATGTTTTAGATACTGCCAAGGGGATGGGTATGAGTAAATCACAAGCTTTTTTTCGCGTTGAACTGCCGTTAGCCTTTCCAGTGATTTTAGGCGGGATCAGGACAGCAATGACACAATCCATAGGAAACACAATATTAGCAGGTTTAATAGGTGGCGGTGGGCTAGGCAGTATAATATTTCTAGGCCTGGCACAATCCGCACCTGATCTGATTTTGCTTGGTGTAATACCTATTTTGCTTATATCGCTTGCTTCAAACGATATGTTTTCGTTTTTTATTAATTTCTACAGCAGAAGAATTCTAGGAGCAAAACAATATGATAAAGCTTGAAAAATTAACGAAAAAATATGAAGAGATAGTTGCAGTAAACAATATTAACATGGAAGTCTCAAACGGTGAGATGCTTGTGTTGATAGGACCGTCGGGCTGCGGCAAATCAACTACATTAAGAATGATTAATTCACTTATCCTGCCCACCGGCGGAGACGTTTATATATCCGGCAAAAACATAAAAAGCATCAATCCTGAAAACTTAAGAAGAAGCATCGGATATGTTATCCAGGGCACAGGGCTGTTTCCGCATTACAATGTGTATGAAAATATTGGTGTTGTCCCACGACTTTTAAAATGGTCAAGGATTGATATTGATAAAAGAGTGGATGAAATGCTTGAACTGGTTGGACTTG
Organism: uncultured Oscillospiraceae bacterium; assembly: GCA_964652975.1. Classification (GTDB taxonomy): domain Bacteria; phylum Bacillota; class Clostridia; order Saccharofermentanales; family UBA5734; genus CAZZCN01. The sequence goes on along the minus strand of CAZZCN010000067.1, from coordinate 8,822 downwards.
GTAAAAGCTTCAAAAACAAAAAGCCTTTTGAATTATCAGGTGGTGAAGCACAGCGGGTAGGAGTAGCGAGGGCACTTGCCGCCAATCCTGAAATTCTTCTTATGGACGAGCCTTTTGGTTCGGTAGACCCATTGACCAGGGAGCGTTTACAAAGAGAATTTGGTAAAATTCAAAAACACCTGAACAAAACTGTCCTGTTCGTTACTCACGATGTTGAAGAAGCAATACGACTGGCTGACAAAATTGCCGTTATGAAAAATGGTGAAATAGTGGCATATGGAATTCCTGATGACCTGGTGAAGGAGAGAGATAACTATGTATCAGAGTTTTTGGGAAACGAATTTGCAATAAAATTGCTTTCAAGATATTTAGTCAGGGATTTCATGGTAAAAGCATCTACAGAAACACCTTCTACAGAAGTGTCTTCAGAATATTTTGTAAAAAAAGATGACACATTATCAACTGCATTGGCTATTATGATTTCTAACGGGACTTCAAAACTAGAAGTGGTAGATTTTGAAAATAACAGAAATTACTTTACCGTTAACGCAGACAATACCAACAGCAGCAACAACAGCAACAACAGCGACAACAACAGCAGCAACAGCAGCAACAGCAGCAGTAACAGCAACAACAGCAGCAACAAGAGCGACAACAACAGCAACAACAGTAATGTAATAGGCGTTATCAAAATTGAAAATATTCTGGGTGTCTACAGTGGTGCAATTTATGAGAAGTAAAAATTTATCCATATGGGGTGTTACTTTTGCGTTGTTATTTTTGTTTGTGTTTTCAATTTTTCAATTTGAACTGATAGAAAAATTATTAACTCTTTTCATAAAGCCGAAAAACATATTCGAAGAGCGCTTGCCTCTTGTCTTTGTTGCCGGTCGGCATATATTTATTGTCGCAGTCTCAAGCGTCATATCTGTAACACTTGCCTTGATAATTGCGATTGTTACAAGGCTTGAATTTATGAGCGAATTCAAAGCGTTTTTTCTTAGTACCGCAACATTTGCACAAAGTATTCCAACTGTTGCAGTTTTGGCTTTATTGGTGCCTTTTTTAGGCTATAGCTTTGTATTGTTGATTTTTGCATTGGTTCTCTATGGAATTATGCCTGTTCTTAGAAACACAATTGAGGGATTTGACACAATCCCCAAGGAAATAATAGAATCTGCAAGAGCGGTTGGGATGAGTAATGTTCAAGTGATTTTAAAAGTTGAATTTCCACTAATACTTCCTGCAATTATAGCGGGTATTAAAACATCGGTTATATTAAACATCAGCGTTGCTACAATCGGTGCAACAGTTGGTATAGGCGGATTTGGAACACTTATTATCAATGGTATGAGAAGCAATGATTTTATTTTACTGCTGAAAGGTGCGCTCCCGGTATCCATCATGGCACTATTCGTTGATAGCTTTTTTATTAGTATAGAAAAAGCGCTGAAGCAAAAAAACAAATATGTGATTTAACTGGAAGATGAAACAGTAAAAATAACTATGTGGGTTAACAAAAAGAGTAAATAGAAAAAATAACAACGTGGTGTAACAAAAAGAAGAAACAGTAAATAATACTATGCGATATAATAAAAAGAGCAAAAAGAAATACAACTAAGTAGTGTAATAAAATGATGCAACAACAAAATGTCTATTGCGTTTAATAGAAGTCCTGAACAGCCAGACTATTAAAGGAGGATTTGTGATGATTGAATTTGATATGGTAATAATAGGTAGTGGTGTAGGTCTTTCGATACTGGAGTATGCTATCCAGAACAAATTAAAGTGTGCTATTGTCGAAAATTCGAAATTCGGAGGTACCTGCCTTACCAAAGGATGCATTCCTTCAAAGGTTCTGGTTGCACCATGTGATATGATTCGCGAAGCAGCCCACTCAAAAAAAATTGGTGTTGATCTGGACCTCAAAAGTGTTGATTGGAAATTGATCTCTAAACGCATGTGGAAAATGATTGACCAGAACAAGGATATCGAAAACAGTCTGACTGACAACCAAGCTGCCACTGTCTATAAAGGAACGGCTGAATTTACATCCCCGTTTACTATGAAAGTAAAACTGTCAGATGGAAGCTATTCAGAGGAATTTAAAGGTGCCAAATTTGTTGTTGCTGCCGGAGGGCGATCCTTCATACCGCCAATAGAGGGATTACATGAGACAGGATTTGTAATATCCGAAACGTTTTTCGGGGACAAATTTCCAGAAGTCCCGTGGAAAAGCCTTGTGATAATAGGCGGTGGGGCGATAGGAGCTGAGTTTGCGCATGTTTTTTCGGCACTCGGCACAGCAGTGACTGTTATTGAACTGGCACCTCATCTACTATCAACTGAGGAGGAGGAGATAAGTGTTTTTGTAGAAAATGAGTTTGCAAAAAATTCAATAAATGTAAAGACAAAATTTAAGGCCATAAAGGTGGAAAAAAAGCAGCAAAATAAGATTGTAACAATTCAAAATATCGAAACATTAGAACTTGAATATATTGAATGCGAAGAAATATTCGTTTCATCAGGAATACGTTCAAACGCTGATATTTTAAAAGTAGAAAAGACGGGGATCAAGGTCGATGAGAAGGGCTGGATTATAACGAATGAGTTTTTAGAAACAAATGTACCAAATATCTGGGCTGTTGGCGACATAAACGGTAAATTTCAATTCAGGCATAAGGCCAACTACGAGGCTGAAATTTTGAGCAATAATATATTTTATAAAAACACAACCAAAAAGCAGGCAGACTATTCAAAAGTTCCTTGGGCGATATTTACGCACCCTCAGGTTGCACATGTTGGCATTACCCAAAAGGAAGCATTGAAGAATAACAAACGGATATTAATCGGCAAAAATTATTATTCAGAGGTCGTAAATGGATACGCAATGGGTTACGAAAAAAGTGATTTGGATAATGGATTTGTTAAAGTAATTGCAGATGAGAACATGAAAATTCTCGGAGTGCATATTGCAGGGCCTCATGCAGCGATTCTGATTCAATCCTTCGTGTATTTTATGAATATTGGCTACAATTGCAAAGTAAGAAGCAACATTGAACACCCGCACAACATATGCGAACTTCCTAGCTGCCCAAAGCATGGTACTTTAGAGCCGCTTTATACCTCCATGGTGATTCACCCATCGCTAAGTGAATTGACAGCCTGGGTCATAGGTAATTTGGAATGGTTGGAACCAACAGCTACAAGTGAATAGTTGCAACCGTTACTAGACACTGCGATCGGCTCTGCCTTTATAACATTTCGGTGTTTCACCGGTAATTCTTTTAAATATGGTGCTAAAATAATTAGAATCTGAAAAGCCTACGCTGAAAGCGATATCCAATGTACGCATAATGTATGATTACGAGTGCTATTATATGTTTCTGGTATTCATGACCCTGGATGCGTTCAATATTGCCAGTATAGCCACGCCCATGTCAGCAAATACCGCTTCCCACATAGATGCAAATCCAAGGGCTCCAAGAACAAGAAAGATGGCCTTTACACCCAAAGCAAATACGATGTTTTGAATAACGATGGTTTTTGTTCTTCTGGCAATTTTAATAGCAGTAGCTATCTTTGATGGTTCGTCTGTCATTATGACAATGTCAGCAGCCTCAATGGCAGCATCGGACCCCAGACCGCCCATGGCGATACCTATGTCAGCCCGTGCGAGGACAGGAGCATCATTGATTCCGTCACCAACAAATACTATTTTGCCGCTATAAGACTTTTGGGCTTCCAGTGATTCCAGCTTTTTAACCTTGTCAGCAGGCAGGAGCTCAGAAAAAACCTCATCTATGCCTAATTCTGATCCGATTTTATCTCCAACAGACTTTAAATCGCCTGTTAACATGATTGTATGAGTGACTCCCAGTTTTTTTAGTTCAGTTATAGCATCAGCTGAATCTTTTTTTACTTCGTCTGAAATTACTATAGTACCGGCAAATTTGCCATCCACAGCAACATAAACAACAGTACCGGTTGATTCAATATCAACCTGCTGAATATTACGGCTGTCCATGAGTCTGGAATTACCTGCAAGAACTTCTTTGCCGTCTATATTAACGGTTATGCCTTGACCGGCTATTTCTATATAACCACTTATTCTTGACTTATCAATTTCCATTTTATATTCATTAACAATAGACATGGCAATCGGGTGGTTGGAATAAATTTCTGCATAACCCGCGTATTCCAATAGCTCGTTTTTGGAAAGGTTGCCTTGCGGATTGACTTCGGTTACTTTGAATACGCCTTTCGTTAATGTACCCGTCTTATCAAATACTACTGTTTCTAAATTATTCAAAGCTTCGAGATAGTTGGCGCCTTTGACAAGAATTCCTCGTTTTGATGCACCTCCGATACCGCCAAAAAAACCTAAAGGGATTGATATGACCAAGGCACAAGGACAAGAGACTACTAGAAAAACCAATGCCCGGTATATCCAGACATCAAAAGAAGCATCTGCAATAAGTAGTGGGGGAATGAGGGCAAGTGCCAGAGCACTAAACACAACAACAGGGGTATAATACCTGGCGAATTTTGTAATGAATTTCTCGGTAGGTGCTTTTCTACTGCTGGCATTCTGGACCAGGTCAAGAATTTTAGATACAGTGGAGTTTTCAAAATCTTTTGTCACAGCAATCGTCAACACGCCATTTATATTGATAAACCCGCTTAATGCATCCATGCCGGGTTCCAGTTCACGAGGCATGGATTCTCCAGTCAGGGGAGCTGTATCGACCATGGAAACACCGTCGATTACTTTACCATCCAGCGGGACCCGTTCCCCGGGCTTGACTACTATAATATCTCCAATTTTGACATCTTCCGGAGCAACTCTTGTAATCTCGTCGCCGATTTTTAAATTGGCATAATCCGGACGTATATCCATCAAGGTGCCAATCGACTTTCTGGAGTGATCCACAGCCAAATCCTGAAACATCTCGCCGACAAGATAGAACAGCATGACAGCAACTCCCTCAGGATACTCACCGATTAAAAAGGCACCAATCGTCGCAACACTCATCAGAAAATGCTCCGTGAATATCTGTCCGCGTTTTATTCCTTTGACAGCACCGATAACGACATTTTCGCCGACAATAATATAGCTTGTTAAAAAGATAGCGAGCTCGAGCCAATGGTTAAAGTTAAAAATAAGACCGACAGCGAATATAACTCCGCCTGCAATCAATTTTATCCACTGTCGTTTGTGATTGTGATCATCATCAGATTCAGTATTTATACGTGTGTTTTTTGCTTTATTACTTTTAAAGATAATATTTACATCAGGCTCAATCCTGTTAATGGTCGATTTTATTTTTTCATAAAAATCGTCAATATTTAAATCTGATTCAATATACAATTTTTGGCTTACAAAATCAACTGAAGCAGTATTGACTTCTTTTAATTTTTTAATTTCAAACTCAATATTTGCTGCACAATTCGCACAACTAAGGCCTGTCAAAGTGAATTCGAATTTCACCATGTACACACGCATTTCTGAGTTACAATGTCGGAATAGAGTTCAAGGGTTGATGCGCCCTTTTGCAAAGGGCTTTCAACTACTTTTATTATATTTTCGAACTCTGCGTGATCAGGAAACCATTCAGATAAATGGTTTTTCTGGCTTGCAATCCAGTCTTCATTGAAAAATGTACCTTCATTTCTAGGGAAGAGGGCGATGTAGAAAATGTCGGACTCAACCAGGTCCTGAAAAAAATGACTTCCATAGGAAAGTTCCGGCATCAATCCCGCAGTTTCAAATTCAACTTCGCAGATGACACTCATATTGCATATTTCAGAAAAACTAACCGGGACACCCAAAGAAGGAGTGGTTGTTCCTAGCCTGCCCGGTGAAATTAAAAGTGCCGATTTTGACTCCCTGTTGAAAATCTGATTCAATTTGCCTACAATTCTGGCTATGCTGTACTTCTTTGATTCGATTAGTTTACTGTACTGTTCAGGATTAATCGAAACTATATATTGAAGAGGTATCCTTGCATTACCTCCCATGAATCCACCATTTACCGAAATCAGTGTGTTTGAAGGAGATGTTGATTCGGGGAAGGATATGGCCTTGCCAAGACCTTTTGTCTGAAGAGGTCTGCATTGAAGCAAATTGACATGATATGCGTTGTCCTTCGAAAAATTTACAGTGTATTCAATGTCAACCGGGTAATTATAATTTTTCTGAAGACAGGAGAGAACCTGCTTTATATATGAAGGAAATGTTGTTTCTGCAAGCAGCTTCTGAAAGGTAAGTATATACGATATGGGCTTTGCGAGACCAAGTTCACGCATTCGCGATGTGACCTGCTGGTCAATCTCCGCGAACAAAGAATGGTCGATGCTCTTGTCATCATAAAGAAGTGTATCAACAGAAATTGTTGCCAGCTTGTTATTCGCAAGATCAAGCAAATCCACTTCATGCTGTGAGTACTGGCTTCTCTTGTCAAATTCAACCGGCCACAATAAAGGCTTGTCAAGACTCACTATTCTCGGATAATCTCCTGATGTCCTGTCAACAGCACGCGTACCGAGACCGAATACAAGACGAAGCATACCTGCATGTGGATCAATCTGCTTATCCCAGACGTATAGATTAGAGGAATTTCCAACTCCGGCTAATGCAGGGAAAAAATATTTGCCGTGATAATCACCTGAAACGCGCTGCACAAGCAAAGCCATCTGTTCGTCCTTGCCTGCAAGACCGCGTTTAAGCCTGTAATTTAAAGCATTATCATCCATGGTGCTGGCATAAACTACACGAACGGCATTGACGAATTCCTGATAACGCTCTTCAGGTGAGCCTTGATTAACGCAAAAGACACTTTCGTATTTGCCGGCAAAAGCATTGCCGAAATTGTCCTCCAAAAGACTCGATGAACGCACAATGATGGGCGATTGACCAAAATATTCAAGCATCTCCATGAACCTGTCCCTGATGGCAGTTGGAAATTCACCCGACATTAACTTTTCCTTCAGGATTTTGGCCTCGGAAAAATAGCTCTCAGGATTTATCTGCTTCATTCTCAAATTCCACCATCCGTTTTGGACGAGGTATGTATAGAAAATATCGGATCCAAGATAGAAAGAGTCGTGTTCTTCAAGCTGACTCGAAAAGTCGAATGTTTTTTCGTTCTTTAAAATGCTCCTGGCAATAAGCATTCCCACTGATTTGCCGCCAATATATCCTGTACCGATCTGTCGGTTTTTGATTCTTATTATATCTTCCAGAACCATGAACTTGTGGGCAAGTTTAGAAATCATCGGATCCTTGCCAATCAACAGGTGAATAAGCCGCGTGAACATTTCTTTGCGGACGGGGTCGCCCACCTTCAAGGAAAGCAATCCTTCTGCCTCTATGAAAAGATTGTCCCAGTAATCAAGGAGACCTGCGCTTCTTTGCTCTGCAAGTCTTGGCCTGAAAAGGTCTGAATTTTCAACGCTTGAAGTAATGGTTTCAAACTTGCCGTTTACATATTTATGAGGCAGAAACATTGTGGGAGAGTAGCGTTCCCAGACCTTCAGCGGGTGAAGATACAACGTAGATGAGATATTCTTTAGATCAATCAGAAGCTGGGTGGTCTCACGGATTCGTGCAATTGATTCATTTGAATGCTTGTAACGAATAATTGCAAAATATGCCAATGTATCAAGGGCAAACAGGTGAGGACAGGTGATTTTGAAAAAATTACCTAACATAAGATCACTGCACCATTGTTCAAGAAGATCCGTGAGACAATCAAAGACGTAGAAAGCATACCTGCCTTCCTTCTCTATAATGTGATAAACCTGTGTTGCAAATGATTCAAAACCTTTGTTTGGAATAAGGTGATGCTCTGTTATACGGTCTGATTTCTCAAGAAGTGGGGCGTGGTTACCAAATCTCATATAAACAATATTGCGTTCGTCAGCCAATGCTTGATTAACGTAAAAATCAACGAAAATCGAATAGTCTTCGATAGAATCAACCTGCCACACCACATTATCACCGAGGCGAAGCGAGTCGATCATTTCGTCAAATTCCAAAAGTCCGGTGTGAACGCGCCTGTTGAATGAATTCATATGCAAACCTCCGATATCAGTTATCGATAAAATTTGTGAACCGACATGAGGAAATTATATCACATCATAAGTAAAACTTAATATGTTAATACTCAAAAAGATATAAAAATTCAATCTATTATCTGCCGCTGACAGTCTCGTATGGCCATGTCATTATTCCGCCTAGATTACTTACATTGGTGTATCCCAGATGTGCAAGCTGGGTGCATGCCGATGTAGCTCTTGCACCACTGCGGCAATAGACAATCAACTTTGTATCCTTTGAGGGAGCGATATCTTGTATTTTTAATGAAAGAATATCCAACGGAGCTAGAATGCTTCCGGGAATTCTGACCTCGGCATATTCTTGAGGTGTTCTGACATCAATCAAAAGAACTGATTTGTCAGCTGCCAATAAATCCTTTGCATCTTTCGGCGAGATAGCCGGACATCTTTTCTCTGGTCTGAACATTTCAAATAAATTTCCCATTTCTTATACCATCCTTAAACCAATTTTGTGTTATTATAGCAGTAAAAAAACATGGATACTGTAACATATTACCAAGATATGTGAAAATGGATTTCGTGATTTGTGAATTGGTATTATCCAATTATTAGAAAAGGGGTTTAAATAAAATGATGAAACAAACTTTTATAAATGGGTTAGGAAGAAAGGCTTCGGTCGTTGCTTTTGGAGCCGGAAATGTTGACTTTAGCAATACAACTGAGAGCCACGAAATGCTTGATATGTATTTTTCACTGGGTGG
>CAZZCN010000066.1:11803-15025 GCA_964652975.1 uncultured Oscillospiraceae bacterium | reverse complement strand
CCGTCGAGTAGACAACTCGACACTCCTTTCTCGTATTTAACTTTTTTATAACACGTGACGGGATGCCGTTGCCCCTCACAGAACCGGACTTGCGATTTTCCCGCATCCGGCTCTTCAAATCGTCTTTGGTCGCTATTGCCAGATATTCACTGTTAGGTGAGGCTTAGGAACGTAGAAGTTCCAAATGCGCAGGTACTTGGAGTATTTCAGTCTACCCTTCTGGTCTCGTCTGTTTAGCATTCTATAGCAGGAATATTTAATGTATTTCCAGTACTTCTGGATTGCCATGAAATTTCCATTGACGCCATAGTAATTGCAGTGTCCTCGAACAATCGAAGCTATTGACCTCATTGTCTCTGCTATCGGTGATGTTAACTTAGTCTGCAACCATTCCTTTACTCCTTGTTTCTTCGCCATTAGCTTCTTCTTGTACGTCCGCACGCCCAGTCGATATTTGCCTTCTCTTGTCTTCGCGTTAAAGAATGTAAATCCCAGAAAGTCAAATTCTTCTTTCGTTCCCTTATATCTGCCAATCGGTAGAATCCGGGTCTTTTCCTCTGCCACTTCCAATGAGAATGCTTTCAATCTTCGTGTTAGTTTCTCCATCACTTGTATTGCCTCGTTCTCGTATTGGAAAAAGATGAGAAAGTCGTCTGCGTATCGCACATAATATGCCTCTCCCTTTAGCTTTCCTTTGATGTTTTCCTCGAACCACCAATCCAGTACATAATGCAGGTACACATTTGCCAATATCGGAGAAATCAGCCCGCCTTGCGGTGTCCCCTTATCGCTTGCCTGATACTCTGTACCTTCCATTACTCCTGCAATCAGAAACCGTTTGATGTAACGCAGAAAATTCTTGTCCTCTATGTCATTTCCAAGAAATTTCATCAACCACTCGTGATTTACATTGTCGAAGAATCCTTTGATGTCTGCTTCCAGTACATAATTGACCTTCTTCGTCATAACCGTTTGGTTAATGTATCGCACTACTTGATGAGCACTTCGCCCCGGTCTGAACCCGTAGGAGCTATCAAGAAACCTCACTTCGTAGACTTCGTTTAGGATTTTAGACATGACCCCTTGTACAAGTTTGTCCTCGTATGCGGGTATGCCCAGTGGTCGCATCTTCCCATTTGTTTTCGGAATATACGTCCTGCGTACGGCTTGCGGCTTGTAGCTGAACTTTTTCATTCGGCTAACCAAATCCTCGATGTTTTCTTCAAGCTGTTGTCCGTAGCTTTCCTTTGTCACTCCGTCTGTTCCTGTGGCTTTCTTTCCATTCTGCCTTCGATGTTCTTCTCTCAGCGACTCTTCATTGACAAGGTACATGAGATTCTGCACCGCTTTGCGGTTCTCTGACTGATACCTTATTCCCTTTGATTCCTGTTCCATACGCTTTTTGCCTCCTGTGCTGCATATGCTTCCTCTCCGGAAACGACGACTTGTTACCCCCTTCGCTCCAGACGCTTTCACGCCCTTCACCGCTACTATGAGGTAATCCGACTTCTGACAGACCGTCAAACTCTCTCCATTTTCAAGACTTCAATCGCCCTTACCGTTTTGCCATAAGGCTAACGGAATCTGTCAGACCTCCCAGGTATATGTGATTGACCTTTGCATTCTCGCCACGCTCTTGGACCCCGGTGGAACCTGTCAAAACTCGCGCTATCGCTTTAACATTGTTGCCTGCTATTAAAGGAAAAATATCGGCTTCCACTCCATATAACTGACGGGGCTGAATCGCTTCACGCTTTCGCATTGCGGCTCTTATGCTCCTCTGACTACGCTTAAACCTTACCTCACGGCTTCGGCTCCAAGCCTGAGTACCGGCTGGTCGCTAACCTTTACCGGGTGCGGTCTCTCACCGCACTATCTATCACACACCGAACTGGCGCACCCCTTATAATCAACATTGTATCACAATAAATAATTTTATTCTACATATTTGTGATTATTCGTCATAATTGTTATTTATATATGATATTATAATGATTTTACATAATCTATTCGTTATATTTACACTTCATTGGTAAAAATACATTTCAGTACTGTCATTGCAACAGCGACACTTTGTCGCCGTTATGTCGCAGCTAGCTGATATATTTGGTAATGTCTCTACTTACTGAGTACACAATATAGTCATTCTATTTTTTAATATATTTTCTATCTAACAAGTCAAGCGATCTTTTTGTCGGTACCAGATCATATTCATATAAGTCTGTAAAAATTCTTGGAATCTTTTTCAGTCTGAAATTAATATCATCAATATTAAAAGAGGCTAAATCCATATCATAAATCCCATACCATTCGCTTAGTTCTTTATATTTCTTACCACTTTTGTTCTTGCAAGCTTTAGCGAATTCAAGAAGTCCGTAAACCCCTCCTATATCCTCAATTATTCCAAAACCCGCTCCATCTAGAACCATTGGCAGGTCTTTGCCCGGAAGTTCTTTATCCTCAAATATTTTTTCAAGGGTAATAGAAATATTCCAATTATCACCAAAATCATAATTAAAAACCATTAAATCAGCAGCATCTGAGACCACAGACTTAACAGTTCTCTTTACTGCGTCAACCTGGGTCGTTTCTGGTGAATCAAAACAATACTCATCTGTATATTCATCAAAAATTTCGACACGATAGTTTTTGTCTATACTATGAATAACTTCATCATCAGCATTAATAGTCATTCCCCTTGCTTCATATCTTTTCGCTAGGCTTCGCATTATATTGTCTCTATAAGGCACATCGAAACAAAACAAGTGACTCGCCTTCATTTCAAACATTGTCATCAATATATATCCTAATCGTGCCATGGAAATATTATTGCTTACTTGAAAACGCCGCCATATCTTTGGTTTGTACTCATCTAATTCTGCATAAAATTGATAAATTGGGAGTGATGCCATATTGTAACCAGCTTTCTATTTATTAAATTCTAAATCCGTTATTTATATATGTTAAATAATTTTCCAAAATCCATCTTTCTTTGAGCCAACCCGTTCAATTCTTTTTTCTTTTTTCAACTTAGTCAAAATCCTATAGATAGTGCTGTCAGAAATATTAAATAACTCTTCTATTTCAATTGTTCTTATTTGAGGGTTTTCTATTATAGATTTTAATATTATTTCCTCGTTAGTTAAGTTTATTCCTTCATTTGGTAGGTTTATTCCTTCATTTGGTAGGTTTATTCCTTCATTTGGTAGGTTTATTCCTTCA